>MSXT01000041.1 GCA_002083595.1 Proteobacteria bacterium ST_bin16 | reverse complement strand
CTAGAACGGAAGGGCCGCTGATAGCCAGCGGGATAGTGGTATCGTGTGGATTAGCCAAGCGCGGAATCGATATTTTGCGGAGACTCGCTTGCTGCTGCGCGAAGGCATTCCGCGCTAATCCAGTCAATCCAGGCCTGCATGCCGCTGCCTTGCGTGGCGGAAATTGGCAGCACGGGTAATCCGGGATGAACGCGGTGCGCATAGTCAATGGTCAAATCGACATCAAAAGTTAAGTGGGGCAGCAAATCGCATTTATTCAGCAACATTAAATCGGCGGCATGAAACATGTCGGGATATTTCAGCGGTTTATCTTCGCCTTCGGTGGCGGACAGAATGACCACTTTGTGCGCTTCACCCAAATCAAAACCGGATGGACACACCAGATTGCCGACGTTTTCGATGAATAACACGCTGTTATCTGCTACAACCATTTGCTGTAAAGCTTGGCCGATCATGTGCGCATCCAAATGACAGCCTTTACCAGTGTTGATTTGCAATGCCGGGACACCGGTTGCGCGGATACGTGCGGCGTCGTGGTCGGTTTGCTGATCGCCCTCGATCACCGCAATCGGGAACCGGTCGCGCAGCATCTCGATCGTTTTGACGAGCAACGTGGTTTTGCCGGAACCCGGACTGGAAACCAGATTCAGTGCAAAAATACCATGCTCGGCTAAATACCGGCGATTTTCAGCAGCGAATTGGTTGTTTTTTGCCAGAATATCGCGCTCGATTTTCACCATTCGCGTTTGACTCATACCGGGCGCGTGCGTACCCGCGATGCCGGTGCCGAAATGCAGCGTATCCGCAGCGTGATCGGCTGTTACGGGTGGGGCTACTTTTTCATGCGCATGATCATGCGCGGATTGCAACGGGCGATAGTGAAGCCGGGTATTTGAATGATGCCGCGACCGCATCGATTGACCGTTAATGCGCGTTTGCCCAATGCCGCAACCACAAGTTGTACACATAATCGATTCCTTTTATTCCACTTCCAGTTCCTTGATGCGCATGCCATCGCCTTGCGTGACATTCAGCCCATAGCCGCCGCACTGTGGACACGCCTGATGGTAGGCGGCGATCATAGTAACTTGATGGCATTGATCGCACATCGCCTGTCCAGTGATTTCGATAATTTCCAGCTTGGCCTGCCGGGCGATACTGTCTTCCGTTACCACAGCAAAAAAGAAACGCAGCGATTCCTGCTCGACACAAGCCAGTTGGCCGATTTCCAGCCATACCGTTTTGACTTGTGTGAATTTTTGCTCAACCGCGGCGTCTTCAATGAGCTGTAAGATGCTTTCGGCAAGCGATAGCTCATGCATGTATTACCTCATTATCCGGCGGCTTACGGGATTAATAAAAAACCGCCATAACCGGCAATGATGATACCGCTAAAACGAATCCACCGGGTGCCGGCAAATTTTTTGCACAACAGGGCCAAGCCGATGCCGCACAAATGCAACAGCATCGTCGCCAGCATAAAACCCCCAGCGTAGGAGGGCAGCGATATACTGGGCGGCATTTCGCTGCCATGCGCATAGCCGTGACTGAGCGCAAATAATCCGATCAACAGCACACTGGCGCTGAGCGGTAAATGTTGGCGCCAAACGAGTAGTGCACCTAGAATCACCAGCGACAGCATAATGCCGTGCTCCGCGAAAGCGAGTGGCAGGGCGATCATGCCGAATAAACCACCCAAGCCCATCACCACGACAAAAATCAGCGGAAAAAGCCAGACAATACGACCATGCGCTTGCGCGGCCCATAAGCCGACGGCAATCATTGCCAGCATATGGTCCAGCCCGCTCAACGGATGCGCGAATCCGTGCAGCCACCCGTTATGCGGTCCGTCACCGGTATGCGCAAAAGCCAGGGGTGATGCGATCAGAATCGGTATGATCAATAACAAAAGCCAAAAAAATTTCAATGGCGGAACCGTTTTTTTCATCGTTGTTGTAAATACCATTGCTGAATTTTTAATATGGCGGCAGCCAGATTTTCATTGGCTTGAATGCTTAAATAATCTCCCAATTCAAAGCGATAACCGCGGATGCGCAGTAGAAAAGCAGGCGGTGCGGTATGCGAATGGATTTGCTGGTAAACATACAGCAACGCTGCCGGTGTTAAGGCATGACTGGTATAACTGCCGTCTTTTTCCGTAGTCACGGCTGAAAATTCAAAAGGTTCCTGGCACGACATATCCGCATCCACAAATATAATCCGGTCAAAGCCCGTTAAATCCGCAGCATGCTCAATCAGCAATTGCATGTCAACAAGGCAAGCGACATCCGCCAGTCGTAACTGAGCGATATGCTCCACTAGCAGGGGGCCTAATGCATCGTCCCCGCGTCCGGGATTTCCATAGCCGAATAGCAATAGCTTGTTCATGCGCTGCCTGAATACATTAGCTGGGTATTTTTATGACGGTGAGATTGTTTCATTAAAACTTTCTTGTGATCTGTGATGGTGATTTTATGTATTGTTTTACAGAAAGTATGATTTTTCTTTGACTGCTTGCGGATTAACTGCCGGTCCTGTTCAAGATTGATCTGTCAACCAGGATGAATAAACCGTCATTTTGCAGCTTGTATACTGGTACATCGCCTATTCGCAGTAATTACGATTGCAGCAATAAATTAGTCACTTACCATATTCAACCGAGTTGTAATCCGATGCCGGCCGGGACACCAGCCGCTCACCTCCCGGTTAATCCCAACTACAAACCGACTAGGGCACATTCGGTGCATTCATCTTATTAATTTCATGACACTTTTCCCTATTTAATTCAGAGTGCTTACTGCATCATAGGCAGCATGATTTAGCAGTGAATTGTTTGATGCGCGGGTTAAATTTTAAAGGAGTGAAATGATGCAAAGTTATTTTCGATTGGTAGTGGTTTCTGTTGCACTGTGCTTGGGCTCAGTCACCAGTATGGCTAATGCCGGTGTTTTTGACGGACACACGATCAATTATCAGTACTATTTCCCGAATTTGAGTACGCCGTATGCTTCGGCGGGTAATGGCGATTATCTGGTGAACTCCGGTGTGGAAATATCTAATGTGGTTGATGGTTTCGGTACCATAGACTTCAGCGGCGATGAATTCGTGATTTCCTTCGCGCATGGCGGCAATTTCTCGCCTACTGTATTTAATGGTTTTGCCATTAGCGATGTATCTGCGAGTATCAATCCGTTTGCATCATTCAGTCTGGTTTCCAATACCGCGGTGAGCGGCACACCCACCTTGAGTTTTGATGCAAACCATTTGTACGTCAATTGGGCTGGGCTTAATTTCAATCGGGGTGAGCTGGTTTTTTCGGTGGGTTCTCTAGCGCCACACCCACATCCCGTCACATCTTTTTCCCGTACTATCAGCCCTGTTCCGGAACCCGATACTTATGCGATATTACTGGTCGGGTTAGGTTTGATAGGCTTTACCGCACGTCGTAAGCAAATTTAATCTGTACTTGATGCTGATGTAGGTCGGATTGCGTAGTAATAAAAAACCGCCACTTCGGGCGGTTTTTTATTTTATGTTTAGACACTTGGAGATTAGTGTCCAGGTTTGCTGGTTCCGCCGAAAGGACGTGGATCTTGTCCTTCTTTGAGGCATTCACCATTACCACCTACGCCAAACTTACAATCATCTGCGCTCGCATTGGGATCACCCATATTTGCGTTTGAACAAGCAGCTAAGAAAACTAATAAAGTTGCAGCAAAAATTGATTTTTTCATCATTCTAATCGTTCCTTTCTTTTTTAAAATACCCAAATTTAATCAGGGATTCGAGTATATAACAGAACTCTAAATATTCAAACAAGTAGTTTACTGTCCTGCTGCTGACTCACAACTGCGAAGGATTTCAATCAGATAGCCGCCATATTTATCAAGCTTGCGCGCGCCGATACCGCTGACTTGGCGTAATTCTTCTTGCGTTTTCGGACACTGCCGCGCCAGTTCGCGCAAGGTCGCATCGTGAAAAATAACATACGCCGGTACACCATGTTCTTTAGCCATTTTTGCGCGCCATGCACGTAATTGCTCCCAAAGATATCGTTCGGTTGCATCCAGCAACATCAAATCACTGCTTTGCCGTTTTTCAAATGCCTGTCCCGCTTGGGTTTGCAGTCGCAGCTGTACGGCTTGCTGCCCCTTCAACACGGCGCGGCTTGCTTCGGTCAGGTGCAATGCGCCATGACTTACACTGTCAGCCGATAGCAGGCCCAGTGCGATGATCTGACGGAATACCGCGCGCCAGGTTTTTTCCGGTAATTCTTTACCGATGCCGAATGTAGTCAACCGGTCGTGATGCCATTCTTTGACACGTTCGGTCAGATTGCCGCGCAAAATATCGATCAAATGCCCCGTACCGAAATTTTGCCCGGCACGATAAACACAGGATAACGCTTTTTGTACCTCCACCGTGGCATCCCAAACTTGTGGCGGATTCAAACAAACATCGCAATTGCCGCACGCCGTCATATCATCGGTGGTTTCACCGAAATAACTCAGCATGCGCAAGCGTCGGCAGGTGGTTGTTTCGCACAGTGACAGCATGGCTTCCAGTTTGCGAGCGGCAATTTGTTTGAATTTGAGCTGCGCTTCCGATTCTTCGATCATGCGCCGCTGTTGAATGACATCGCCAAGACCGTACACCATCCAGGCATTGGCCGATTGTCCGTCGCGCCCGGCGCGGCCGGTTTCCTGGTAATAACCTTCAATGCTTTTGGGTAAATCCAGATGCGCGACAAACCGTACGTCCGGCTTATCAATTCCCATGCCAAAAGCTATGGTGGCAACCATCACAATACCTTCCTCGCGCAGAAATCTTTCCTGATTCAGACTGCGCTCCTGCATGCTCATGCCGGCGTGGTAGGCGACCGCGCGCAAACCCTGGGCGGTCAACCATGCCGCGGTTTCCTCGGCTTTTTTACGTGACAGGCAATACACGATACCGGCATCGCCGGAATGTTCGGTTCTCAGAAAAGAAAGTAATTGCGACCGGCTGTTGGTTTTATCGATAATTTGATAGCGGATATTCGGGCGATCAAAACTGGAAACAAAAATCCTGGCTTCATCCAACCCAAGCCGCTCAATAATCTCCTTGCGGGTGTCCATATCGGCCGTTGCCGTCAGCGCAATACGCGGCACGTCCGGAAAACGTTCATGCAGAACCGATAACTGTATGTATTCCGGACGGAAATCATGCCCCCACTGCGACACACAATGCGCTTCGTCAATGGCAAACAACGCAACTGGAATGCAGGCGATCAGATGGAGGAATCGCGCTGTCAACAACCGCTCCGGCGCGACATACAGCAAATCGTATTCACCCGCCAGAAGCTTCTGTTCAACTTCCGCTGCGGCTTGCTGCGATAACGAGGAATTCAGCACCGCTGCGCGTACCCCTAATTCATGCAGCGCCGCGACTTGATTTTGCATCAAGGCGATCAGCGGAGACACGACGATGGCAACACCATCGCGCAACAACGCCGGAATTTGATAACACAGCGATTTACCGCCGCCGGTCGGCATCAAAACCAGGCAATCGCCACCGCTGGCGAGGTGTTCGATGACCTCAGCCTGTTGTCCGCGAAAGGCGGGATAACCAAAAACTTCCTTGAGTATAGTGAGTGCGTTGGACATTCCAGATGTGGCTACTACATGGTCTTGATTTTCTTCGGTAAGAAACGCTATTTTTCTGATTTCAGCGGAATAAACAGCACATTCAAGCGATCGCTCCGTCTTGCTATGGTGCGAATCGTAAAGACTTGACCGGCGATAGTACAGTAGAATGCACACCCTGACACTTGGAAGTTTCTGCTGGGTCAGTCCGTTTGATGGCAATTGTGTGCATCGTTTCAAATCATTCGCGTTATTGTGCTGGTATAATTCTATCTAATTGCAGCTTTATTTATACAATTTGTCACGCTAGTCTGGAGAGAAAAAATGGTGGTAAATGATGTTTTGAAATTGATTCAAGACAATGAAGTTAAATTTGTTGATTTACGCTTTACCGATACCAATGGTAAAGAACATCACGTTACCGTACCTGCGCATACCTTCGATGCGGATAAATTTGAAGATGGTCATCCTTTTGACGGTTCATCGATAGGCGGCTGGAAAGGTATTCAAGCATCCGATATGTTGCTGATCCCCGATCCGGATACCGCTAACATGGATCCCTTCATGGATGAACCGACATTACTGATGACGTGCGATGTGGTCGAGCCGGCGGATGGCAAGGGGTATAGCCGCGATCCGCGTTCGTTGGCCAAGCGGGGTGAAATTTACTTAAAATCGACCGGGATCGGCGATGTGGCTTATTTCGGTCCGGAACCTGAATTTTTTATTTTCGATTCGGTGCGTTGGCATACCGGCATGTCCGGATGCTCGGTCAAAATTGAATCCGAAGAGGCCGCATGGAGTTCCGCGATCAAATACGAAAGCGGCAATATCGGTCACCGCCCGTCGATCAAAGGCGGTTACTTTCCCGTACCGCCAGTCGATTCGCTGCAAGACATCCGTTCCGCGATGTGCCTGACATTGGAAGACATGGGCATTGGCGTCGAAGTGCATCATCATGAAGTCGCCACAGCCGGTCAATGTGAAATCGGCACCCGTTTCAACAGTCTGGTTAAACGCGCGGACTGGAATCAAGTGCTCAAATATGTCATACATAATGTCGCGCATTCATACGGTAAAACAGCCACTTTCATGCCCAAGCCAATCGTGGGCGATGCCGGATCCGGCATGCATGTGCACCAATCCATCTGGAAAGACGGTAAGAATTTGTTCTCCGGCAACGGTTACGCCGGTTTGTCCGAGATTGCGCTGTATTACATCGGCGGCATCCTGAAACACGCCAAAGCGCTGAATGCCATTTGCAATCCCAGCACCAACTCCTACAAACGGCTGGTCGCCGGATATGAGGCGCCGGTCAACCTGGCTTATTCCGCCAGCAACCGTTCGGCCTCTATTCGCATTCCGCACACCAGCAGCCCCAAGGGACGGCGTATCGAAGTCCGTTTCCCCGATCCGACCGCTAATCCGTATCTGGCGTTTACCGCATTGATGATGGCCGGACTCGACGGCATTCAGAACAAAATCCATCCGGGCGATCCGATGGATAAAAATCTGTACGATCTGCCGCCGGAAGAAGCCGCCAAAGTGCCGAATGTATGCGCGTCATTGGACGAGGCGCTGGATTGTCTGGATAAAGACCGCGATTTTCTGATCCGTGGCGGTGTCTTCTCCAATGACATCATCGATGCGTATATTCAACTGAAAATGGATGAGGTGATTTTACTGCGCACCACGACGCATCCTGTTGAATTTGATATGTATTACAGCTTGTAAATTTGATAATACGGAAAATTCAAATTGATTTTAGCCATCGTGACGGAATCGGCATGCATGAAAAAATAGAACCGTAAAGCGCAATAAGCGGGATTTATTCGCTCTTTTTTTGCTTTTCGTTAGAGAAATCATTGGTAGACTGATCGGGTGGCGGTAATTGTGATCAACATTCTTCTAGCAAAATATGAAAACCGGAACACTATTAATCCTATTTGCCCTTATTTTGTTGAGTTCTATATCGCAGGCTATTGCTGAAACAAACATCTATAAGCATGTTGATAAGGATGGCAATATTACTTTTACCAACCGCCGTATCCCTAACGCGGAAAAAATATCCATTGCGTCGTATTCCAGAAATTCCGAATCCGGTCCGGCCAAATCACAGTCCAATGGAAATGCGCCGCGTATAAAAGATACGACGCAAAAGGAACGCGATACGGTACGCCGCCAGATTCTGCAAAAGGAATTGTCGGCCGAAGAAAAGCATTTCGTCGATACGCAGACCCATCTCGATCAATTCGGCGATGCCGCTGAAGCAAATAACCCGCATGAAAAAGTTGTGCAGCTAAGAAATAAGTTATTCCAGCATCAAAGAAACATCACCGCCTTAAAGAAAGAACTCGCCAGACTGTAGCTGCTCTAAAAATCACAACCGGTCCATAGGGTGATGCATGAAAAGAAATAATTTTTTGTTGATTGTTCTGGTTTTTTTTTCCTATTCGATACAAGCCGGTGTTTATAAGCATGTCGACGAGCGCGGCAATGTGACTTATTCCAACGTGCCGTCGAGCAACGCCAAGAAAATTGATTTACCGCCGATTGTGGTGGTGCCTTCGGTCGATTCCGGCGATGTCGAAGAAAGAATCGCAAAACGCCGCGAAGCGATGAAACTCGAGGAACAGCGCGAGAAAATACAAAGCAAAATAACGGAAGAAGAGAAACGCCTGAGCGAATTAAAAAGTGAATACAAAGACGGCGCTCCGGATCGCTTGGGTAGTGAGCGTAATTACCAGCGCTATCTCAACCGGGTCGAGCGAATGCGTGAAGAAATGGACGCACGGGAAAAGAATCTGGAAACATTGAAAAAAGGACTCCAGGAAGTATCCCGCAGCAACCCGTAATCCCGGCTCAAGCGGATAATTCGGTTACAACGGGCGCGTGATCCGAAGGGCGCTCCAGCTTGCGCACCGCTTTATCAACCGTGCAGCTTGTACAGACGCTTGCGAGCGCATCGCTGAGTAAAATATGGTCGATGCGTAATCCCCGGTTCAGGCGGAAAGCCATCATGCGGTAATCCCACCAGGTATACGATTTCTCCGCTTGCTCAAACAAGCGGAAGCTATCCGTCAACCCCAGCTTCAATAGATCACCGAAAGCCGCGCGTTCGGGCTGACTGCACAATACTTTACCTTGCCACAATTGCGGATCGTAGACATCGCGATCTTCCGGTGCGATATTAAAATCGCCCAGGATGGCCAGTTTCTTATAATTCTTCAGTTCCTGTTGTAACCATCCGGTCAAGGCGGGCAGCCAGCGTAATTTGTATTGATATTTTTCCGATTCGACCGTATCGCCGTTCGGCACATACGCGGAAATGACACGCATATCGCCATAGGTTACCGCCACCACGCGTTTTTGCTCGTCTTCAAACCCGGGTATTGCGGTAATGATTTCGCTTCCTTTTTGCTTGCTGAGAATTGCGACACCGTTATAGGTCTTCTGCCCGGTAAAAACCGACTCATAGCCAACTGCGGCAATTTCAGCGGCAGGAAAGTTTTCATCGGTTAACTTGGTTTCCTGCAAACACAGCATATCCGGCTGGTTCGTTTGCAGCCAATCGATTACCTGCGGCAGCCTTACTTTGAGCGAATTTACATTCCAGGTTGCTAATTTCATGATTAATCCTTGGCGTTATGAATAACCAGCTGGTTAAACGGTATGACCCACTGCTGTTGATTGCAAACCTCAACCGCATAACGCTGTAGCGCCCGTTTAATGGCGAACAGATCTCCCGCGGCAGTGCCATCGAAAGTGGCGACAATTTTGTAATCCAGCGACGACGTATTGGCATGAGCGAAATGCACCACCAAATCATTCAGTGAATGACCGAAGGATTCCAGCAGCAAGCCGCGCCGGATACCGGCACATAATATTTCCGGAATCACGGTGGTGCATTGCGATTGATGCTGGTAATCGATCCCGAAATCGCTGCTCACAGTAAACCCCAGGGAAAAATTCTTAGGCTGCTCGGCCAAGAAATCGGCAATGCTATAGGTGATCGGCATCACGCCGTTGGGTTGCGATAGCACAATGCTTTCCAGAGTAATGCATTTCACCATGGCAAAGGTATTATCGGAAAGCATCACGAAATCGCCCCTTTGGCACGGAAACCAGGGCTCGTCTGCCGAGTACGGACGGGAAACGTAATTGGCCAGTTCCGCCAAGGTAAGCCGCAGCTCCAATCCGGGCAACATAGGATTGGTCAACTTACTGTAATAATTCAAACTTTCCACCAGCAGCGGGATGCCATTATAGTTGATACATTCACCTTCTCTGACTGATCCGGTATTCAATAATATTCGTAGCTCATTGATATAACTGGGGATAGAGCTTTTCAACAACCAAATGATACTCAACAGCAGCAACACGGTAATGCCGATTAACACCTGATCGTTACGTACACTCAGCACATAAAATACCGCTGTGATTGACAACGCCGCCATCAGAAAATGATAAAACAATGTGCTGATGCGCTGATAATAGGTTCTTCTTTCCTCTTTCTTGCGATGATTCAGCCAGTGCAGCAGCTTCTGCAACGATAGCATCGAGAAATACACGGCAATAAAAGCAGTCAGCGCCATTAACAATGTAGCGCCGCGTCCCGCGGCAAATTGTTGCACATGCTCAGCCAAGGATATTTCTTTAGCGGATTGCGATTTAATCATCTCCTCAAGTTGTAATTGCGCAACTTCCAGAAGATGCTGGTTCTCCTGCAATTGATTGTTCCATTTTTTGCTGATGCGCTCAAACTCGACCAAAGCCTCTTTCTCAAAACCGGCTATATTGATTTCCCCAATATGTTTAAGCACTTCATGGATGACACGGATTTGCGATTTATAAAAATCGATTTTCTTTTGCAGGCTATCCGTTTTGCGCTTATTCTCGGTCAATTGGCGCAGTTCACTCATGATCGGTTGGACGATTTCCAGTAAATCTTTTTGCCAATCGAATTCTCTTTTTTCTGACGCTTCCTCTTTACTCAGCTCCAAGCCCGCCGTCAGAATCATCTCAAATGACGATTTCTGCTCCGCGATGGCATTGTTTAATTCGGTCAATTCCGCCTGAATTCTGTTTTTCTCCTGCTCCGTCTTGGCTTTCGTCAACGCCTTCGATATCGCTTCCGCCTGATCTTTTCGCAGTTTGATGCTGCTGATAATGTCGTTGAGCTTCTCAACAGCCAATTCTTTTTGCAGCTCCCTTTCGGTAGCAATCAAAGGAATTTCCAATGTGCTCGCGCTGGTGCCGGAAAGCACCAGTGCCAGTAAAAAGAAAATAAGCCAACGTAAAGCAAAATTAATTTTCATGTTTTTCGAGTCAATAATTGGATCATGATTTTCAGTGCAACAGCTTTGGGAAGCTATCTCAGACAGCAAAGAAACGTTCGACTTCCGCCAGATCGCGTGTACGTTTCATCGGCGGCAGGCTTTGCCATATTTGCTTGCCATAAGCTTTCGTAGTCAAGCGCGGATCGCAAATCATCAACACCCCCCGGTCCGCTTCATCGCGGATCAACCGGCCGGCGCCTTGTTTCAGGTTAATGACTGCGCGCGGCAATTGATATTCCATAAACGCGTTGCGTCCTTCATGGTTCATTTTATCAATCCGCGCAGCCAGCACCGGATCGTCCGGCGGCGCAAACGGCAGTTTATCGATGATGACCAGCGACAATGTGTCGCCGCGTACATCGACACCCTCCCAGAACGATTGGCTGCCGATGAGCACGGCATTGCTCAATGCACGAAAACGTTCCAGCATATTGGAACGAGAACCTTGTCCTTGCAGCAGCAACGGAAAATCGAAATCCTCGGTGGCTTGCAACAACTCGTGCACTCGCTGCATGGCACGTAAACTGGTGCAAAGGAAAAAAGCCCGTCCACGGCTCGCGCGTAATACCGGCAGCGCCGCCTGAACCACTTGATCGGTGTAGTTCTTCTGCTGTGGCTCCGGCAAACCGGATGGCACGTACAATAACGCCTGCTGCGCGAAATCGAACGGACTTTCCCAGCACGCCGTTTGCGCCGCGGTCAGTCCCATTTCGTTATTGTAATGGCTGAAATCTTTTTTTACCGACAAGGTCGCGGAAGTAAAAATCCAAGCGCGCGGCGATGAAGCCATTTGTCTTTGGAAAATTTCCGCGATCGACAACGGCGTGGCGTTCAGCTGTAAAGCGTGGTGATAGACTTCGACCCAGCGCACATGCTCCTGCATTTCCGTTTCATCGCGCCAACGCTGCAGCAGATACAAATGCGCCGCCGCGCGCTGGCGGCAATTCTCCAGCCCTTCGGATCGCTCCGCCTGGCTTTCCAGTAACTTGACCAGCGTGGTCAGTTTTTCCAGCATATCGCCCAGTGCTTGACTGAAACCGCTATTTTGCTTGGCGGCTGCCAGTGACAAGCGCGTATTCTCTTCCGCAATCGTCAAGCGCAAATCGCGCACGGCTTTTTCCATCGCCGCAATCGCGTCGGGTAACCCGGTAAAATCCCCGGCGGCTTGAACCGCTTCTACTTTGGCATCGCGCGCCAAATCGAGCAATTGGCCGGTACTGATCGATTCGCCAAAAAACAAGCTGGCGGTTTCCGGCAATTGATGCGCCTCATCAAAAATAACCGTATTGCAGGCAGGCAACAGCTCGGACAATCCTTCATCTCGCAGCATCACATCCGCGAAAAATAGATGATGATTTACCACCACGATATCCGCCGTCAGCGCTTGTTTGCGTGCTTCCATGACGAAACATTTTTTGTAGCTGGGGCATTCCGAGCCCAGGCAGCTATCGCGCGTGGACGTGACGTTTTGCCAGATCGCGGCATTTTCGGGCACTTCGCTCAAACCGCTTTTATCGCCGCTTTGACTGCGGCTGGCATAACGCTCGATCAGTTGCAGATAGTGAATCTCATCGCGGTTGATAAAGCTAAGGTGGGTATCCTGCAAGCTTCTTTCCAGATGATAGTGACACACATAATTCGCCCGTCCTTTCAGCAAAGCTACCGTGACCGGTATTCCCAGCGCCGCGCGCATGGTCGGAATATCGCGATTGAATAACTGATCCTGCAATGTTTTAGTGCCGGTCGAAATAATCACCTTGCCGCCTGCCAGCAACGCAGGTGCGAGATAAGCGAACGTTTTGCCCGTACCGGTTCCTGCTTCGGCCACCAGAATTTGATGCTTGGCGATTGTGTCTGCAATCGCCTGCGCCATTTCCACTTGCTGTGCGCGCGTACGGAAACCTGCAATGTGTTGGGAGAGCACGCCGCCGGGCGCAAAAATGGCATCGATATCAAGCATAAAATCAGAAAAATGGCTGTCCGGAATCAATCTGCAGTCTGCTTTGATGGAACCGCCACGCTCGGGAATGGATCAAGAAAAACTTAACGCATTATACTGTGATGCGCACCGGTTAGCGATCGATGTTCGTTGTGCTGTGAAGTATGAAAGAGATAATGCAAATTAGATGAATCATTCAAGGTCTACGCAGGGTGAAATTAACGCAGTCCCTTGTATTCCCGCCATCCTCCAAATTCTGTTATTTCTTGCATCCCCTCGCAAAGATAGGATTCTCCAAGAATTCCTAATACTTCCCGGTTGTCAGTCAAGAGAATTTTTCCAACTGTGAGTCCGGCCGGTTCGCGGCCTAACAATTCACCGATATTGGATGAGTCTATAGACCATATTTCCAAGGATATTTGTCCGCCGCTGGCGCAGCGCTGCATTGCGGGGTGCTGACCATTAATCGACCAAAGCCGGTAGAGAGGTGCGGTTAGGGCTTCTTCCACAAATACACCACCCAACTCCAGCAAATTGTGGTTTAACGCTAAACCTCTCATTAACGTACCGTTCACGGCAAGCTTAATTTTCATAATTGTATGATTATTAGATATATTAAGGCGATGAGATTTAGTGATTTGTGCTGCGCGGAATTCCTGACATTGCGCTTACAGGATGCTTATAAAGTAAAAAAGCACTTAGAATTTTATTCCTAAGTGCTTGTTTTTGGTAGGTCGTGGCAGATTCGAACTGCCGACCAACGGATTAAAAGTCCGCTGCTCTACCGGCTGAGCTAACGACCCAAAGCGCGGCATTATACCTGAATCAATTGCCAATATAAATGGCTTTCTTAGATTGAACGCTCATTTTTGTAATAAGAAGTGAATATAATGTTTTGTTGACTGACAATATTGCGAGTATCGGATAAAATATTCTTATCGGTTGAGGTTGCCAAAGATAGGTAAAAAATTTACAGTAAATCGCACTAAAAACTCGACGTTGTAAATAATATTCCCTGAGCTATAAATCAAAATCCACATCCCGTTTGGGATTTATTCTGTCTAGGATTAATGGACGTTTTTGGCGTGCTAATCACCATTCTGCGGCAGTAAATGACTACGGGAAAAGTAGTCATTTCGTATTAAATGCATTCAAGGCAATTTAATATAACGCTATACCGGCTGTGTTTACCAATAAAGGAAACAATTAATAATGCTGACACATTTACAGCGCCTTGAAGCTGAGAGCATCCAGATCATGCGGGAGGTGGTTGCGGAATGCGAACACCCGGTGATGCTCTATTCCATTGGAAAAGATAGTGCAGTGATGCTGCATCTTGCGATGAAAGCGTTTTATCCTTCAAAACCGCCGTTTCCGTTGCTGCATGTCGATACTACGTGGAAATTCAGGGAAATGATTGAATTTCGTGATGTTATGGCGAAAAAGCTTGGGCTTGAGTTGATTGTTCACATCAATCCGCAGGGCGTGGAAAAGAATATCAATCCATTCACGCACGGCTCGGCGGTTCATACAGATATCTGGAAGACCGAAGGGCTGAAGCAGGCGTTGGATAAATATGGCTTCGATGTGGCATTTGGCGGCGCGCGCCGGGATGAAGAAAAATCCCGCGCCAAGGAGCGCATTTTCTCGATCCGCTCCGCGCAACACCGCTGGGATCCCAAACTGCAACGCCCCGAACTCTGGCGTTTATACAATGCGCGTAAGCATAAAGGCGAAAGTATCCGGGTGTTTCCGCTTTCTAACTGGACAGAACTCGATATCTGGCAGTATATCTATCTGAATAATATCCCCATTGTGCCATTGTATTTTGCCAAGGAACGGCCTGTCGTCGAACGCGATGGCACCTTGATCATGGTGGATGACGAACGTTTACCGATGCGGGAAGGCGAGCAGCCGATGATGAAAAGCGTGCGATTCCGTACATTGGGTTGTTATCCGCTAACTGGTGCGATTGAAAGTGAAGCCAATACGCTGACGGCCATTATTCAGGAAATGCTGCTTACCAGAACATCGGAACGGCAGGGGCGGTTGATTGATCACGATTCTACCGGTTCCATGGAGAAAAAGAAGCAGGAGGGTTATTTCTAATGGCGCACGTATCTGATTTGATAGCCGAGGACATCGAGCTATATTTGAAAACACACGAGAACAAAAGCCTGCTTCGTTTTATTACTTGCGGCAGCGTGGATGACGGAAAAAGTACTTTGATCGGGCGTCTGTTGTATGAATCCAAGATGTTGTTTGAAGATCAACTGACTCAGTTGGAAGCCGACTCCAAGAAAGTAGGTACGCAAGCCGGAGATTTGGATTTCGCGCTTCTGGTGGATGGACTGACGGCGGAGCGCGAACAAGGTATTACCATCGATGTCGCGTATCGTTTTTTCTCCACGGATAAGCGCAAGTTTATCGTGGCGGATACGCCGGGGCATGAACAATATACCCGTAACATGATCACCGGCGCATCGACTGCGGATGTGGCCATTATTCTGATAGACGCGCGCAAGGGCGTATTGACGCAAACGCGGCGGCATAGCTATTTGGTGTCATTAATCGGTATCAGGCATGTGGTGCTGGCGATCAATAAGCTTGATATGGTGGGATATTCCGAAGAGGTTTTTAACCAGATCGATCACGACTATCGTGTATTCGCCAAAAAGATCGGATTACAAAACATTGTCGCCATCCCAATGTCGGCTTTGAAAGGCGATAATATTACCGAGTTGAGCAGGAATACACCGTGGTATAGCAGCGACACCTTGATGAGCTATCTGGAGAATGTGCAGGTAGAAGATGCCGTTGAACAATCCGGTGTTTTTCGTATGCCGGTGCAATGGGTGAATCGCCCCAATCTGGATTTTCGCGGTTACTCCGGCATGGTGGTGCGCGGTAGTGTCAAACCCGGCGACGCCATTCGCGTTCTGCCATCCGGACGAGAAAGCCGCGTCGCACGTATCGTCACGCAAGACGGCGATCTGGAAAAAGCTATTTCCGGTCAGTCAATTACGCTGACACTGACGGATGAGATCGATATCAGCCGGGGTGATGTTCTGGCGACTACCGATTCACCGCCCGGAGTAGCCAATCAATTTGAAGCCACGGTGGTTTGGATGACCGATGAGGCGATGTTGCCCGGCAGGCCCTATTTGATGAAAATTGGCACAAAAACAGTAACGGCCAATGTCTCGACGCTGAAACACAAGGTCAATGTCAATACACTCGAGCAAGTTACCGCTACGAAATTAGAGCTCAATGAAATCGGCGTTTGCAATCTGAGTACGGACCAATTGATCGCATTCGATCCTTATAATGAAGATCGCGATACCGGTGGTTTCATCATGATTGACCGGTTAACTAATAATACCGTCGGTGCCGGTATGTTGCATTCAGCCCTGCGTCAGTCGCACGATAATAGCCAGTGGCAAGATATCTCTGTTAATAAGCAAGCACATGCTGCGCTCAAAGGACAAAAGCCGTTTATCATCTGGTTTACCGGACTGTCCGGTAGCGGCAAATCGACCATCGCTATTTTGCTCGAGAGAAAGCTTTATTCGTTGGGTAAACATACTTATTTGCTGGACGGAGACACGATTCGTCATGGCTTGAATAAAGATCTCGGTTTTACCGATGCCGACCGGATTGAAAATGTCCGGCGTACTGCGGAAGTCGCTAAGTTGATGGTTGATGCCGGGCAAATCGTGCTGGTTTCAATGATTTCACCGTTCTCGGCCGAGCGAGAGATGGCGCGTGAATTGGTAGCGCAGGGTGAATTCTTTGAAGTATTTGTCGATGTACCGATTCAGGCGGCGGAAGAGCGAGATCCCAAAGGGTTGTATAAAAAGGCGCGCAGCGGCGAACTGAAAGATTTTACTGGATTGGATTCACCCTACGAAGTGCCGGAAAACCCCGAAGTCCGTATTGATACGACGACTCAAACACCCGAGCAGGCGGTCGAGCATATCATCAATTATTTGCTGGACGTTGGTGTTCTCGGTTGATTGAATGTAGTCAACCGTATTGGCGAACAGTGCGCGCATCGGGATAAGCCGGATCGGTGAGATTCTGGTCAATAAACCGGCAAATCAAAGCTCAGCGAGCTTGAATGCTGTGCGTTACATGAGAGCCGGAAAATAACTCCCTGTATCAACGCTTACGATTCCTGGCGCATTTTTTGGCGCTGCATACCGGTCATTTATAGTCGAGGTCACAATCATGATTCTTGTTACGGGCGGTGCCGGATATATTGGTTCGCATACTTGCGTGGAATTGTTGAATGCAGGGTTTGATATTACTGTTTTCGATAATTTTTGTAATAGCAATCCCGAAGCATTGGCCCGGGTGCAGAAAATTACCGGCAGGAAACCCGCATTAATAACCGGTGATTGCCGTGACCGTGCCGTCATGGTGGCCGCCTTGCAGAAAAGTAAAGCCAAAGCAGTGATCCACTTTGCCGGACTTAAAGCCGTTGGGGAATCGGTAGAGCAGCCGCTTTCCTATTACGATAATAACGTAAGCGGAACATTACGGTTATTAGAAGCGATGCAGGAGTGCGCTGTCAAAACCCTAGTATTCAGTTCCTCCGCTACAGTTTATGGTGACCCGGTGCGGTTACCGCTAACCGAGGATCATCCATTGTCTGCAACGAATCCCTACGGACGCAGCAAACTGATGATCGAAGAGATTCTGCGCGATTTACAGCATAGCGACGCTTCATTCCGCATTGCCATCTTGCGGTATTTTAATCCGGTCGGTGCGCATGCGAGCGGGTTAATCGGCGAAGATCCGCAGGGAATTCCCAATAATTTGATGCCTTTCGTGGCACAGGTCGCGATAGGGCGAAGGGAAGCTCTGAGCGTGTGGGGAGACGACTACCCCACACCGGATGGCACCGGTGTGCGCGATTATATTCATGTAGTGGACCTGGCACTGGGGCATCTGAAGGCGCTGGAAGCGCTCGAAGCTGCGCGCTCCGGACAAAGTGATCAATATTCCGGTTGTTTGACCGTAAATCTAGGCACTGGGCGAGGTTATAGCGTGCTGGATGTAGTACGCGCCTACGAGCGGGCGAGCGGGCGGCCTATTCCCTACAAGATCGCTCCCCGGCGCTCTGGTGACATTGCTTCTTGTTATGCGGATCCAAAACGTGCGCTCGAGTTATTGGGCTGGCAAGCAAAACTTGGATTGGACGATATGTGCGTGAGCAGCTGGCACTGGCAGAGTATCAATCCCAAGGGTTATCAAAGCTAAATGAAATTTTGTTCCGGTTTACCGGAATCGCATTAATGCGATAGTGGCGACTTAATATTAAGGAGAACTATAAATGAAAGCGATCAGAAAAGCGGTCTTTCCTGTGGCTGGATTAGGCACGCGTTTTTTGCCGGCAACCAAGGCGAATCCCAAAGAAATGCTGCCCATCGTTGATAAGCCATTGATCCAATTTGCTGCTGAAGAAGCAGTCGCCGCGGGTATTGATGTGCTGATTTTTATCATCGGGCGTAATAAAAGCTCAATACCCGATCACTTTGATAAAGCATTTGAATTGGAAGCGAAGCTGGAAGCGGGCAGAAAGCAAGAGATGCTGAACATTGTCCGCAATATTTTGCCGCCGCATGTGGATTGCGTTTATATCCGTCAAGCCGAAGCGCTCGGGCTCGGACACGCTGTTTTGTGCGCGCAATCGGTTGTCGGCGATGAACCTTTTGCGGTATTACTGGCTGATGATTTAATCGACGGCGGTGACCGGAGCTGCCTCAGTCAAATGGTGGATATTTACGCCCAGCATCATTGCTCGGTTCTGGGAATCGAACAAGTTCCACCGAATACGGTTAATCGTTACGGCATCATCAGCAGTGCGCCGATTGCCAATAACTTGTCCAAGGTCAACGCCATTGTTGAGAAACCGCCGATTGACAAGGCGCCATCCAATCTCGCGGTGGTTGGCCGCTATATTTTGACGCCACGTATTTTCAAGTTGCTGGAAAAAACAGAGCGGGGAGCCGGTAACGAGATTCAGCTGACGGATGCCATCGCGAAACTGTTGCAAGACGAAACGGTGCTGGGTTATGAATTTGACGGCAAGCGTTTTGATTGCGGCAGCAAATCCGGGTATTTACAGGCAACTGTGGAGTTTGCTTTACAGCATCCCGAGCTTAAACAAGAATTCGAAGCCTATTTGAGCGATCTGGTTAGAAAATTTCCCCAAACGAATTAATGCGCTGATCGCATCGCCGCGCGTTAAATTCAGGTTGCTGCGGGCTGCGAAACTCAGTAGCGGTAATCACAAAGAAACCGGCCGGATACATCCACAAATGGATGTATCCGGCCGGTTTTTTATTGATGAACTGATCGATTGTTGCTGAACTTAATCAGTTTTCTTTGTGCGAAACGGGATTTTCTTAAACAGTGGGATGCACAGTAGTCCGATCAGCGCGCCAATCAGCATCATGCCATAGTTCTGAAAATTATTATTCGTGAACGACGTAATTTGCCGCACCATTGCGCTTTGTTCGGCTTTATCAGAGACTTTGGGTAGATTTTCCGCTTCGTAAGTATCATTGATGTTATAGGGAGTTACACCGGGAATACTCGGTATATTTTCGGCTCCTTTTCCAACGACTAATTGCGCTTTCATGCCTTTTTCCATGTGATGGGAAATGTCGCAATGGACGAGAAACGTATCATCCGATCCCGGTACGATGATGGTGCCGGTGACCGTTTTGGGTCCGGTTACTTCCAGGTGGAACATGCCATATTTATACAGATACTTGGGCAATCCGTGCATCATGAATTGATGCCGGATATTATCTTCGTTGACAAAGTGCCAAGTGACTTTGGAGCAAGGTTTGACATGCCATTGCTGTTGATCGAATGCAAAAGCGGTACCGGGAAATTTAGCGGAATATTTTCTGCCGGCGCGCACGGTAATTTCCACTTCCTCGGAAATACTTTTACAGCTGCTGGGCAGTTTGTCGAGGTTTTGCCCCATGATCATGGTA
This sequence comes from Proteobacteria bacterium ST_bin16, assembly GCA_002083595.1. Taxonomy (GTDB): domain Bacteria; phylum Pseudomonadota; class Gammaproteobacteria; order Burkholderiales; family Nitrosomonadaceae; genus Nitrosomonas. The sequence continues at coordinate 35,703 of MSXT01000041.1, read as the reverse complement.
CCTTCATGATCCATAATGTGATCATGATCCATGTGGTGGTGATGGTGCCCATCGCCGTGCTCCGCGGATTGCGCGCTGGTGTCATGCGCGCTGTGATCAATATGTTGTTCTGCGCTAATGTCATGCGTATCACTATGATCATGCGCGCTGTGGTCATGTGCACTTTGGTCATGTGAACTGTGATCATGGCCGCTATGATCCTCGGTTTTCTGCTTCTCAGCCGCTGCCGGAGCTTGATTCACGCCATGACCGCTATGACCGGAGTGATCATGTTCAGCACCGTTTGTTTTTTGCTGAGCAATGGCATTCGAGCTGATCGCGAGAATTCCAGTCAGTAAGAAAGTAATGGTTGTTGTCTTTATCATTTTTGGTTACTCCCTTTGGCCCCTTTTAGGCGAGAAACTGCCGCGATAGCGCTTTGTTTGATTTGCTCCCGTTTGGCGAAAATCAGATAAATTACCAGTCCTATCAATAGACCGATCACGCCATTCAATAATGAGGTCTGTGTTTGTGCGCTGAGACTGGTTTGCCCGCCGGGTGAGCCTAGACTGGACCATTCATCCAGATCCTGCCAGACTGGAATTCTTCTTTCGTAATATTCCTTGGTAAAGAATTTATTGAGATCAATGCCGAAGTGACTAACTTGCGGCAAACCGCTGTCATTCAGGTAGGATTTGTACACAATTGAACTCATACTGCCGCCTTCGGCCATGCCGTTGGTGGTGATCCCTTTTTCCCGGTGATCATGAATCAACCAATCGCCTTCGCCGTAACTGTGTTTCCCATCGTTGACGGTTTCCAGTTTCAGGTCGAGACGTTGCGCCGGCGCCATGTCGAATACGTCGCGCATGATCTGGGCGACCGGATTATGTTCCACGCCGTCGTAATGTGTGATCGTGGCATGATGGCCGTGCGTATGGACCGCAATCGATTCGCCGCCACTATTGAGCAGGCGCAATTTAATTTTCTGATCGGGTTCAACGATGATCAGCGATTCTCTTAACGTGTAAGGAAACGACAGGCCATTCAGCGTGTAATAATCTTCGGTCGAATCGGTGATGTCATAGCGTTGATTCATGTCGCGCGCGATGAGCCGCGGATCGTTGTATTTCTGTGTGATTTCACTGAGTTCTTTATCCATCGCGTGATAGTGCAGATCGTATTCCTGATCGAAATTTTCACGCACGGCAACGGAAGAATGGCGGACATGACCTGCACCGATATTCAACGTCTGCAACCAGTTATTCGGTCTGTTTTCTTCAACGACGATCATGCCGGCTAATCCCATTGCCAAGTGGGTATGCGTTTGCACGTGGCAATGATAGAACATGGTGCCAGGCTGGCGCGCTTGAAATTCATAGATGCGCCGTTCGCCCGGCATCAATTCTTTTTCGCTGGTTTGCGGCACGCCGTCATTGCCGCCATGATCTTTATGCGAGAAGGGGTGATCGACACCGTGTAAATGGATGCTATGGGGAAAGTAGTGCGTGTTTTCCAGTATGATTTGAACGATATCGCCCACTTCAACCCGAATTACGGGTGATGGCAAGCGTAGTAGGGGATTAGCACGGACACTTTCAAAATTCTCGGTCGACATACCGCTGGTTTTCGGTGCAAATACCCAAGCGCCCGGTTGTACGCCCGGAGCAATGTCGAATGTTGGCACCAGACCGGGAAAATCCGGGGATTTACCATTCAGCTCCATGATTTCCAGTTTGATGATAATCCGGTCGGGATCACCATCGCCGTCCAGATCATCGGTTTTGATGATGGCATCCGGCGAAAGGCCGGTTTTCATCAAGGTATCCATGGAAACGTGATTGGTTCCTTTGACTGCCGCCGCGATCCAGGCGGGATTGTCCGGACTGCAGCCGGGTGATGCTGCAATTTTTACGCCATCAATTTCCTGAGCTTCCCGCCATGCCGGTGAAATCTTAGGATCGCACATCGGTTCAGCGGTTAACGCGGCCGGATCAACTTTCACTGTTTCTGGCAGCTTCAGCGATGCCTGGACCGCTGCTGACGACAGCAAGGAGAAAATCAATAGGGCAATAACAATACGAATAGGCATATTAACGCACCTTTAAAATTTATCGAGTATTAAAAATAAATATGGCTGATCAGATCAAGCAGTTTTAATACGACCGGTATCAGTTCAATAGCCAGATCTAACGGCTATGACAGAACTGTAGGCACAAACACTTAACTGTGTATTTGCTGGCAGGTAAAATTATGAGGAATATCTTATCTTCATATATGCAATACTTCTACATTATCCGTCAAGCTACCATGAGCGGCTATTATACAGAACCCATTTCTGCTTTTGTGGTTTTTCCATAGCGAATAGCATTTTGAATTTTTAATTTTTGAAGTAATGACTCGAGTGATAATCCCCGGTTTTTTAGCTTTTTTCGGCCACTGCTATCCAAAATTTCTGCGAACCGCCGGAATCGGTAAGCAGGGCTGCGTCAATTTCTGCTGTTACGGTTTAATGGCTTTGTTGCTGATGGCATGTAGCGGTAACAAACCTGTGCAACCGGCGCCCGTTAAAAATCAAGCCATACCGGCCACGATTGTGGCTGTGCAGCCGGTGATAATGCCGGTCAGCCTGGAAACGATCGCGCAAACCGAAGGCGCTAAGGAAATTGAAATCCGTCCGCGTGTAGGCGGTATTTTGCTCAAGCGCTTGTATACCGAAGGAATGGCTGTGGAAGCCGGTCAGCCGTTATTTTTGATCGATCCGGAACCATTTCAGAACACTTTGGCGGAAGCCAAGGCGGCGTTGCAAGAACAGAATGTGCGGGTATTGCGTGCGAAAAGCGATGAAGACCGGCAACGGCAGTTGTTAGCGGAAAATTTTGTCAGCCAGCGCGCCTATGACTTGGCTACAGCTGATCTGGCGATTGCCGCGGCTGCATTTCAGGCAGCCAAAGTTCGTGTGCAGCAGGCGGAACTCAATCTTTCCTATACTACCGTCAGAGCACCGGAAAAGGGTGTGACAGGCCGCTCGCAATTGTCCGAAGGCACGCTGGTATCAGCCAATAGCAGCTTGTTGACGACCTTGACGCAATTATCGCCGATCTGGGTGAGATTCAGTTTCGCGGATAATGAGATGGCTCGATTGGGCGGTCACTTAAGCGAAAAAAATGTGCATCGAGTGACAATGATTCTGCCGGATGGATCGGAATATCAGCAGGAAGGGAAAATTAATTTTGCCGCGAGTAAAATCGATCCGCAGCTCGGCACACAGCAATTGCGCGCAACCTTCGCCAATGAGGATCAGCGTATATTTCCCGGACAATTTGTCCGGATACGGGTCACTGCCGGAGAACCGAGGGCTGTTTTCACGGTGCCGCAGGTAGCTGTGCTGACTTCGGATAGTGGGCGCTTTGTCTATGTGCTGAACGACAGCGATGAAGCCACACAACGTCCTGTTATCGTGGATAACTGGATGGGGAAAGACTGGATTATTCTGGAAGGATTGCAAACCGGTGATCGCGTGGTGGTTGACAATCTCATCAAGCTGATGCCGGGCAAGAAGGTCGAGCCGCAAGTGCGGGATCAGTTCCCTTCTTGATGACCGGGCTTGGACTCAATCAATAACTAGCAATTGCATTCATGGCCCAATTTTTTATTACCCGACCGATTTTTGCATCAGTATTGTCGATCATTATTGTTTTAGCCGGATTGGCAGCAGCTACACAATTACCGATTGAACAATACCCGAAAATCACACCGCCGACGGTTATCGTAACCGCCACCTTTCCGGGTGCAAATGCCGACACCATGATCAAAACGGTGGCTGCGCCGATTGAAGAAAAGCTCAGTGCCATTGAAGGCCTGCTGTATTTCAGCTCCAGCGCAGATTCCAGTGGGCGGCTGACCATCACCATTACCTTTGAAATCGGCACGGACATAGACCGTGCCACGTTCAATGTCAGTAATGAAATCAACACGGCATTGGCGCGTTTGCCCGATGAAGTCAGACGCTCCGGTATTACCGTGCAGAAGCGCTCAAACGATCTGCTGCTGGTTTTTGCCGTGGCCTCAAAGGATCCCAAACATACCACGCTGTTTTTGAGCAACTTCATCACCAATAACATTCTCGATGATTTGCGGCGTGCAACCGGTGTGGGCGAAGCGCGGATTTTTGGTGCGCAAGATTACTCCATGCGGATTTGGCTGCGGCCCGACCGGATGGCGCAGCTGGGCATCACCACCAGCGATATCGCGAATGCCGTCCGTACGCAGAATGCACAGCAGGCCGTCGGAAAAATCGGCCAGGAGCCTGCGATTGCGGATCAGCAATTGGTCTATACGGTAACCGCAAAAGGCCGGTTATTGGAGCCGGAAGAGTTTGAAAATATTATCCTGCGTTCGGACGGACCGCGCGGCGTACTGTATCTCAAGGATGTGGCGCGCATTGAATTGGGTGCGCAGGATTATTCCGCGCAAACACTGCTGAATGGTGAACCGGGTTTGGGAATCGGTATTTTCCTGCGTTCCGGCGCCAACGCGCTGGAAACCGCTGCGGCTGTGAAAACCCGCATGAACGAACTGAAGCATTATTTTCCCGAGGGTTTGGAATACTTTATTTCGTATGACACCAGCGTATTTGTTAAAGCGTCTATCTGGGAGGTAGTGAAAACGCTGGGTGAAGCGATGTTGCTGGTGGTTCTGGTGGTATATGTGTTTTTGCAGAGCTGGCGGGCGACGTTGATTCCGATTATTGCCATCCCGATTTCCTTGATCGGTACGTTTGCCGGATTGTGGTTGCTCGGGTACTCGATCAATACGCTGACACTGTTTGCGATGGTGCTGTCGATCGGTATTGTGGTCGATGATGCGATCGTTGTGCTGGAAAATATCGAGCGCTTGATGTCGCAGGAAAATCTGTCGCCGATCAATGCTGCCATCAAGGCGATGCAGCAAGTATCGAGCGCGGTGGTAGCAATGACGATGGTTTTAGCGGCGGTTTTTATTCCGGTGGCTTTTCTGGGCGGCATTGCCGGTGAGCTGTACCAGCAGTTTGCCGTGACGGTGGCGGTTGCCGCGGTGATTTCCGGTATTGTGGCATTGACTCTGACGCCGACACTGTGCGCGGTATTACTGCGCTCCTCGCATCGGCGCTCAGTTTTTTTTGATTGGTTTAATGATCATTTCGAGCGTGTACGCCGGTTGTATGTCGATATGGTCGGTTTGAGCCTGCGCCATTCCGGCCGGAGCATATTGCTGTTTGTGGTGATGATTGCCGGTCTGGTTTATCTGGTGAAAAATATTCCGGATAGTTTCGTGCCGCCGGAAGATCAAGGTTATGTGATTGCGGCGGTCATCCTGCCCGATGGTGCAACACTGGCGCGAACCACCAAGACGGCCAACGCCATCAGTACCGAAATGGGCAAGGAACCCGCCGTAGCTTTTCAGTTTGCCGTGAATGGGCTGGATTTTATTGGTGGCGGTAATAAAACCAACGTGTCGACCATGTTTGTGCGCTTGAAGGATTGGTCGGAACGCACAACGAGCGCGCCCGAAATTGTCAATAAGCTGTTTATGATCGGCGCGCAGCAGCCGGATGGTCTGGCGATCGCGTTTAATCCGCCGGCGATACGCGGTCTGGGAAATACCGGCGGGTTTGAATTATATGTGCAGAGCCGCACCAATTCGGATACCGCGCAATTAACCGCTGTGGTGAATGAGTTGATGCAAGCGTTGAAGCAAGATCCCAAGCTGGCTAGCGTCAATACCTTTTTACGCTCGACGGTGCCGCAATATTTTATCGAAGTCGATGAAGCCAAAGCGATCACGCAAGGTGTTCCCATTTCGGAAATCTATGCCACGTTGCAAAGCACCATGGGTTCCTTTTATGTGAACGATTTTAACCGCTCCGGACGGACCTATCGCGTGCAATTGCAGGCAGAAGCGGCTTATCGCATGACCGCGGAAGATTTAGGGAAAGTGTACGTACGTGCGCAATCCGGCGCGATGATTCCCTTGTCGGCGCTGAGTAAGGTAAAACATATCGCCGGTGCGGAGCAGTTGGAGCGGTTTAATGGATTATTGGCGGCCAAAATAGTCGGCAGTGCTGCGCACGGTGTCAGCTCCGGCGAAGCGATTGCGCTGGTTGAGCGGATTGCCGCCGAGACACTGCCGGAAGGTTATCAAATCGCCTGGACCGGTACCGCATTCCAGGAAAAGAAAATGGGTTCGGCGGCGATTTTCGCTTTCAGTCTGGCGGTTGTGATGGTTTTTCTGATTCTGGCGGCCCAATTTGAAACCTGGGCCTTGCCGCTGGCGGTCATCATGGCGATTCCATTTGCGATGGTCGGTGCACTGGTGGCGATTTTGCTGCGCGATATGCCCAATGATATTTATTTCCAGATCGGCATGGTGACATTAATCGGCTTGACCGCAAAAAACGCCATTCTATTGGTTGAATTCGCCAGCCAGAAAATGAAGGAAGGCGTCAGTATTAAAGAAGCGGCGATTCAATCGGCGCAGTTACGTTTCCGGCCTATTGTCATGACTTCGATGGCGTTCATACTGGGTGTGGTACCTTTGGTGATCGCCACCGGCGCAGGTTCGGCGGCGCGCCAATCGATGGGAACCGGTGTTTTTGGCGGGATGATCATGGCCACTTGCGTGGCGACGATATTCGTGCCGTTATTTTTTTCCTGGTTTGTGCGCAACCGGAAAAGCATGCAAGCTGAAACCCGGCAGAATGTGGTGCGGCAGTCCGCAACATTGTCTTATAAACCTATCAAGAAACCCCGCGAGTAGTTTATTGGCAGCGCTGAAACCGTCGGTGCCCCTGCGAATGGGATGCGAATTCGGCTACAATCGCACCTATGAATTTAAGCAAAACGAAAATACTGCAACCCATTCAGAAAAAACTGGGGAATACCAATATCATTCTGGTCGGTATGATGGGGGCCGGAAAAACGACTATTGGCAAAGCCTTGGCCAGTTCGCTGGATAAAGAGTTCGTCGATTCCGATCATGAGATTCAGGAACGCACCGGGGTAAAAATTCCGGTCATTTTTGAGATTGAAGGTGAAGCCGGTTTTCGTAAACGGGAATCGGAAGCGCTGCTTGAATTGAGTCAAAAACAGAACATCATTTTAGCGACCGGCGGCGGCGCCATTCTGAATGCTGAAAACCGGCAATTGCTGAAGCGCAACGGCATCGTTATCTATTTGCGCGCATCGGTTAACGATCTGTACCGGCGTACCCGCCACGATAAAAACCGGCCATTGCTGCAAACACAGAATTTGTACGCCCGCTTGAATGAACTCTATGTGCAACGCGATGCACTGTATCGCGAAACCGCGCATGTCATTATCGACAGCGGAAAACAAGGTGTGCGCTTTTTAGTGCAAAAACTGATTAACAAATTAATATCGATTGATTTCAACACTATCATGCAAGGTGATCAGAGCAATATTATGCAAACCATTACGGTTGATTTTACCCCATCAGCGGAAAAGCGCAGTTACCCGATCCATATCGGACACGGTATTCTGCAGCACATTGATTTGATCGTATCGTGCTTGCCGCAAAAGCGCGTTGCGATCGTCAGTAATTCCACCGTGGCGCCGCTCTATCTGGAGAAACTGCAAACGGCACTGGAGAAGCGGGGGGTTCGCACGATGCCGATTATTCTGCCGGATGGCGAGTCCCATAAAAACTGGGAAACGCTCAATATCATCTTCGATGCGTTGTTAAAAAATCACTGCGAACGGAATACCACGATATTGGCGCTCGGTGGCGGTGTGGTCGGTGATCTGACCGGATTCGCGGCGGCGACTTATTTGCGCGGCGTGCCTTTTATCCAGATTCCGACGACACTGCTGGCACAAGTGGATTCATCGGTAGGCGGTAAAACCGGCATTAATCATCCGCTGGGTAAAAATATGATCGGTGCTTTTTATCAGCCGCTGATGGTGTTGGCAGATAGCGCAACGTTAAACACCTTGCCCGATCGAGAGTTACGCGCAGGTTTGGCGGAAGTCATCAAGTACGGTTTGATTCGCGATCCGGCCTTTTTTGATTGGCTGGAGCAAAATATGCACCGCTTATTGGCGCGCGATCCGGTGACCTTGAACGAAGCAATTCAACGCAGTTGCGAAAATAAAGCGGAAATCGTTGCCGCGGACGAAAAGGAAAAGGGTATCCGGGCTTTGTTGAATCTGGGACATACTTTTGGCCATGCGATTGAGAACGGTATGGGGTATGGTGTTTGGTTACATGGCGAAGCCGTAGCGGCCGGGACTGTAATGGCTGCGGAATTATCCCGGCGCATGAAGCTGATCGGCGAAGCGGATGTTCAGCGCATCCGTAAGATTTTTATCCAAGCGGGATTGCCGGTTGTTGCGCCGAAAATGCCAGCGGAGAAATATTTGGAACTGATGCTGCTGGATAAGAAGGTGGAGTCCGGCAAAACGCGCTTTATCGTGCTCAATCGCATCGGTGAAGCGGTGATGCGCGCGGATATCACCCCCGCCGTTCTGAACGAAACCATTCTGGCTTGCATGGCAGAATGAGTAAACGGGTTGCTTATGCCGTGTCTTGCGATAATTCGCGCGGGCGGGCGATTCATGAAGAACTGGCGAGCGGGCGCAGTGAGTTTCAGCGCGACCGCGATCGCATCATACACTCCGCCGCCTTCCGCCGCCTGGAATATAAAACCCAGGTGTTCGTCAATCATGAAGGCGACTTGTTTCGCACGCGCCTGACGCATAGTTTGGAAGTGGCGCAAATCGGGCGCTCGATTGCAAGGAACTTGGGATTAAACGAAGATCTAGTCGAAGCCATCACGCTGGCTCATGATCTGGGGCATACGCCGTTTGGGCATGCCGGGCAGGATGCGTTGAACGACTGTATGCGCGATTACGGTGGTTTTGAGCATAACTTGCAATCCTTGCGCGTGGTTGATGTGCTGGAAGAGCGTTATGCGGCTTTTGACGGTCTGAATCTCTGTTATGAAACGCGCGAAGGAATCATCAAACATGTGGCGAGGAAAAATATTCCCAAGCTGGGTTCACTGGGTGAACGTTTTTTGCAGCATAAAAGACCTTCTCTGGAAGCGCAGCTGGCCAATTTCGCCGATGAAATCGCTTACAATAATCACGACATCGATGATGGGCTGCGCTCGGGTTTAATTACATTGGGGCAATTGCAAGAAGTGTCTATTTTTTCGCGCCACTTGCAACAGGTGCAAGATAAATACCCAGTGTTGCCGGAACGCAGAATGGTGTACGAAACAATCCGCAGCATGATCAATACACTGGTTACCGATCTGACTCGGCAAAGCACCTGTAACATCCAAGACGCCGGTATCGAGCGTCTGGCCGATGTGCATGCAGCGCCGCCGCTGATCGGTTTTAGCCAGCAGATAAAGCAGGAACAGCAGGAATTGAAGAAATTTTTGTTTGATAATTTGTACCGGCATTTTCGTGTCGTGAGGATGAGTAACAAAGCGCGCCACACGATCGAACGGTTGTTTGCGGCATTCAGCACGGAAGTGCAATTGCTGCCGGTCAAGTATCAGAAAAAATTTGCACAGGAAGGGCATCAGGCAATCGCGGATTATATTGCCGGGATGACAGATCGCTATGCGATCAAAGAATATCAGCGCTTATTTGCCATCGCGGAAAGTTAATTTTTCAGCGTTTGTTAAAGTGCCGGCTGTCGCATTTGCCGGATTAGCAATATACGTGATCGCTATTCGCTGGTAATATTAACGATTGAAAAAAGGCCTGATTCTGGATAGAAACAGCCTTTCAAAAGAAAGATAAAACATAGGCTTTTTAATGACAACACTCAAGAATGATACATTTCTACGCGCATTACTGAAACAACCCGTTGAATACACACCTGTCTGGCTGATGCGGCAAGCAGGCCGTTATCTGGCGGAATATAACGCTACCCGGGCACGCGCCGGGGATTTTTTATCCTTGTGTAAAAATCCTGGATTTGCGACTGAAGTTACCCTGCAACCGTTGGCTCGTTTTCCATTGGATGCCGCCATATTGTTTTCGGATATTTTGACCATACCTGATGCGATGGGACTGGGGTTATATTTCGCCCAGGGCGAGGGGCCGATGTTTAAACATCCTCTGCGCGAGAAAAAAGAAATTCGCGCATTGAAAGTTCCGGATCCCAATACGGATTTACGCTATGTCATGGATGCGGTTTCGGAAATCCGCAAGGCATTGGATAACCGCGTGCCCTTGATCGGTTTTTCCGGCAGCCCCTTTACATTGGCGTGTTATATGGTGGAAGGGCGCGGTGGTACGGAATTCCGCGAAATTAAAACCATGCTGTATCAGCGTCCGGAGTTGCTGCATCATATACTGGATGTGAATGCAAAGGCGGTGATCGCTTATCTGAACGCGCAAATTGAATCCGGTGCGCAGACGGTTATGATTTTTGATACATGGGGCGGCGCACTTTCGCATGCGGCTTACAAGGAATTCTCGCTGCGCTATATCCAGCAAATTATTGCCGGATTGAAACGGGAGCACGATGGCGTACGTATTCCCAACATTGTGTTTACCAAGGGCGGGGGACTGTGGTTGGAAGCCATTGCCGACATTGGCTGCGATGCAGTCGGATTGGATTGGACAATCGATATTGGCGATGCGCGGCGGCGTGTGGGTGATAAAGTTGCTTTGCAAGGAAATTTGGATCCATCGGTGCTTTTTGCATCTCCGGAAGTCATCACCGCAGAAGTAGCGAAGATATTGGCCAGTTATGGCAACGGCAGCGGCCATGTGTTTAATCTGGGCCACGGCATTTCTCAGTTTACGCCGCCGGAAAATGCAGCAGCCCTGGTGGATGCTGTTCATACCTTAAGCCGTGAATTCCATGCGGTAAGAGGTTAACAACAATTAAATCATTACTGCAGGTGGCTGTATGCATATACTGATTATTGAAGACGATTTGGCAATTGCCGCCAATCTGTATGATTTTCTGGAGTCCCGGGGGCATACGGCGGATGCAGCTGTCAATGGTGTAGCAGGACTTCATCTTGCAGTGACACAGCGATTTGATGCCATTCTGCTGGATCTAGGATTGCCCGGCATGAACGGTATGACGCTGTGCCGGAAATTGCGCCAGGAATCGCAGATCGATACGCCGATTCTGATGCTCACTGCACGAGACACGCTGGAAGATAAACTGGCGGGCTTCGAGCAAGGAGCGGACGATTATCTGATCAAGCCCTTTGCGTTGAAGGAAGTGGAAGCGCGCTTGCTTGCAATGCATAAACGCTATGTCGGTAAAGTTGCCAACCGCACATTGGAATTTGACAAACTTTCCTTTGATCCTAAAACACTTTCCATTCGTTTTGAAAACAAAAACGTCAAGCTTCCACCTAAGTGCATTCGTTTATTGGCCTTGATGATGAGCGAACCGGGTAAAGTATTCAGCCGGGAAGAACTCGAATTGGAGGCATGGGAGGATGTTCAGGAAACCAGCGATACGTTGCGTAGCCATATGCATATTTTACGGCGCGCACTGACCAAAGCCGGCGGATATGATCCTATTGAAACGGTTCATGGACTTGGCTACTGCTTAACTTCTCGTGCACAGATTTCCGATAGAACGTAGCCTGCGCTACCGTGTCGCTGTGGCATTGGCGACATTCAGTATTTTTACTGTAGGCACCTTGTGCATCATTCTTTATTTTGCTTCCGATAACATCGAAGAAGCGCATATTGAACAAGTGATTAAGATGGAAATGGATCATCTTGTTCAACGCTATCAAAAACACTCGGATTTTATTTCCCAGGTTGGTTCACATCTCAAGAGCTACGTCGTCCACAATATGGAGGAAGAGCTGCGGCTCCCCGCGTATTTGCGCGGACTCAACCCGGATTATCATAGAATCTATTACGGAGTGGATGATTTTCATGTCTTGGTGCATGCCATCGGTGAAGTAAAATTTGTGGTGGCCTATCGCATTACGTTACATAAGCAACGCTTGCAGGAACTAAGGCTATTGATTGTATTGTCATGGCTTGTCGTGGTTGGAATTGCCTTTTTTGTCGGTTATTTACTCGCCAGAGTGCTGGTTCAGCAAGTGACGGACTTGGCGGAACGAGTCAATCGTTTAGCTCCGGGCGATGTTCAGCATGGGCTTTTGGCCCAGCAGGATATGGACGAGGAAGTTGCACAGCTTGCGCGGGCACTGGATGATTACCAGAATCGGATTAAACGGATGCTGCAGCGTGAGCAAGAGTTTACGGCGAATATCAGTCATGAACTAAGAACTCCTATCACGACCATTCTGACCAGTTGTGAATTACTGATTGCGGGCGCTGATATTCCAATTAAAGCCTACCATCGTGTGAAGATGATCGAAGCTGCCGCCGCCCGTATGGGGGAACAACTGCAAGCTTTGTTGTTTCTCGCACGCGAACAAGCGCTGGGTGTCATTGAAACTGTGGCTGTGGCTGAATGTGTTTATGACGCCGCAGATCCATTGTGTGTCGAGATTGCCAGGAAAAATCTCACTTTTGAAGTGCTGATTGCGCCGGATGTCGTGCTGACGGTCAACCGTCAGGCATTACATACCACATTAATGAATTTGATCCGTAACGCTGTGCAATATACTCAGAAAGGTTATATCCGGATCGAATTTAGTGATCGTCGGCTATCCGTTTCAGATTCCGGGATGGGAATAGAACCGGCCTATTTGCCGCTGCTCTATGAGCGGTTCTTCCGCGGTTCGACGCAAGGAGAAGGGCTGGGGATAGGACTTGCGATTGTTAAGCGGATTTGCAATCACTACGGTTGGAATATCGAAGTCGATAGCACGCCTGGGAAAGGTACGACTTTTCATATCATTTTTCCTTAATTATTTAGTAAATAGCATTTCTTTATCTTCACGATTTCTTCACATTTCCTGTGTTAACGTTTCCGTGTGAAAGGCAATTCACTCACGGGTTTCCAGATCTAAGACGTGCGCTACTTGTGTCACAGATTTCCTAGATTCTTACTTTTTGTAAAATCTCGGTTTTAACGAAATGGATTTCCCCAAGAAACCTCACGGTTTCCTGGAATTTTTATTGCGTTTTAATCTGCGGCGTCTTCTTAGATGCTGTTTGTTAAAGATTTTTATAAACTATATAACTAATAAATAGGGAGTGTTGAATGACTACTATACAACCGGTAGTTTTCTTTTTTGTTGCGGGGGTCTTGGCAGGTGTCATTAAATCTGACTTGAAAATCCCCGAAGCGCTGTATAAGAGCTTAAGTCTCTTTCTGTTGATCGCTATCGGCTTTAAAGGCGGAGTATCGATGGCCAAGTACGAGATCATGGAAGTACTGCCAATTGCTGCTTCTATGGTTGTCTTAGCTGCGCTGATTCCTTTAACCGCATATCCGATTTTGAGATTCGTCGGTAAATTCACTCAGGCCGATGCGGGTTCTATCTCTGCTCACTATGGTTCGGTGAGTGCGGTGACTTTTGCCGTGGGTGTGGCTTTCCTGGCTGCGAAAGACGAGCCTTCCGAAGGTTATATGGTTCTCATTATGGCGCTGATGGAGATTCCTGCATTGGTAACCGGTACAGTCTTGGCGCGTGCGGGTGCTGGCGGTGAAAAAACCCAATGGGGCAAGCTGATGCACGAAATTTTGACCGGTACCAGTCTTTACCTTTTGATAGTCGGTGTGCTGATCGGTTACTACGCAGGTATAGTTAAACTGGTATCACCGTTGGATAAAATGTTCATGGACTTATTTATGGGCGTTTTGGCATTCTTCCTGCTTGAAATGGGCCTGCTCGCAGCAGCACGGCTGAAAGCGGTGATGGACAAAGGAGTTTTTATTATAGCATTTGGTATTCTGTTTCCATTAACAGCTGGAATGTTTGGCGCTTATTTGGGTTGGATATTCGGTTTGTCAGAAGGTGGTACGATGTTGCTGGCCGTGCTGTATGCCAGTTGCTCTTATATCGCCGCTCCTGCAGCGATGCGTATTGCCGTACCGGATGCCGATCCTGCGTTGTCGATTGGCGCTTCTTTGGGCGTGACCTTCCCCTTTAACATCTTTATCGGTGTACCGATTTACTGGGAAATGTCGCATTGGTTCCATGGCATTGCAGTCTAAAAGCTATTGCCGTTTATTTAATAATTATCTGACTTTTCGGGAAAAAATATGAATAATTCAATCGCAATGAAACGATTCGAGATTGTTGTTGGTATTGAACAACTTGAACAATTGACTGAATTGTTAGAAAAATGCTCAGTGCGCGGTTACACTGTTCTTAAACAGGCTGGTGGGCTCGGATCACGTGGTGTACGCGATCCTGGCGATGTTTTGATGGAACAGGAGAACGTGATGGTTGTTCTTGCCTGTAAAGACGAGCAAGCACAAAAGATTGCCAGTGAATTGAGACCTGTGCTGAAAAGCTTGGGTGGCATGTGTCTGATTTCGGATTGCCTGTGGCTTGAAGGACCGGCTGTTTCTTATTAGTTGTTGATGTTTTTTGTATAGATTCACTGTTTAGTTTCTGTAATACACGCAAAAAAATCTTGCGTGTATTACAGTCCTCTGAGTTTTTTTGCAAAATAATGGTAGAGTAGTTGCAGCAACCATTATCAAGGCAGTTCCTCTGCACACTCTCTGCATGCAAAAAAATACACCACTGCTATTGCGTATCATCCGCCTGACTCATTTACTACTGCACGTTATTTCAGGCTTATTGCAATCGATTGTTTATCCCTATTTTCCTTTATCGATTCAGCGTACTATGATGCAACGCTGGGCGACTGGATTATTGTCCACTCTTGCGATCCGGTTGCATTGCCACGGTAGATTACCTACGGCGGATATGCCGAGGGTATTGTTAGCAGCTAATCACGTATCCTGGCTGGATGTTTGTGTTTTGATGGCGGCATGCCCGACTCGTTTTGTCGCCAAAGCCGAAATTAGCCGCTGGCCTGTCTTAGGCTTGCTAAGCCGGAATGCCGGTACACTGTTTATCGAACGTGCAAAACGGAGCGATACGCTGCGTATCAATCAACAAATCAGTGATGTGCTGGATAAGGGAGAGCGAGTAACGATATTTCCTGAAGGCACTACAACGGATGGCACACAGATCAACCATTTTCATGCCTCATTGCTGCAAGCGGCTGTCACTGCGGATGCCATGCTGTATCCGGTTGCAATTGGCTATCGCAATAGCTTCGGCGGTATTTGCAAGGAAGCCGCTTATATCGATCCCTCATTGATTTTGTCGTTGCAAAAAATTCTGAGTCTTACAAGTATAGATGTAGAGCTGACATTTGATTCGCCGATTCCCTGCGGCATGAAAAACCGGCGGGAATTGGCGCGTTTGTCTGAACAAGCGGTTGCGAATGCTTTATCGCTGCCTATTGCGCACAAGGAATCTGAAAAACTTTCCGGTCTTCCAATCGGATAGCGGACAATTGACCTCCCCATACGCAACCGCTATCCAACGCGATTAAATGATCCGTAATGTGCAATCCTAATCCGGACCAATGGCCGCAAACGATAGTGGTGTTCTGACTGATCCGGTGTGGTACGTTGAACCATGGCATATAGCCGTCCGGAATGGATTGCAGATTACCTTTAAAAGCGAAATTCATCCGCCCGTCTGGCGTGCATACGCGCATGCGTGTCATTGCATTGATGATGACCCGAAGCCGGATATAACCAGTCCAATCGTCTTGCCAGTAATTGGGCTCGTTGCCGTACATCCGTGCGAATAGCTCATGGTGATCGTCGTGACGTAACGCAGTTTCAACTTCACGAGCAAGTTGTCCGGCTTGTGCAATAGACCACGACGGCAATAATCCGGCATGCACCATGGCGTATTGGCCTTCGACGTGAAATAATTTTTGCTGTCGCAACCAATGCAACAGCTCATCACGGTCAGGTGCGTCGAGAATTGGTTGAATCGTGTCGCTGGGGTGTTTTCTGGCCATTCCCGCCGCAACCATGAGCAAATGCAGATCATGATTGCCGAGAACCATGCGTACCGCAGCGCCGGCCTGTTTGATACAACGCAACAATGGCAGTGAATCCGGGCCGCGATTAACGATATCGCCTACCAGCCAAAGTTGATCCTGGGCGGGATCAAAGCGAATAACTTCGAGCAGTAGCTGAAATTCAGTGAAGCAGCCTTGTAAATCACCGATCGCATACGTTGCCATGAAAATAGCGGTAAAGAATGTTAACGCAAACCCAGTACATCCTGCATATCATACAAACCATTGGGCTTATCGGCAAGAAAGCGCACGGCGCGCAATGCGCCCATGGCAAAAGTCATCCGACTGCTGGCTTTATGGGAAATTTCCACGCGTTCACCGATACCGGCAAACATAGCGGTATGATCTCCGACAATATCGCCGGCACGAATAGTGGCAAATCCGATGGTCTCCGGTTTTCTTTCGCCGGTTACGCCTTCCCGGCCATACACTGCTACCTTACCTAAGTCTCTTTTCAATGCATCGGCGATGACTTCACCCATGCGTAACGCGGTGCCGGATGGCGCATCCACTTTATGGCGGTGATGCGCTTCGACGATTTCAATATCGTAGCCTTCATTGAGCACTTTCGCGGCGATTTCCAATAATTTGAAAGTAACGTTCACACCGACACTCATGTTGGGGGCAAATACGATGGCGATATCTTGAGCGGCTTGTTGCAGTAAAGCTTTTTCTTCCGGAGAGAAGCCGGTGGTGCCGATCACCATTTTTACACCCGCTTCCCGGCACACGGAGAGATGGGCAAGAGTACCTTGGGGGCGCGTAAAATCGATTAAATGATGGCAGCTTCTTAGGGCTTGCGCATAATCGCTGACAATAGAGACGCCGCAATGCGCGCCGATTAACTCGCCGGCATCCTTATTTAAATAAGGGCTGTCAATTCTTTCCAATGCCGCTGCAAGCTGCATATCGGGCGCTTGTGTCACGGCTTCCAGCAAAGTGCGGCCCATGCGGCCGGAGCTTCCGGCAATAGCGATTTTTTGCGTAATCATTTTTTGCGATAGTTTGATAATTAAGGTTTTATAGAGACTGTGCTGGGTACGTTACAGAGATCGTCATCGTCGTCGGGTACCATTTCTTTTTGCCCGGCTTTTTGCTCTGTTTTTGCTTGAGCCGGTTTGGGTTTTATGGGATCTGGAGAACTCGCTAAGTAATTTTCAATACTGGATAAGTTATCATCCGCAAAGAAAAGAGTTACCCGTTTTTGTTCAACGAGATCACCATGCTTACGAAAAAGATAAACATAATCCCAGCGATTGTCGCGGAAAGCATCCATGATGAGCGGGGAGCCTAAAACAAAAAGCACTTGGGATTTGGTCATGCCGGGTTTTAGTTTTTCCAGCATTTCTTCTGTCACAACATTGCCTTGCTGTACATCGATTTTATAGAGAACATGAGGAAGCAATGAACATCCTGTTAGCAGCAAGAAAGCGATCAATACGGAAAATTTTGCAACCATTTTGTTGATATTATATGTTTCCAAAGTGAACACAGCATATGATACAGTAAATAATTTTCCAGGCAGAGATAACCATGGGTAACTTCGACGATCTGAAAAGTATTGATCTCAAAAATATTGGTCTTAAAACAACACTGCCCAGACTTAAAATATTAAATTTATTTGAGCAAAGCAGTGTGCGTCATCTGTCGGCGGAAGATGTTTATAAAGAGCTGATCAGCGAAGGTGAAGATATTGGGTTGGCTACTGTCTATCGCGTTTTGACACAATTTGAGCAAGCCGGATTATTGGAGCGGCATCACTTTGAAAGCGGTAAAGCCGTGTTTGAGCTGAAAGGAGATGGCCATCATGATCACTTGGTATGTCTGCAATGTGGCCGCGTAGAAGAATTCTACGATGCTGATATTGAGAAGCGGCAGATAGCCATAGCGAAAGAACGCGGTTTTACGCTGCAAGAGCACTCGTTGTCACTTTACGCGGATTGTACGAAGCAGAACTGTCCGCACCGAAAATAATATGATATCAGCGGCCATTCCTCATCACTTGAACAATCTATTTCGTTTCGTGCAAAAGCGCAGCTGGCGGAAAACAGGATGGGGTGCGGCATTCATAATGTTAACGTGCGCACAGCCGGTCTATGCCGATGACAGCGGTTTTGGCGAATGTATTGTCCGAATGAAATCGCAAGCGCGCCTGGAAGGTATTTCCGATAACACAGTCAATCAAGTGCTGAGTAAAGTCAAACGGCTGCCACGTATTATTGAGCTGGATCGGCGTCAACCCGAATTCACGCAAACATTTGCAAATTATTTCACGACCCGGATCAACGAAGAGCGCGTACAGCGTGGCCGGGATTTGTATGCCAAGCATCATGTTTTGCTGAATCAGATTCAACGGGAAAGCGGTATTCCGGCACAATTCCTAATTTCCTTCTGGGGACTGGAAACCAGCTATGGCGGTCATTTTGGCGACTGGTCTGTGCTCGATTCACTGGCAACGCTGGCCTGTGACACGCGCCGGAGCACCTTTTTTACGCAAGAACTGCTCAACGCCATGCGGATTGTGGAAGCGGGCGATATAACCGCAGAGCGCATGATCGGTTCCTGGGCGGGCGCGATGGGACATATGCAATTCATGCCATCGACTTTTTTGCGCTATGCCAAGGATATCGATGGAGACGGACGGCGCGATCTATGGGGCAGTATTCCGGATGCGATGGGATCCGCGGCCAATTTTTTGCAGCAGTTAGGGTGGGTTCCTGGTTTAAATTGGGGGCAAGAAGTGCTTTTACCGCGATCCTTTGATTACTCGCTTGCTGGGCGGGATCAGATGCTGAGTTTTGAAGAGTGGACAAAATTAGGGGTTACGACGACTTCGGGAGCGCCATTGGCACCGGCAGCACAAAAAACAGCATTAATCATTCCTTCGGGTTATCAAGGCCCTGCATTCTTGGTCACCAAGAATTTTTATATCATCATGCGTTGGAACCGTTCCGAATTTTATGCGTTATCCGTTGGGCATCTGGCGGATCGCATCGCAGGTGCGGCTCCTTTATTCCGTGCGCCACCGGTGGATTCGGCAAAAATATCCCGGGAACAGGTACGTCAGCTTCAAATGGATTTAACCACGCTGGGAATTGATGCCGGAGAAGCCGATGGCATATTAGGTTCAGCCACCCGCAAGGCAATCAGTCTTTTTCAGCAGAAGACGCAACGTATTGCGGATGGTCATTTGGATGCGGGAATATTGATTGCCGTTCGCGAAGCCGCTAGCATCGGGCCGCGCTAAAGCACTGAACAAAGCGAGTTACAATTTTTTGTAGAGTAGTGCCGCGGTTTAAGACAGTAAATGCTTGATCGCTTCTTGCTCGGCGACGAGCTCCTGATAGCTTTTTTGCATTCTTTCCCGATCCGATGGACTTACTTCCAATCCCTCAACAATTTTATATTGACCGTTCTGACAGGTAACAGGAAAACTGTAGATAACGCCTCGTGGTATATCGTAGCTGCCGTTCGAGGGCACACCCATCGATACCCAATCCCCTTCCCGGGTGCCAAAAATCCAATCCTGCATATGATTAATAATGGCATTGGCTGCACTGGCTGCGCTGGATTTGCCGCGGCGTGCTTCGATGATGGCTGTGCCGCGTTTCTGCACGACCGGGATGAAATGATTTTCTATCCACGCAGAATTGGTAATTAAAGAGGAAACACTAGTGTTTCCAACGGTGGCATGGCTTAAATCAGGAAATTGCGTATTGGAATGATTTCCCCATACGATCATTCGTTTGATATCCGATACCGGCACGTGAAGTTTTAACGCGACTTGCGACAACGCGCGATTGTGATCCAGTCTCAACATCGCGGAGAAGTTGTTTGGATTGAGATCAGGGGCGTTTTTTATTGTGATGTAGGCATTTGTGTTGGCGGGATTGCCAACGACCAATACTTTGACATCACGTTTTGCAGCGGCATTAAGTGCTCTGCCATTCTGGATAAAAATGGGGCTGTTGGCTGCCAGCAGATCCTTGCGTTCCATATTTTCGCCGCGCGGCCGCGCGCCAACGAGCAAAACTATATCCGCGTTATTGAATGCGACTTCGGGATTATCCGTGGTGACAATTCCGCTTAGCAACGGAAAAGCACAGTCATATAATTCCATGACGATACCATCAAACAATGGTTGTGCTTCGGTAATGTCATGTAATTGCAGAATAACTGGCTGATCTTTGCCAAGCATCTCGCCTGCTGCAATGCGATATAACAGGTTATAACAAATCTGTCCGGTTGCGCCGGTAACAGCAATTCGAATAGGCGGTTTCATTTTTTTCCAATCCTCGAAAAGCCACCAATAAGACTGGAAAATTGGCGGTATATGGGGAAAAGTGAACGGAATTATACTTGCAATCAGAGTCTCGCGGAAGAGCAAGTTTGTTTATGAAAATAAGATTGCGATAGTGTGTTGATTGCATAACAGAATAGTAAGTGGCAACCAATCCGGCCAAAGCCGCATCGTAGGATTCGACGCGTGGCTTATGTGGAATGACCGGCTTTATTCGCATCCGTTACTTGCATCACGGCAAGCATTGCGTATGATGCGAAAGTTCATAAATTTATTAGGAGATGTTATGGCAGATACCAGCTTTCCTTCCGCGATAGCGACCCCCGCAACTACAATCGATGAAGTGATCGTGCAGCTAACTGCCATCGTTGAGTGGTCAAAACAAAATGATTCCCGCATGGGCTACTTTGCCGCTCTATACCGTAAGGTCACGATTCAAGTGAAGCAAGGTATTGCAGAAAACTACTTTGACGACGGTCCGCGCATGGAACGTCTCGACGTGATCTTTGCCAACCGTTACATTCATGCATGCTATCTATACCAGACCGGGCAAACACCGACAAAATCCTGGGTACGCGCATTTGAGGCGACGCAACAT
This sequence comes from Proteobacteria bacterium ST_bin16, assembly GCA_002083595.1. Taxonomy (GTDB): domain Bacteria; phylum Pseudomonadota; class Gammaproteobacteria; order Burkholderiales; family Nitrosomonadaceae; genus Nitrosomonas. The sequence goes on along the minus strand of MSXT01000041.1, from coordinate 14,789 downwards.
TGGTGGCCGATTGTGTTACAGCACTTGTTGCTCGGAATGAATGCGCATATCAATCTGGATCTGGGGATCGCTGCGGCGGAAACCGTACCGCCGGGAGAATTGCAAAACCTCAAAGGGGATTTTGAGAAAATTAACCAAGTATTGGCGGGTTTGGTTGGTGGTGTGCAAAGTGAACTGGCGGAAATATGGCCTATTCTGGGATTGCTCAATCGCTTTCTCGGCAGTGTCGAAACCGCCATCATCAACTTCAGCATGGAAAAAGCGCGCGATGCCGCTTGGTCATTCGCGGAAAAACTATCGCCATTGCCCGACGCGCAGCGTAAACAGGCTATCGTTGAGAAAGATGACATGATGGCATTATTCTCAAACGTGATTTCTCATCCGGGTTTTTACGGATCACTGATTATCGGCGTTATTCGTCTGGGCGAACGGGGAACAACGCGTCAACGTATTGAAATACTGGAATAAAGTGTTGTCTGCGTGTTCAATATTATTTGCAGCTCATGAAGGATAATAATTCAACGCGAAAGTGCAACCATCTGCTTAAATCTTACTGCCTCATACAGGAGCCATTCAATGAAAATAATCTTTACCGCTATTGGTAGCATTTTAATACTGTCTTCCTGCGCGTGGGTGCAAGTCACTCCGCAAGGCGAAGGTGTGCGCTTGGTGCAATCGGCTAAAGTGGTCGAGCCGTGCAAACGGCTGGGCAAAGTGAATGCAAAAGTAGTTAACCGTGTCTTATTTAGCCGCGATGCAGACAAGGTGGCCGAAGAATTGGCCGATCTCGCCCGCAACGAAGCAGCTTTGATGGGAGGAGATACGATCATTCCCATTTCGGAAATTGGCGATGGCAGACGTAGTTTTGCTGTTTATCAGTGCTTCCAACCCAAACGCACGAATATGTACTAGCCTGATTTTCTCCCATAATGCTTGAACAAGTGGTGAAATCCGCGCTGGTTGAATGATCGCGTGCTGATTGAGTTTTGTCAGAAATGAGCTTCCGGTATAAAAAAAGTCAAATGGACAGTGAAGTCCATTTGACCAAGAAGTATCCCCAGCTTTACCGGGGAAAAGTTGAAGGACATAGCAGAAAAAGGAGGGAGGTTTAAATTCTGCGTGATGTCAGGAACAGTATCCGGTAATTGCGCTGTTGTGTCTGTGATTATTGTCACAGCAAAGTGCAACAAAATCCAATACCTTGCCTGCAACGAATTCCCTGAAAGCTATGAGCGGTAAATAAATAATGGCACGATGAAACAAGAATCGAGATGATTTCTAATCCAAAATTATGCAGATTTCCATGAACGCCACATCAAATCGGATAGGTTTTAATTCGTGCTGCAAGTCAATCCTCGAAAACAGAATTTTGAAATGAACAAGCAATTGACAGCTTTTTTGAGCATCGAATGACCATTTATATCCGAAAACACACGATTTTCCCCGAAGAATTCCCGGAAAGCTGGGCCTCCGATTGGGGCGAGGACGAATTCGGGCTGTGGATGGCGTTCACTTACAAGGGCGTGCGGCAGGCATTCCGTTGGTGCGAACCGGGGACGTTTTTGATGGGTTCACCGGAGGATGAACCGGAACGCTTAGGTGACGAATCACAACACTTAGTAACATTGACCAAAGGTTTCTGGATCGCTGATACACCAGTAACACAAACCTTATGGCAAGTTATCATGGGGAATAATCCGAGCACTTTCATTGGCGAAGAAAACCCGGTGGAAAATGTCAGCTGGGACGATGCACAAGCGTTCATTGCCAAGATGAACGGCCTGAAGGCTGAACTGAAACTGTGTTTGCCGACGGAAGCGTAATGGGAATATGCCTGCCGCGCCGGAACCACCACACCGTTTAGTTGGGGCGAACAGATCGATTCATCGTTGGTGAATTCCGATGGAACATTGCCTTACAACAATGGCAGTGAGAGTAAATACCGGGAGAAAACCGTTGCCGTGAAGGCATTGCCTTGTAACGATTGGGGGCTGTATCAAATGCACGGCAACGTGTGGGAATGGTGCCAGGATTGGTATGGTGATTATCTGTCGGAGCTAGTCATCGATCCGCAAGGGCCGGAAAAGGGCGCCGGTCGCGTGCTGCGCGGTGGCTCGTGGTTCGACGTCGGCGGGCTCTGCCGTTCTGCTGTCCGCAATCTCGACGTTCCGTCCCCTCGCGACGACACTTCTGGCTTTCGTCTTGCCCGAGGTCAATGAGCTCAAGTCAGAGTAAGATGCAATACGCGAAGCACATTGCACCTTACGATGAGTAACTCTTCTTGCAGTACAATACTTCTTTCGATTAAACAACTGAGTACGTGAATGGCAAAAAATCCGGTCAAGGTGTTTGTTTCTTATTCGTGGGAGCAAGAAAAGCAAACAGGTGTTGTAGATGAACTGGAAAGATTATGCCGTCAGCGTAATATCCAGTTAATTCGCGATAAAAATGCACTGCAGCATGGCGAATTGATCAGGGATTTTATGGATCGCCTGAGTGGTGGTGAACACATTATTACCCTATTCAGTGATGCGTATTTTCGTTCCACTTGGTGCATGTATGAACTGCTCACAATGTGGCAGAAAGGGGATTTTCATTCCCGCACTCATCCGATGGTGGTCGACGCTATCGATTTGCAGAACACAGACTATCGAATTGCGGTAACAGATTTTTGGAAAGAAAAATATAAAGCAACTGAATCAAGTTTGAAAGGGCGTGATCCGGCGGTATTTATTGATGAGCATAAGCGAGTTAAATATTACCGGGATTACTACCAAAACATCAATGAATTGCTAAATTTTGCTGCAGGAAGGTTAACAACGCCGCTTGGTCAATTAAAGCAGCAAAACTATGCACCAATTCTCGATAAGATCAGTCTGCTGCAAGATGTTAGTGATGGTTTTTCTGACGACGAGTTTTTGCAAGAGATCAAAACTATTCTTTCGCAAGATTTGGATAGATCGGAGATTCTCCGGGATTACATTGTGAAAAGCTGTGAATTGAATGTGATTCCTTCAGGAGGACTGCATGGCTACATGATCGAACAATGTTTGCAAGGAGAGTTCGTGCAAATAGTTCAGAACTTGCAATCTGCTTTCGTGGATAGTTGCGGTAGCCTGGGGAATGCCAAAATTACCGAGATTAGAAATTTGTATCAGGTAGCGGAAAGTATTCTGTCGAAGCTGGTGTTGTTCAATGTGAAAAACGAATGGATGGCGCAATACCGGCAAGCTTGTGCACAACAAGATGGGGGTGAATACATGTTGCCGGATATGAGTTTTGCCAGTGTCGAAGTGGTTGTTTCCAGAGAAGCGCAAACCATACCGAGCCTTCAATATTCGCATCATGATTTCAATTTGCAAGCGGCAAAGGGTGTTACCTTGGAATCCGGATTTCGATCCAATAATGTAGTGCGGGATATCATCCGGCGTTTATATGTTCGCGTCATGAATCAGGAACTATCCGATCAATTGAATGAAGAACGCGCCATCGATACGCTGAAACGAACAATCGCGCAACGCAAAAAGCAAAAAAACGTGAAACTGAGAAAGAATTATTTTTTGCTGATACCAAATGCCGATTCACCGCTGACAGACGTGACAGTGCAAAAGGAAATTAAAGCTTTGTTACCGGATTTATCATTTATACGCATAAAATCAGGCCACCACGAAGAAACTTTTATCGTTGAAGATGCCGATTTGATGGTTGCGATCAGTGAATTTTATAAAACCCTGGAAGAGTACAAACCCCAATGAACGCAACAATCCTGCAAAAAATCACTACCGACATCGCAAAACTTGAAATCAAAGCACCAGTAAAATTGCTTGCTTATGGTTCATGGCCGGAGACGGTGCATCAATTCGACGAGAAAAGTATCAATGTTTTGAAAACCGCATTGGCGGCGAGCCGTCCGGTGTTGTTGCGCGGTGATCCGGGGACCGGCAAGAGCCAATTGGCGCATGCGGCGGCAGTAGTGCTTGGGCGCTTGTTCGTGTATGAAGTGGTGAACGCGCATACCGAGGGGCAGGATTTGTTGTGGAAATTCGATGCCGTCAGCCGGTTGGCGGAAGCGCAGACGATCAAAGCGGGCGACGATAAAAAAACCTTGCTTGATCCAAAACGCTTCATCTCGCCCGGTGTGCTGTGGTGGGCACTGGATTGGGAAACGGCGCATAAAGTTTACCAAGACAGTCAACATCAATTGTCATTGCCGGAAAAACCCGCAGGCTGGGAACAAGCCCACGGCAGTGTCATTTTGATCGACGAGATCGACAAAGCCAATGCGGAATTGCCCAACAGTTTGCTGGAGATTCTGGGCAATAACGCGATCAATTTGCCTTGGCTTAAAACTACCATCGGCGGGCAGGATAGCGTACCACCTCTGGTAATCATCACCACCAACGAAGAGCGTGAATTGCCAGCTGCGTTCGTGCGCCGCTGTTTGGTGCTAAATCTCGATCTGCCCAAGGATGATAACGCATTGATCGATTTCCTGATTAAGCGCGGGCAATTGCATTTTGGGGCGTATTGTAACGAGGATGTTTGCCGCAAAGCAGCCGGGCTATTGGTCAAAGATCGAATCGTTGCTAAAGAAAAGGGCATTACGCCACCCGGTCAGGCGGAGTATCTCGATATGCTACGCGCGTTGGCGGTGCTGGCAAAAACACCCGATGAGCAGCTTGTCATGCTGGATAAAATCAGCGAATTTGCCTTGCGCAAATATCCGGTGATGCATGATCAATGAGGTCTCCAACCCGGTAGCTTATCCGCAGATGCGCGGCAAAAGCGGTGTCAGCCGGGCGGATTTGTTATGGGCATTTGCCGTACTCGAGGAGAGTCGGCACGAATCGCTGGCGGAAGTTCTCGGGTTTGAACAAAACACGCAAACCGTATTGCCGGATGAACATCGGACGGCACTCAATCGGACAGAATCGGAAGATCGGCAAAGCACGGATGATACAGTCGAAGAGGAAGCCATTCTATCCGATGAGACCGGAATACCGCCGCATTCGGCCACTGCATCCTACTACCGTGTAATTTCACACCACAACGATCAAATCCAGCCGCAAACGGAAACCAATGAGCTCAGTTTGCCGGATTGGTTTACCCAAGCTGCACCAACATTGCTCGAAGAATGCGTGACCTGGATTCCTGCGATTCACCGTGTCAAGCCGCTGCATACCGGATTAACTGCGTGGCCGCGGGTGCTAACTTTTCTGCAGCGCGTATTGGGCGACCGCGTCGAAGGGCGGCAGCCGGATACGGTAAAACTGGTCAAGTAAGCCGCGAACGTGAAAACCATTCGAAGAATACCGCGTCGGCAGCGTCAACACTGGGCACCCCAAGCACGATTGTTGATCGATATCAACGACGATAATTTTCCTTACCGGCGCGATTTCCTGCATTTGCGTGACCGGTTGCTGCAAGCTCGCGGCAGTGAAGGTTTGGCCGTGCAGTATTGTTACGATGAACCGGGCGGTTATATCGTGCATTACCAACAGCAGCGCGAAATCATCGAACCTTGGTCTAAGCCTGTGCAGAACACGCCGATCCTGATTCTCAGCGACTTAGGCAGGCATGCGCAGTCGCGGCAAACGTTGTATGCGTGGCTGGCGTTCGGCCAGATGCTGAATGCGCAAGGTTTCCGTGCGACAGTGCTGATACCTGCCGCCGAGCGCCAAATCGATCCGCGTTTGCTGCGGTTTTTCGATTGCGTGGTGCGGGACCGGGCAAGCCGTCTCAAACCGGTCAAGGGCGATTACCAAGCCGAACGTGACCCGTGCGATCATGCGGACAATATCGAGCAACTGCTGGTGTCTTTGTTCGCTGGGGTGCGTATCGATAGCGGTTTGCTGCGTGCGGTGCGCCATGGTTTGCTGCACGGTTGCGACATCGGTCACGAAACCGCGATCTGGCGGCATGCGGCGGTGATGAGCGAGGGCGATGAATGGGGGTGGCAAGCCGCCAGCAAACCCAATTATTTCGCGCAAGCACAGAGCTTGATCAAAACCTTATCGCCAGCGCAGCAACAAAAATTGGTGGAACTAATCGGCCGCTACCATGCCCAGTACCCGGATGAATTGTATTTCGAAGCGATGTACAACCTGAAATTGCTGGGATTGCCGTTACCGGAGGCGGTCGAAGCGGCGACCGAGAAATTCCTGCGAGACATGGCGAGAACCTATCATGCGCATGCGGATAACAGTTTGCTGCATGCATGGGTGAAGCGACATCTGGCACGGCATGAAGCCAAACCCATCCGCCAGAACCACGATTACTGGACTGCGTTGATGGCGTTTGCCAAGAAACGTGATGAGCAACTGGGTGGTGCTAGTACCAGCGAATGGCCTAGTGATTTATCCGATGCGGAGAAAGAAACTGCTTGGAATTTCCTTAATGCAACACAAGTTTCGCGGGTTTATCAGCTTCGTCAATCCGGGCAGAATCTGGTGCTGGTACCGGAAAAATCAGAAGCACAAGCAGATGGTTCTCAGGCGGATTTACCAGATGCATGGAGTACGCATGCCATCGTTGGCACCACCTTATTGACACTTAGGCTGACCAATACGCATATCTTTCATACGCACACCGATCGCCAAGGCCGGCAGACAGTTGTCAGCTTGAATCTGGAATTATCACGCGGTCATTCATTCCAATTTCCCGCAACCGGGCAGCATACTTTTCAAATCGGTGCGGAACGTATCACCGTGGATGTGAGCGCCGCGCAACAGCGCAAAGCGGATTGGATGACATTCATCGGCAGCGGTAGCGAGGGCATGTTTGCCGAATCGAAAGATGCGCAGAATCGTGTTCACCGCTGGTTCTGGCATGCACCGATATTAATTAACCGCCAGACACTGTATCCGGGTTTTTGGTACTCGGAACCGCAGTTGGCGGACGCTAAATTAACACCGGATTGGGCTGGTGGCGCAGGAAGGGATGAATACGGCCTCTACGCCGAAGCTATCATCGCCGGTATCACCCAACGTTTCCGCTGGATCGAGCCAACCAGCTTTATGATGGGTTCGCCGGAAAATGAAGCGGGGCGTTATTCCGATGAACCGCAACACCCAGTCATCCTGACGCAAGGTTACTGGCTGGCGGAAACCGCTTGCACGCAGGAATTATGGCAGGCAGTGATGCGCGACAATCCGAGCAATTTCAAAGGAGCGCAATTGCCGGTTGAATCTGTCAATTGGGAGGACGCGCAGAATTTCCTAAGAAAACTCAATAACAGCCATCCGCAATTGCAATTGCGCTTACCCACCGAAGCCGAATGGGAAAATGCCTGCCGGGCCGGAACTACCGGTGCGTTTAATTTCGACGGCGAATTATCGCTCGACAAGGTGAATTACCGTGGCACTTGGGAATATGAATCGGATAATTGGAGTGAAGGCGCCTTGCAGCAGACCACGGAGGTCAAAAACAAAAAATACAAACCGAGCGCCTGGGGTTTGTTCCAGATGCACGGTAATGTGTGGGAATGGTGCCAGGATTGTTATGGCGATTATCCGGCGCAACCGGTCATCGATCCGCAAGGACCGGGGACAGACGCCCTCCACGTGCTGCGCGGCGGCTCGTGGTTCTACAGCGGGCGGTACTGCCGTTCTTCCCGCCGCCGCAGCTACGACGGTCCGTCCGTTCGCCTCAACAACGTTGGCTTTCGCCTTGCCCGAGGTCATGAGCTCAAACCAAGCCGGGTGCTGGGAGCAGGCCAGCAGCTGACTGACCGTAGTGCGACGGAGCGCGTGAAGGCTCAGGCGGGGGGTGGACTGCGGGGTGGTGATAAGGAGAGACACTTCATGGATCGAATGAAGGATTTATTTAAAGGCGGGGATGAAAAATAATTATTTCGCTATCCCGGCACGCGATCCCGATGTGGCCGCCGATGAATTGAATACCTTTTGCAGTCAGCTTAATTGACTTTTACTATGTTCAAAATCCGCAAACACACAATATTTCCAGAAGAATTTCCCGAAGCCTGGGCATCCGATTGGGGCGAGGACGAATTCGGGCTGTGGATGGCGTTCACCTATAAAGGCGTGCGGCAAGCATTCCGCTGGTGCGAACCGGGGATGTTTTTGATGGGGTCGCCATTAGATGAACCGGAACGTGATGATGATGAATTGCAACATCAAGTCACTTTAACCCAAGGTTTTTGGATCGCGGATACACCGGTGACGCAAGCCTTATGGCAAGCAATCATGGGCGATAACCCCAGTCAATTCAAAGGTGATGAACTGCCGCTGGAAAATATCAGTTGGGACGATGTGCAAGCATTCATTGCTAAGATGAACGGGATAAAAGCGGAACTGAAACTGTGCTTGCCGACGGAAGCGCAATGGGAGTATGCCTGCCGCGCCGGAACCGCCATACCGTTCAGCTGGGGCGAGCAGATCGATTCGTCGCTGGTGAATTTCGATGGAACATTGCCCTACTATAATGGCCGAAAGAGTGAATACCGGGAGAAAACCGTTGCGGTGAAAGAACTACCGTGCAACGATTGGGGGTTGCATCAAATGCACGGTAACGTGTGGGAATGGTGTCAGGATTGGTACGGTGAATATTCATCGCAACCGGTCATCGATCCGCAAGGGCCGGAATCAGGCGCCGACCGCGTACTGCGCGGTGGCTCGTGGTTCGACAACGGCCGGGATTGTCGTTCTGCTGGCCGAGGCAACGACGATCCATCCTATCGCGACCTCATTGGCTTTCGCCTTGCTCGAGGTCATTAAACTCAAGCCAAGTCAAAGCAGTGGAGCAGACCAGCAGCCGATTGGTGGCCGCCAGATTGACAATAGCGGAGCACACAGGGGACAAGCGAGGGGGATGGGGTGCGTGTTTTTATGCTGCACAAGTTGGTCATTCTCTCTCGCCCGCTTTATAATCCGTGCATCACAACTAATCTAATCTTTCTGGATGAGCGGTTTAAATGCACATAATTAAGCACTACATCCAATAGCATATGAATCCAAATCTGAATCAACTGCAACCTTATCCATTCCAGAAACTGCGGCAACTGTTTGACGGCGTGGCGCGTAATGCGGCACTAAAGCCCATAGAGCTGCAAATCGGCGAACCGAAGCATGCTACGCCGGGGTTTATCCGTCAGGCGCTGATGGATAATCTGGATGGTTTGTCGACTTATCCGACGACATTGGGGATACCGGCGCTGCGCAATAGTATTGCGGGATGGGCCAAGCGGCGTTATAACCTTGCAGGAATCGACCCGGAGACCGAGGTCATTCCCGTCAACGGCAGCCGCGAGGCGCTGTTTTCTTTTGCGCAAACGGTGATCGATAGCAGCAACGCCAAACAACCGGTGGTGGTTTGCCCTAATCCGTTTTATCAGATTTACGAGGGTGCTGCGTTTCTGGCGGGCGCTGAACCGCATTTTATTAACACCTTACCGGAAAATCATTTCAAGCTGGATTATGGTCAGTTACCGGAGACGGTATGGTCGCGCACGCAATTGATTTATGTCTGTTCACCCAACAATCCGACCGGTAGTGTGATGACGCTGGACGATTGGCGGGCATTATTCGCGTTGTCGGATCGTTATGGTTTCGTGCTGGCTTCGGATGAGTGTTATTCGGAGATTTATTGCGATGAGGAAAAGCCGCCTTTGGGTGCGCTGGATGCGGCGCAACAATTGGGACGTGTTGGTTTTCCGCGTTTGGTGGTATTCAATAGCTTATCAAAACGCTCGAATGTGCCGGGATTGCGTTCCGGTTTCGTGGCCGGGAATGCGCAATTATTGGAGAAATTTCTGTTGTACCGCACCTATCATGGCTCGGCGATGAATCCTGCCGCGCAAGCGGCCAGCGCCGCAGCTTGGGGTGATGAGGCGCATGTCATAGAAAACCGCCGTTTGTATGCGCGGAAGTTTTCCGATGCCATTGCGGTGTTATCGGGTACAACCGAAGTGCAGATGCCGGATGCGAGCTTTTATTTGTGGATTAAAACACCGATCAGCGATACCGAATTCACCAAACGGTTATATCAAGATTATAATGTGACGGTACTGCCGGGCAGTTTTCTGGCGCGTGACGCGCATGGCGTCAATCCGGGAAAAGATTTTGTGCGCATCGCACTGGTTACATCACCGGAAGAATGCATTGAAGCCATGGAAAGAATCAAGCGTTTGTTGCAAACATTATGATTCGACAAAGTTGAGAATTAAATTACAGGAAAAATTAAATGACAAATGAATTGCAAGCCACCATCGAAGAAGCTTTTGATCGCCGTGCGGAGATTACCCCGCGTAATGTCGATGCCAAATTGAAAGAGTCGGTTACTCAAGTTCTTGCGATGCTGGATGCCGGTAAATTGCGCGTGGCTGAGAAAATCAATGGCGAATGGGTGACGCACCAGTGGCTGAAGAAAGCAGTGCTGTTGTCGTTTCGCATCGAGGACAATAACTTTATCAAAGGCGGTTTTTCCAATTATTTTGACAAAGTGCCATCGAAATTTGCGGATTACAGTTCGCGGGATTTCCGTGATGGCGGGTTTCGTGTCGTGCCGCCTGCCGCCGTACGTAAAGGCTCGTTCATCGCTAGTAACGTTGTGTTGATGCCGTCGTATGTCAATATTGGTGCATATGTCGATGAAGGCACGATGGTCGATACCTGGGCTACGGTTGGTTCGTGCGCGCAAATCGGTAAGAATGTGCATTTGTCTGGCGGTGTCGGTATCGGCGGTGTGCTGGAGCCGGTGCAGGCGAATCCGACCATCATCGAAGACAATTGCTTTATCGGCGCGCGTTCGGAAGTTGTGGAAGGCGTTATTGTCGGGGAAAATTCGGTGATTTCGATGGGTGTTTACATTGGACAAAGCACAAAAATTTATAACCGTGAAACCGGCGAAGTGAGCTATGGCCGTATTCCGCCCGGATCGGTTGTCGTCTCGGGCAATTTACCCGCTGAGAATGGAAAATACAGCTTATATTGCGCAGTGATCGTTAAGCAGGTGGACGCCAAGACCCGGTCAAAAACGGGTATCAACGAATTGTTGCGTGGTATCTGACCTGGTTAAAGACTCCAATAGGGCATAATAAAAAATCCCCGTTCAGGGGATTTTTTATTGATGGGTAATTACCTGACAGTCACTTGATTGTCGACCTTTTTCACGCCATCGACGATCCAGGCATGCATGTTAATGCGCGTCATCTGATCTTCGTTGTTGACAGTGCCTTTTAGCGCCACATTACCGTCTTGAACTTTGATATCGATGCTGGCGCCTTGTAAAACCGGATCTGATTGCACTGCCTGGGTAATGCGTGCAAAAATGGTTGAATCATCATAAACCGGGCCAGATGGCGGGGTGACCCAGGATTGGTGTGTTTTTTCGGCATAGTTTTCGCAACCCGCCAATATGAATATGCTCATGACGAGTACGGCCAAAGTAAATAAATGAATGCGCGTTTGCATAGTGTTTCTATCCTATCGATGATTTCCTGAAATTAAATTCGAGTACTGCTAAATACGACGAAAGCGTTATGTCATGTTATTTTTAGTGAGGTATGATATTTATCCCTTGTCGTAGTATGGAATCATAACGCTACAAGCTGCGGCTAGACAAGCCAGTTTATGCGAAATGTATCGAGAACAAGCATTTTCCCATACTTTACATTAATTCTTTTCAATCGTTGCTTGCAAAAAATGCTGTACTTGTGCCGACAAGTTGTTCGCCAGACAATCGAATTCTTGCACTGTACCGGTTTTCATGCCACGCAGCCAGGTGAGCTGGCGTTTGGCTAGTTGACGGGTTGCAGCTGTGCCCATGTCATGTAATTCAGTGCTGGTTATTTCGTTGTCCAAGTAAAGACAGGTTTGACGATAGCCGACGCAGCGCATCGAGGGTGACTCAGTACTAAGTGAAGAAAACTTACCCCGAATTGCTTGAACTTCGTCGATGAGACCATGCTTCAGCATCGCTTCAAAACGATGCGCGATGCGTAGGTGCAATTGACTGCGTTCACTGGGAATGAGTGCGATGCTGATGGCTCGAAAAGGAAAATTACTTTCCTGGGGTGTTTTTAGAATTTCGGACATCGGTTGTTGTGTCAGGTGGCATACTTCCAGTGCGCGCTGAATCCGCTGGCTGTCGGTGGGCTTGATTCGTGCAGCAGTTTCCTGATCCAGTTCCGCAAGCTTTTGATGCATGACTGGCCAGCCCAGTTCCTGCGCCATGTTTTCCAGCTTTTGGCGAAGATCTGGGTTCGCGGAAGGCAACGGAGAAAGACCTTCTTGCAGAGCCCGGAAATACAACATAGTACCGCCCACTAATAATGGAATTTTATTACGCTGGGTAATGTCATGCATGATGCGAAGCGCATCATGCTGGAATTGCGCGGCGGAGTAGTGCTGATCTGGATCGATCAGATTGATCAGGTGATGCGGTATTTTGTTCAGTGTCGCCTGATCGGGTTTTGCGGTCCCAATGTCCATGTGGCGATATACTTGCGCGGAATCCACGCTGATAATTTCAACTGGAAAATTTTCCGCGATATCCAAAGCAATCCGGCTCTTACCACTGGCGGTCGGACCCATCAAGAAAATAGCAGGTGGCAACCCGAATGAATTTTGCATTGCTGTGATGTGGTAGTTGGATGAAAGAAGTCAGGCGTCGGTTAAACAAACAATAGCTTTGGGGATGCCATGGATTATTGTCGTTCTATCGTTAAATAGCCATTGGACAATCAGTGAAACTCGGCTAAACTTTGGTGAGTTTAATTTTTCTAGGAACAAACCATTGAAAATCTTTGCTGCCGTATTATTTATCCTCATATTATATAGTCTAGGATCTGCACTATATTACATGTATAACGATAAAGGTAACTCCACGCGCATGGTCAAATCTTTGAGCATCCGTATTGGTTTATCGCTTTTTTTATTTATTGTCATGATGATATCGTATCGTTTGAATATGGATACTGATTGCCTGGATATGGCAGCTGATTGCTTGGATATGGTTACTGATTAAAATGATTGCAGTATTCAAGGAATATTGATGCGCTTGTTGTATCAGTGGCCTTGAGAAAAATTTCCAAAGATGTCGCCATCATCGGCGCAGGCGCGGCCGGCATGATGTGTGCGATTGAAGCCGGTAAACGAGGCCGCAGCGTCATACTGGTCGATCATGCGCGAAAGCTGGCTGAAAAAATCCGTATTTCGGGCGGTGGCCGCTGCAACTTCACCAACAGGCATGCCACTGCGGAAAACTATCTTTCTGCTAATCCACATTTTTGCCGTTCCGCATTAGCTCGTTTTACACCGCAAGATTTTATTGCACTGATTGAAAAACATGGCATTCGCTACCATGAAAAAAAATTAGGGCAATTGTTTTGCGATAACAGTTCGCAACAGATCATTGACATGTTGCAGCATGAATGTGCGAAGGCTGGCGTGGACTGGCAAATGCCTTCCCAAGTACAGCGGATTGAACGCGTTTCCGTCAATAACGACGAACAATACGTCAAGAAAAAATTCCTAATCACAACCGAACGCAATATCGTTGCTGTGGATTCATTGGTCATTGCGACGGGTGGCTTGTCCATTCCGCAGATCGGTGCCAGTGCATTGGGTTATCAAATAGCCGATCAATTTGGTATTCGTGTGACATCGTTACGTCCTGGTTTAGTAGGCTTGACTTTTAGCGCCGGAGATTTTGCAGGTTTTAAAGATATTTCGGGAATATCAGTCGATGCCGCCGTCAGTTGCGCTGGTGTTTCGTTTCGTGAGAATGTTTTATTTACTCACCGAGGCTTAAGCGGTCCGGCTATCCTGCAAATTTCTTCCTATTGGCAAGCGGGTAAACCCTTGCATATTGATTTATTGCCGCAGCAGAATGCACAACAGATTTTATTGGAATATAGGCAAAGTGCATTGATGCTATCAAATTTGCTGGCGCGCTATTTACCCAAACGGTTTGTACAGATCTGGTGTGTGGCGAACTTTGCTGAGCTATCGATCATGACAAAACCAATGAATCAATTTCGTGACAATGAATTACGTCAAGTGGCGGATAGAATTCATGACTGGCAAGTTGTGCCCAGTGGAACAACCGGCTATAAGAAGGCGGAAGTAACATTGGGTGGTGTCGATACGCATGAATTATCTTCTAAAACAATGGAGTCCAGGAATGTACCGGGATTATATTTCATCGGAGAAGTGGTTGATGTGACCGGTCAACTGGGTGGATATAATTTTCAATGGGCTTGGTCATCAGGGTATGCAGCTGGTCAGGCTGTTTGATTGATAAGTGCAGATATCTTTTCTGGTTTGTGTGCAACTTACCGATTGAAATATAAAGTAAATTTCGCAGTTGAGGTAATTTAAACAAATCAACTTCACTTATACAGTAATTCATTTATTTACAATAAATTATATTTATAACATAGCTTTTACTATTTGAAAATATGAAAACAATCATTGATGAAAAAAACGAAAATATTGCTGACAATGGAAAGCCTGTTGTTTCAAGCGGGCAAAATATAGCGATTATTATAGGTACTATACTTTTTCCTGTCATTGGGGTTGCCATGGGTTATACCTTTTATAAGAAGGACAATCCGGCTGCAAAGAAAGCGGGAAGAAATTGGCTAATACTCGGAATTTTAATGTTCATAGTTAATATTTCAGTTGTAAGTACAATGAAATGAAATGAAAAAAGAAAATTTTTTTTGATATCTTTATGAGAATGTGCGTAATACATTAAAGGATCGTTTTTGTGATAAACGGAAGGTCAAGTTCTGCAATCGGTAATTAATTTTTCTAAAATCTTTAGGG
>MSXT01000040.1 GCA_002083595.1 Proteobacteria bacterium ST_bin16 | reverse complement strand
ATTCCCTGCTGCTGCAAAATCTGCAGAATATATTCCCGGCTCGGCAACGGACTTTCGTAGCGCTCTTTCTCACGTTTGAGATGCGGATCCAGATTACGCAGTTTTTGATTCTTCTTAATTGACAAAACAATGGTTTCCTATAGAATTACGCGTTCTTTGACAGCCTGACACGGTTGTTGCTTGCCCAGATGGCGGAATTGGTAGACGCGCATGGTTCAGGTCCATGTGCCTTCGGGTGTGGAGGTTCGAGTCCTCTTCTGGGCACCATCAGCACATGATAAGTTATTGAGTATTAAAAAATAATTTTTATGTTTGGTATTTATATACCAAAGACTATACCGAAAAAAGAGTCACTGGGATTTTTTCTGACTCATTAATGTTTAAAATTCGGGTAAAAATCCAAATTTCAATATGCTTCTGATCTTATATCAGATTAACGAAGTCGGTTGTATATTTCTAAGCAACTCGGTTTTAACCCCCCTCTATTTTAATGCGGTTTTTTGCAAACGGAGAGCAAACGACGGTCTAGCTCTTAAAAGTTGTAGAGATTTTACCCGCCCCCGGTCATGTCATGGTTGAGGTATACCCCCCGTCCCCATTTCCCGCATACAAAAATCTGATGAAGCGAACGGTCTACGGAACCGCTCAGCTAGACTTTTCAGCCGCCCCGGTGGCGTTGGTTTGGTAGTCATTACATGACTCAGGCGCAATCAGGACACGTTCGCCGATATAGAACGCTTCCAGCATGTGATGCTGCTTGCCGCACACGTAGCGATACACCGGGCGGCTATCGCTTGGTATCCGGTCCATGCTGATATGTTTGCACCCTTGGCAGCTTATTCCTGTTCCTCGGTGTTCAGTGAATGGGCGGATTGCTTTGTGTGGATTGATACCGTAACTCTGGCACAGTATCGCCCATGATTTGATCTGTTCGGATTGTGGAATGGTTTGAAGTTTCCAGATCGCCTCGAGTATTTCTTCTTTACTGATTGTTGCTTTATTGCAACAGGTCAATAGCAGAGTAACGGCAATCGGATTAATCGGATGCGTTTTTGCGGCGCGAAAATTATCTGAAGCCACGCCTTCACCGGGCGCATGATTTTCTTGTTCAAGTCCTATCCCCTTATTTTTTAGTAGGGCAGGTAGGGCGAGTAGGGCGGAATCGTCAAGATCGTCTTGTTTATTGGCTTCTAGCTGCCCTACTTTTCCATGATGGCCATCGGAATCAGTAGGGCACGCCCTACTATTGGGGGTGTTT
Source organism: Proteobacteria bacterium ST_bin16 (assembly GCA_002083595.1). Taxonomy (GTDB): domain Bacteria; phylum Pseudomonadota; class Gammaproteobacteria; order Burkholderiales; family Nitrosomonadaceae; genus Nitrosomonas. The sequence goes on along the minus strand of MSXT01000040.1, from coordinate 55,238 downwards.
TCCGATGTTTCGGCATCGTTATCCGCCCTAATCAGCCCATCCCAATCAATCACTTTCACCCTCCCAGATTGTTGGAAGAATATGAAAAACACGCTTCCGGCCTTCACCCGGCAAGTTAACTTTAGGCTGAAGATTCTTCCCATCGCCTTTCATAAATCCCCGGTCGATCAGCAATCGCGCAACCGCCTTATAATCAAAGCCCTTGCATATTTCCGCCTTGAATGCTTCCGGATGGCAGTAGTATTCAATGTTGCCTTCATGATTCTTTTCACGAAACCCTGCACGATTCAGAGTCTTTGGTGCATGGCTGTCATCGGCGTTCGCCCGGCCGCAATCACTAAAACGTCCTTCACCGTGCAATTCCAAGAAATACCGCACCTGTTCAATCATGGCACGCTCTTCCCTGTTGCCTTCACCGCCAAAGGCTTGCAGCCATGCCTTAAAGCATGTGATAGCGGATTGCATCGATGCGCCTGGCTGCCAGCCGGTAATGCCCCAATCGGTAGCCAGCTCACCGGCAGCACCGGCCAAAGCAAACCTTGCCGCTACCCGTTGCGCCTGACCGCTGGCGGCTTGGGTCAGTGTTGCTTTCTCGAACTTTTGCCGGGCAGAGAATAGCGATTCCCGCAATGTTTCCCTGTGTTTTAGCACGGCTTCGATGAATGCCGGAAAGGCCGTGCCATAGTATTTACTTACGACACCATTCAAAGCTTTGGCGAACTCATGCCCGTTGTCGAAGCCGTGCAAGTTCTCGAAACAGCCCAAACCTTGCCCGGCATCGGCAGGAATATCGGCCATTCTCAATTCAGCCCCGGCGTGTGTTTTCTTGCCAGCTTCGGCCACATGCTGGCTTAAACTCAATTCACCTGCGGATAAGAACAGCAGCCGCCATTTAGCGGTATTGCGTGCGCCCCCGGTCACATTCGCCCGAACCTTGGCCACGCCGTTCGCCAGAAGATAGGCTGTTTCCCCGGCAACTCGGGCGTCGATTTGTTTCAATTCATCCAAGGATAAAAGCGAATCACAGCGGGATAAGGCGGAAGTTTCCATTCCGTTGTCGGTTGATCGCCATAGCTGCAAATACTCAGGAGAACCGCACACGGAACCGGCTACGGTTAAAGCGCTGGTCTTGCCGGATGAGCTGCTGCCACGAAAATGAAAGCCGCCCGATTGCTCTTGAACCAAATACAGCAACGGTGCGGCAAAGGCAACCGATACCGCAAACGTCAAGCGGCTATTCCCTACGCACAAGGCTGCTACATTCTCCCGCCACTGTTTCAGCGTGCCACGCTGTTTGAATGGATTTGTATCCGGCCGGGAATCGGCAAATAGCCACTGATCATCGGATTTCCCTAAGCAATCATCCGGCATGACAAACACCAGATCATCACCAACACCGTGCCAGCCGGTGCGGTTTGTGGTACGGGCGCGTTTCGTAGGTGTTTGCGTTTGCAGGTATTCAATGACTAATTGCCGGGACTTGGGCGCGATGGTTAAGCCTTCGGATAGCAGACGGCCTGAAGCTTCCAAGCCATCGCCATTGAATGAGCGTGCGGGAATGACCAACTGCTTAACCTTGCTATCCGGATCGGCGAAACGAACCAGCGTCCCCCATTCCCTTGAATCGGTATCCCTTGCCAGTGCCAGCACTTCCAGCCGGGCGCATATCTTGCGGCGGCGTAACATGCCGTCTTTTGCGGGTTCCAGAAAGTACAGCCCGTCATCGAACAATTCAAAGCCACGCTGCGGCGTTGCTGCTTGCGGTTGATCTTCCACGCTGCCCGGCTTTGCTTCACCGCCAGCAGTACCGGCATCAGGCAGGAATGCATCCTCATGCTTCAGAAACTCAGCGAACCGGCCAGCATCCCAGCCGCACACCACCAAATCGGCGGCATCGTCTCCCGGCTGCAATGGTTCACCGGCTCCGCGTTCCAACCGGTCGACATGCAACGCCCGGATCGAACGCGCACCCGCAGCCGTTAACCGCTTCACCAAATCACTGGCGGCCTTCTGGCCGGGTAAGTCGAAATCCGGCCAGATCACACAATCACGCCCGGCAAGCGGGGCGTAATCGGATTTCTCGACCGCTTGGCTACCACCTTGCCAGCATAGGATGGGATGATCAGGCAGCAACTTTTGCAGTGCTTCGGCTGCCTTTTCGCCTTCAACAAACCAGCATCCGGCATCAGGGAATTGCAGCAATCCAGGCAAGCCATACACCGGGCGCAAGCCGGGCGAAACCTTGAACCGCCATTCGTACTTATTGCCCTTTTGCCAGAGTGTCAGCGGGCTGAATTGCTTTTTCTCACCCTTTGGTTTGTCATACCGGTCATGATAGAAATTAACGCGGCCATCCGGATCATGATACGGATATCGCTTTGACGGCTTCCCGTGTTTCGGGTGTGCGGCCGGTGGCTTTGGTGCATCATCGGGAACCGGCATGACGCACTGCCAGCCGTCACCATCACCGCCCGGATTCTTAACGCCACCTGATTCTTTCCGTCCGGTTGACGCCTTACCATTGCCGGATGGTTTGGAACCGCTCCCGGCGCGTTTTGGCGGGTTGCTTTCTTCCGCTGCGATACCCAGAAAAGCCGCCAATCGTTTGGCGGCCTTTCCTTGGGTTTCGTTTTCCAGATAGGCAATCAAAGAAACCAGATCAAGCCCTTTGTCATTTGTTGCAAAATCTGACCATGCGCCGGTATTCAAATTGATTGAAAACGAACCCGGCGCGCTGTCCGATCTCTTCGGATTAAGCGGCAGGTATTCATGCCCCTGACGCTGGCCACCGGGTAGCCAGTGAGTCAAGATGCTATCAATGCTACCCAGTGCAGCGGCGGCAACCCGTTTAATGTAGGGTATCGATGGCATTCACACCCCCTTCCGCAATCTTCAACAGTATTGAATGAAGTTGTTCAATATCCTGTTCGGCGGAATCTAAATATTCACGTGCCCAGCTCAATGCCGTGAAAAATCCATTTACCCACTCCACGCTTAGCGGGACATCAAGCATTTCATCGTCATCAGCAATTCGTGATTCCGCTATTTTCACGGCTAAGCTAATAATTCGTAAGGTGTGGCTTATGCTTCCGTTAATGCTTTCAAAGCATTTTTCATCCTTACCGTATTCAGTCGCTATCATTTGAATTTGTTCAAGATCGGCGACTATTCCATCGAGCAATCTATAAACTCCACACATTTGCTCCATGCTTAAAATGATTGAACTACCATCGATCTCAAGAAGTTCGCGGCAATCAATTAATCGAAAAACTCCATTGATCCTCAGTAGCCATAGCCGCGCTTTTTGAAGTTCTTTTATGCCTTCTAAATTTTTGACTGGCTGTTTCTTTGATGAAGGGTGGTGTTTAGATGCTGTCATGATTCATGCTCCTCTGTTTGAACGGTTTCGAGAAAACCGCCACCCGTGCGGGACACGGGGCGGGCGGATAAATCGGGTTGACAGACCGGACGTAAGACCGGCGAGCCTTTCGGCTCCCCAAAATACCCACCCAAAACAAAAGGGCAAATAAATAACGGATACAAAAAAACCGCTCAGCGGCGGTATCCGCTTACGTAACAGGCTGTCAAACCCGTCCATTGATTTTGCAATGGCACAGCGAGCATAAACCCAGCAAGCGGGCAAAGTCAACAGGAAGTCATTCATTGCGCTTTCCTTTCGCTGACTCTGCAGTGCTGGCTATTCTTTCCAAGGAATCCGCAATACTTCCCAATAACCGCAATTCTTCAATCTTCACGGTGCGATGGGTAAGCTCAAGCCGGTTTATTGCGTGTGCCAATGTGTGCGCAGCAACCAATTCAGGATGGTTCTGCATGGCTTCAATCTTGTCTGAATAAGTTGCAATCCTCTCATCACCTTCTTTTTGTAGAGCCACAAAGACCAATTCCGCAGCAGCTTCTAAATCATTACCTGCAATTTCATCAGGATCATCGTTCATTGCCTGTTCGCGCAGATCGTCAAGGTCTATCTTCAGCTTGCTCATGCTCTGACCTCCGCACGCTTGCCGGACGTACCACTTTCAATTTGAGCATGTACCCACGCTAAGACTTGCGATTCACGCCACCGGCTGGTGGTGCCAATCTTCACCGGCTGAGGGAATAGTCCTTTCTGAATTTTCGAGTAAATATAAGAAGATTTGAAGCCGGTGATACTTTCGACTTCATCAAGATTAATCAGCCGTTCTTGTGTGGTTGAAGGATTCTGTGAAGCGTTTGTTGAAGTTTGCATGCTTTCTCCATATCAATGCACCGCCATTCGTGCGGCTTGGAGACATGATGCAGCTATGCTATTGAGATTTAAATGATATGGATTTCAACGAATGTCAATGGTGTTCAATTAACTTCTATGAAGCAATCAACAAATTTGATCTGACGCTTTCCACTGATTGAATTTTTCTTCAAGGCGCTTTAATCTGCTTCTTAAATCCTTACGTTGAAGGAATAATCTTTTATTTCCATTGGGTGTGATATGAATATACCCATTATTAGAATTTTCGCTATCTAGTTGATATTTTTCACTTCTCGAAAACTCCATAAGCTTTGAGAAAACATCATCACTATCAAAGCAATTGACTTCCTCTACTGCCATCAAGATCGGTTTAAAAAAATCATCACGTTTCAATCCCTTTGTTGATTTGCAGTGATCAATAAAAAGCTTGATTCGGTTATTATTTTCACTGCCGATTCCAGAAACAACGGGTTCATAATTCAGCCGGTGAAACGCCATCTCATCAACAGGCCTATCAAGCTGCGGTGTTTCTTGACCAAATAAGAAAGTGGGGTTCAACTCCATGGCTATTGCCCATTCTTTGAAATCGGATCGAGTAACAAACCAAATCCCAGAGTTATGATTTGTCCAAAAACCGCGCCCAGAATTGATGATCTTGTGTTCTTCATCGGTAAGTCCTTCTCTGTTGAATATGATAGCTTCATCGAGCTTATCAACCAGTCTTAAATGGCCTTTCCTTGCCGCAGCAATAAGTTCTTTTGTTTTTTGATAGGCATCGCTACGGATTGATTTTTTTCGATCACTTTCCGGCTTATTATCTGAATATGGCGGTAATGGCGGCTGATCGCACAATAGAAAACCCGCGTCGTGCAGCGTGAATTTATCTAAGTGTCTATATTCTTCAAATAAATCCATAACACCCCTTCAAAGTGTTGACCTTCAAGAAAGGTCACTCCAAGGCGGTTGAAGGTATCCGCTTTTTCGCCTGGCCTGGCTATGGAGTGATCAGAAATATTCTACAGGGCAATTCAATTTTTCGAGTCAAAAAATTTTCTTGAATACTTGGTGACTGAAGCATGAAATATGCTGCCCAAATATTGGGCAATCGACCTGAAAAACAGGGGGTGCTTTTTAAAAAACGAGTAACTTTGCGGGTAAAATTAAATGTTAAAAAATGCATAATGGCTTCAGTAAATGGTTTCCAGTGATTATATGAATCCATTCTAGGCAGCCACGGTGCACGGCGATCACTCTATTGAGTTGATGATTTTATCCAAGTATAAGCGTGTCTTTTTGGCGGCTTGCTCTTCGTTTCTTGTTAATTCTTTCTGTACCAAGTTTGCAAAATTAATCAGGCTTTGTGATGGGTAGGCAACTTGCAAGTTATAGTCTTGAAAGAATTCAGCAATCCAGTGAGCATTCAACTCACTGCTTCCAGTTTCTTCAAAATAGGTATCCGCTGCTAACATGATGTAGTCTGATAATTTATGCATCGCGTGTGTGTTTAGCCTTTGTGTGGATCCCTTCAGAAACCGAACAAATAAAAGCCGCGATTTTTAAATATTTTTATCAACAGAATCGGCAGCTTCGCGCCGCGCTTGGCGTGCTTTCTTCGTGGGCGGTTCGAGTAGGGTAGCGGTTAAATCATGGAGTGTTAGCAATAGCTGAAGGTGTCGCTGTGCCCATATGGGCAGGGGGGCAACACCGGTCAGCCAATTGCTGACGCTTACGGGGGTAATGCCAGCTTCCAATGCAAAATCAGATTGCTTCCAATCCAGTTTTGCCAAACCTTTTCTAAATTCTTCCGGTGTCATAGCTTCCTTCGCGGGCGCGTGAGAATAAAACTCATGATAGCAAGGAATAATCGTTAAAGCAACTTTATCGAAAAGTGGGAAATGTTTGATAAAAATTAACGCAAATATAATAAAAAGTGGGTAATCGTTAAAATAAAGAATTTAACATAACGTAGATTATTGGCAATTGAAAAAATAATTTCGCAAAAGTGGGAGACTCAATATTCATGAGGCTTTCGGCGATTTTTAAGGCATTTTTGTACAGTTTCGCATAATTATTTATGCCATCGCATAATTAAATTCTAGTTATTTTTTGCTCATGGTGAAGGGCGGCAACAGGAACATTTCGCGCTGCATTTTCGCAGTTAAACTTGCTGCGGAATCCAGAAATGTAGGGCAAGAATTGCAGCGAAAAAGCGATGAATTACCCCTGGAAGTAGGGCGCGCCCTACTAATTCCGATGACGATCATGAAAAAGTAGGGCGGCTATAAACCAATAACAAAGCCATTCTTGACGATTCCGCCCTACTCGCCCTACTTGCCCTACTCAAAAAATAGGAGGTAGGAACAAAATGGTATTGTCACTGTAAGAATCAGACTGCATTTTTAAATAATGGAACAACCGTTTCATTGTTTTTCAATGCATCGATATAGTCCGCCCATTGCTGAATCAATTTGTGGCGATCTTCTAGGAATTGTGTTCTGTCATAAGCTGCTTGAACTTCCCCTTTTTTGGCGTGGGCTATTTGCGCTTCCAGCACATCAGGTGCAATGCGAAGTCTTTCCCTTGCTATGGTTCTGAAGGTTGCTCGGAATCCATGCGTAACCGTTTTATCTCGCATTCCGTTTTCCCTGAGTACCTTGCTCAAACTATCGCGGTGCATGTGCTTATTGATAGGATCACCGATACCAGGAAAAACGAACGGCGATTCACCGGCAAGCGTTCGCAGTTGTTGCAACATCGTTATGAGTTGGTCTGGTAGGGGTGTTATATGGTCGTTACCCATTTTCATCCGGCTGGCTGGGATATGCCACTCTTTGCTATCCAGGTTCAATTCATCCCATCGCATACCGGCAACAACACCGGGGCGGGTTGCTGTGTATAAGCACACCAGCAAAGCCACCTTTGAATGTATCGAATTTATGCCATCGATTGCTTTGAACAAGGCGGGTAGATCGCTGGGTTTTGTGACAGCGGCATAATGCCCTTTCTTGCAGTCAGGAAGCGCACCCTTCAGAGATAATTCACGGCCATCTTCACGCAAGCCTTCCTGAATCGCATAATGAATGATCTGATTGGAATATTGCCGTGCTTTTATTGCCAGCCGTGGGGCGCGTTCGTGGATCTCCAATAAAACCAGCTTGATGTCAGCGGATGAAATCTCAGAAATTGCTTTCTTTGCCAGTCTTGGTAGCAGGGAGTCATCCAGTATTTCCCGTGCCTTGCGCGCTGTTTCTTTTGCCCATCCTTTGGATTTGTGGGTATACCATTCTTCAGCTACGGCTTTAAATGTGCCACGTATCGCGGTTTCCTGTTTCAGTTTTTCCGATTTCTTATGGTCGACAGGATCAATACCCTGTAATAATCTTTGCCGGATTTCATCGGCATGTGCCCGTGCTATGGTTGCCGAAATATCGGGATATGATCCAAGGCCGATCATATTCCGCCTACCATCAGGCCGCTGATACCTTAACGTCCATCTCTTATTCCCGTTTGTGTCCACAATCAGCATCAATCCTTTGCCGTCTTGCTTTGTTTCGCCGGGCTTCGCTGTCTTGATTTCAAGATCAGTAAGATTCTTAATAATTTTCGGCATGGTTCGGGTCTCATGAAATTCCTATACCAAAAACTATACCAAAAAAATACCGGCTGCTGATGAATTAATACGGACTAGCACGGACACCATTTTTATAAAATGGCTTATTTATTGAGCTGTATAAAGGGCGTTTTGGATTTCTATGGAATCGTGTGGAAGCCAGTTCGGGGTTTCTTCTGGCACCATCAGTACTCATAACAGTTTGTTTGTAGAACAAATATATTACATTCAAGCTGCCTTACCCTAAACTATGCCGCAAAAATTACTGAGTGATTTTTGAGCATTATTTTCAGTGAATTTCCGTTATTTCCGACCTTATAGCACATTGGTGATGTTGTGTATTGCTTTAATATAATGGTAATAAGGAAAATTTAAATACCTCCGCGCGATCTATTTATTCGACAAGAACAACATTGCGCAGATAAATGAGATAGCGAGCCCCAATAATACGAAAACTAATACAGCGCCATTGCCGGTCAGTATAAAGCTTCCGTAGAGGAGCAAGGAAAATACTAATGAGCCGATCATGAGAATTTTTTTCATAACACAATATCCTTTCTAGTAATTAATCAAAGCCCGTTTGAATCATCTGTCTGATTTTTTTGAATGCAGGTGATGGTAAACGCCAACGCCGGATTTTTCCGGAACTCCGCGCATTCTTCCACCAATGAGAGAAAAGGGCAAAGCCTGTTTTGCTTCCTGCAGTAAAATCAATGGCGGAGTCGTTATCCGGCGGATCAGCTAGCTTCGATTACGATGCGCAATCGCGCCGCTAAGCAAGACCAAACCGATTAGCAACATGGCATAAGCCGATGGCTCTGGCACAGCAGTCAAAACACCGAATAATCCGTGACTTTCATTATCAGGCCCGGCGGTGAAATACAACAAATGGCTGCTTCCCGCCAAACCATCATTACCGGGTGATATTGCCCAAAGTCCGTCGATTGCGACAGGGCTGCCATCGGAGCCAAGCACTTGCCCCAGATATGCATGTGTTGCAGGGTCAAAGGCGCTGATATGGCCATCGCCAAAATTGCCCACTAGCAGTGCTCCGGCCATCGATCCGAAGGATGAAGGAGCGATAGCCAAACCCCAAGGCGCATTTAAGGTGCCGCCAGTTGCGATCCGAGAGAGGAAGTTTCCCTGCAAGTCATAGGCATCCACCAGACCGAGTCCCGGTCCTGCTACTTCATCCGGCGATAATGGGTCTTGCTGGGCATAAGTCACATACAGCGTACCGCCCAAGTTTTGTACATTAAACGGCGCATAGCCAGCCGGAAGGGCAGGGTCAGTGAATGAGCCCGGAAGAGAGGGGGATGCGACGGAGCCTTTGAGCACATCGATCGCGCCGGAATGGAAATTGGCGGCGTAGAGATAGCTGTCTCCGGCAATCGTGCCAAGCGCTGCGCCCTTATAGAGGGAAGACGCGGATGCCGTAGCGAGTGTTTCGGCCGTTGAACCCAAAGCGGGGCGCCAGCCCGAAACGGTGCCGTCTTCGCTAACAAATAAGAAGCGATCGCCATTGAATGCGCTGGTGCCGTTGAAAACCTGGCCGGTGACATTACCGGCGCCTGGGATCGACACGGTTAAGGCTAGCTTGCTGGTTGTTTGATCCACTGGATTTACGCTATATAGAGGCGATGTTCCACTGCCATTGGCGGAGATCCAGAAGGGTCCGGTAGGCGCGTAAGACAATCCCCACGCGTTAATCAGGCCGGCGTCCGTGATTTGTGCGGCATTGGTGCTTTGATCGTCCGTGACCAGATTGTTAATATTGAATAAAACGGCGTGAGAAGGCAGTGCAAAAGAAATTAAAAATAAACCGGTAATAAGTGCTGTGCGATGGAGTCGAATTTTGTGCATGATTAAGCTCCTATATGTATGAGCCGGTGCTAGGGATTGAATTCAACTATGCTTCTTGAATGAAATGCGCAACGGCTGGTATGAAATAGTTTTAAAAAATTAGAGACACCCTTCCTCGAATTGACACAAATTCCATGTACAGCAAATTAAATGGTTTGTCAAAATATATATTATTTCTATGATTTTATTAATTAATATGCAGGCGTGTCCGCTTCACTTTGAGTGCGAAGCGGACGAAGCGGTAAAAGAGAAAACGATTGCTTTGAGTTTTGGAACTAGCCGATTGATAATCGGCTAGAGAGGGGGCTTGAATGTTGGATGAGGGTTATTCGACGAGCGATTTTTGCTTCATCTCATTTTCTTTTTTCAGTTTCCACTTGATTGTTACATAGGTGCCAAAATACGCACCCAAGAAGGCCGCCGCAATATAAATTTTGTTTTCGACATAGTTTGTGACGGTGAATGCGGTGACCAGAATAATCATCGCAGACCAGAATGCGGCGGGGTGTGCTCTTCTTTCTTCCACATCGATGAAATATAACGTCCAGCAGACATCAGCGAGTGCCATTGCAGCCATGATCAACAGAAACGTAACAATTGAGAATTCCATAAAGAATAACCTTAAGTAAGCACTCGCGCGGGTTGTGAATCACCAGCTTTGTTGCTGGTGATGATGATAATCAATTGGACCGTTGGATTTGGGGTGAATGTTGTTTACAAATCCAATGACCTTGCCTTGATATCGCGTCAGCCCGCGAATTGACAAGCGCCCGTCAGTGTCCGATATTTTCAGGCTCCCACCAAGGGAGTTCGTGATGATCGGTAGCGGTGTGCCGAAGACTTTCGCGGCCACATAGGCACTTGCCGCGCTGCCTGTACCGCAGCTCAGCGTGACATCCTCCACGCCGACTTCAAACGTGCGCACGGAAATGCCATCCGCATCGCGCCAGATAAAATTAACGTTAACGCCTTCTGGATGACCGACAAATTCACACAACGATTTTTCTTCGCGTATCGATCGGCCAAAGATTCTGGCATTTTCCAAACTCATTTCCGAACCGATCACCACCACATGTGGAACACCGGTGAACACGTAATGCAGTTGATCGTTAATTTGCCGGTATTCCCGCGCTTCGCCCAAATTCACTTCGGTCAAATCGTCGATGACGCGTACTTCCTTTTTGCCGTCGCCGGTGACAATCGAAAAAATGTCGTTACGGATGTAGGTATCGTGCAAATAACGCGTGGCGCAGCGCAGACCGTTACCGCACATGGTTTCCTCCGTGCCGTCGCGATCGAAGATTTTCATCGTCGGCGTGCGTTGCAGGGGGTCCATATCCACGAAAAGAATGCCGTCGGTTTCGTGCTGCGTGGACAATGCGCTTGAAATCAGCGATCGATTAAACCCAGCCAAAGGCGTTTTCATCTCGTCCACTACGAGGAAAGAATTGCCACACCCATCCATTTTTGTCGCTTTAATTCTCATGATCCAGTCCGTCTCTTGAATGCATCGTTATGAAATGGCAAGAAGTACTGCTTACTTGCCTAGCTAAAGGGCCTGTAGCCCGCCCGTCTTGTGAGATGCGCCTGGGCTACGCCCGGGATAAATTCTTCCTGCACAATACCGGTCAAGGCAAAGCCGTTTTTCAGATAAAACCGCAAACTTTCATTGGCATCGGCGTCGGTTACGACATTGAGGATTTTTCCGCCTTGCCGCTCGATCTCCGCGAAAATACTATCCAGCATCAGAGAGCCGAACCCTTTACTGCGATGTTCCTTATCAACCGCCAATGTCAGCAGGTGATAGGTATCAACTGTCTTTCTGGCGATGGCATAACCGACCGGTTGGCCGTCATCCATGGCGCAAACGCCAAAATTCTTACCGCGCGCGATGTCTTCCAGTTCATCGCGAATGGCTGCTTCGTACATGGAACCAATGTCTTGCAGCGCAATTTTTATCAGGCTGGCGTGCAGTTCCTTGGAGATCGATACAATCATGATGTGTGCTCTGCCGTTGGTTTTCCTAAAAGGGTGTACACCTGGTCACGATAGGTGACGGTGCCTGCTTTGGCCGCTTTGCCGATGGCCTGATTCACCAGGTTTTCGAGCACTTCGGTTTTTCCTGCGAATCGTTCCGGGTACCTGAGCGAGAGCCGCTGTACGGCGGTGTAAACGATCAGCGCGATCATGTCGTTGTGCGCGATGTTGGCGTGACGGCACATGTTGGTCAAATCCGCTTCGGTTGGGTGAACGCCAGGAATCACATTGGCTTCCAGGAAATACAGCTGGCCGTCGCGTTCGCGGAAATCCATGCGGTTATAGTCGCGCACCTCAAGCGCTTCATGCGCCTCAATGGCGATTTTCGCGTAGCTTTTCGCTTTTTCGCTCCAATCGAGATGCGAGATGTAGGGATTCTCGATATCTTTTACATGCGGGTCGCGCACATGCGGTTGTCCGGGAATCTTGGCGAAGTCGATTTCAAGGATGGGCAGCACATAATGACCAATCAAGCCGATGGTGTATTCGTTGCCGGGCAGGAATTCTTCAACGAGCGCCGGTTGGTTGAATTGTGCATAAACCGCGCCCACGGCTTCATTGAGTTCTGCAACCGTGTGCACTTTGCTCTTTTGGCTGATGCCGATGCTGGTACCCTCGCTGTAGGGCTTGACCATCAACGGGAAAGCTAAATCGCCGAGCTGCTCTCCGGGTAGCATGAGCTGGAAGCGTGCGGTCGGCACATCGTCATACGTAACGATCTTTTTGGCCGTCGCCTTATCCATCTTGTTGATGAAAGTCTTGGGGCTGCTGCCGGTGTAGGGAATATGGAGGTGTTCGCAAAAGAATGGCACGATAGCTTCGCGCAATTCCTTTTCATCCAGCCCTTCGGTGTTATTGAAGACCAAATCGATTTGTTCTTTGCGCTGTTCGAGCTGCGCGTAAATATCCGGCCCGACATCGATCAATTCGACATTCGCGCCGATGCGTTCCAACGCTGCCGTCACCGCTTTGATGGTATCAGGACCTTCAAACTCACCATAGCGCTCGTCTTCCATCCATGGTTTTCTTACGTTACAGGTATAGGCAATACTAAGTTTTTTCATAACGCGCACGGAGCGGGCATGTTTTATAAGTTAAATTTTTTGTAAAGCTGCAATTCTGGCGCTCCCATCAAGCCGGGAGCCTTTCATTTGAGAGCAATTAACGAGGCAGATTACTATTCGTTGACAGGAGAGGATGGTTAAACAGTAATATTTTTTTACACTAGGCGAATACCTGACGCTAACCGATGGAGTGCTGAATGCCTGGCGCCAGATTTCCGTTCATTTTCCGTGCCGGTTGTTGTACGCTGCGGTTTTCCACGATAGAGCACAAGTGTCCAAACCATGATTACCGGCGTCATCAAAAATCAAGTCGATCAAATCTGGAACACCTTTTGGTCGGGCGGCGTATCCAATCCGCTGTCGGTGATCGAGCAGATCACCTATTTATTGTTCGCCAAGCGCCTGGATGAGTTGCATACAGCGAAGGAAAAACAAGCCAGCCTGCTTGGCGAACCGATTGAGAACCCTGTTTTTGAATCCGATCAAAGCGATCTGCGCTGGTCGTGCTTCAAGGATTTTGATCCCGAGCGCAAGTTCGCCGTGTTCCGCGATCAGGTGTTTCCCTTCATCAAATCGCTCAATGGCCGTGCCGAGAGTGCGTACACGCGCTTCATGAAGGATGCGGTGTTCATCATCCCGACCCCGGCGCTGCTGGATAAAGTCACCAACATGATCGACGCCATCCCGATGCACGACCGCGACACCAAGGGCGATCTGTACGAATACATGTTGTCCAAGATCGCCACCGCCGGGCAGAACGGGCAATTCCGCACGCCACGGCATATCATTAAACTGATGGTGGAACTCACCGCGCCTACGCCTAAGGACATCATCGGCGACCCGGCGTGCGGCACCTGCGGTTATCTGGTCGCGGCGGCGGAATATCTGGAACGGCACCACAAAACCATGCTGCTGGATGAATCGTTGAAGGAACACTTCCACCATCACATGTTCCACGGCGCGGATTTCGATTCGTCCATGCTGCGCATCGGTGCGATGAATATGACGCTGCACGGCATCGACAACCCGTCGATTGAGAATCGCGACAGTCTCAGCGAAGACCATTCGTTGCATCGCAATGCCTACACGCTGATCCTGGCCAATCCGCCGTTCAAAGGCTCGCTCGATTTCGATGGCACCGCCAAGGATCTGCTGCAAGTGTGCAAAACCAAAAAAACCGAACTGCTGTTCATCAGCCTGTTCCTGCAACAACTCAAACCCGGCGGGCGCTGCGCCTGCATCGTGCCGGACGGCGTGCTGTTCGGCTCCAGCAACGCACACCGGCAACTACGCCAAACCCTGGTGGAACAACACCAGCTCTACGCCGTCATCTCCATGCCCGCCGGCGTATTTAAACCGTACGCCGGCGTGTCGACCGCGATTCTGATCTTCACCCGTACCGACTCCGGCGGCACGGATAAAGTATGGTTTTATGACATGCAGGCCGACGGTTACAGCCTGGACGACAAGCGCGAACCGCTATTAACGCCGGAACAACAGCAGGAACTCATCCGTCATTCCCGCGCAAGCGGGAATCCAGCGCTTCATGCCAGAAATAATATTCCGGATATTATTGCCCGGTATGAGCAGTGGAAAACGACCCAACATGGCTTTGAGGATAAAAAACAACAGGCTTTTGCGGTGAGCAAGACGGACATTGTCGCCAACCAATACGACCTGTCGATCAATCGCTACCGGGAAATTGAATATCAGCCAGTGGACTATGAATCGCCGCTGGTGATTCTGGATCAATTGGAAGCGCTGGAGGTGGAGATTCAAGAGGATTTGAGAGTGTTGAGGGAGATGTTGTGATTTCAGTTGTTACTATTGGTGATATTGCGGATGTATTTAATGGCAAAACGCCATCGAAAAATGAACAGCGGAGCGAAGGCCTACCAATTCTAAAGATAAAAGATGTCACAGAAAATGGTGAATTTAAGGGTTCCTTTGAATCATTTGTTGATACCGTATTCTACAAAAGGAATTCCAAGAAAAAACTGAGGCAAGGCGACTCATTGATATTAAACGCTGCACACAACGCTGATTATGTTGGTTCTAAGCAATTTAGAGCTTGCGAGAAGGTTGACGGTGTTATTGCAACTGGTGAGTGGTTAATTGTACGACCGAAACCTGAATTGGCAGATTCAGCTTATGTAAATTTCTGGTTAAAAAGTGATGAAGCAAAGCCCCGCATTAGGGATTTGGTTAAAGGTATTCATTTATATCCCAAAGATGTAGTAAGACTGGAAATTTCACTTCCATCTCTGGAAGAACAAAAACGCATTGCTGCGATTCTGGACAAGGCCGATTCCATACGCCGCAAACGGCAGCAAGCCATCGACCTCACCGACCAACTCCTGCGCTCTGTTTTTCTGGATATGTTTGGTGATCCGGTGATGAATCCGAAGGGATGGGACTTGGTAAGTTTTGGTTCTGTTGGTCAGCTTGATCGAGGTAAATCAAAACATAGACCACGAAATGATCCGGTTTTATTAGGTGGTATTCATCCATTGATACAAACTGGTGATGTCGCAAATTCTGGTGGATACATTTCGGAATACAAATCAACTTATTCTGATGTCGGATTGAGACAAAGTAAGAAATGGCCTATTGGTACTTTGTGTATTACGATTGCTGCAAATATTGCCAATACGGGAATATTGGAATTTGATGCCTGCTTTCCCGACAGCATTGTTGGTTTTACCCCCATTGAATTGGTAACTGTCGAGTATGTACAAGCTTGGCTTGGGTTTTTACAGAAGATTATCGAAGATGCTGCACCTGAATCAGCACAGAAGAATATTAATTTGGAAATCCTGAGAGGTTTGGTGATTCCTTTACCTGATATTGAGTTGCAGAAGAAATTTAGTCACATAGTTCATCATATGAAGAGCACTAAAGAGAAGTTGGCAAGTGATAAGAACGAAATGCAGACTCTTTTTACTAGCTTAACTCAACGCGCATTTCGTGGTGAATTAAACCAGGTTGCATAGATGATGATTGTTAGAAATAAATTTGTATAGACTGGATATTGTGGATACCGGCCTGCGCCGGTATGACGGATGGCTGGGTGGGGGTTTTGGTGGTTGCGGCAGATTTGGGATTGTCTGGCTTGCGGCGGTTACTGGCATGACGGCAAAAATTACACCGTGACCCCGTCATTCTGGCGTAGGCCAGAATCCATTTGCGGTGGAGTTGATGCCATGCATGGTGGTGTGGATGTGGATACCGGCCTTCGCCGGTATGACGGATGGCGGGGTGAGGGCTGTGGTGGTTGTAATGGGATGGTGATCATGGTGGTTGCGGCAGATCTGGATCGTCATGCTTGAGGCGGGTACCGGCATAACTGCAAAAATGACCCCATGACCCCGTCATTCTGGCGTAGGCCAGAATCCATTTGCAGTGGAGTTGATGCTATGCATAGTGGTGTGGATGTGGATACCGGCCTTCGCCGGTATGACGGATGGCGGGGTGAGGGCTGTGGTGGTTGTAATGGGATGGTGATCATGGTGGTTGCGGCAGATTTAGGATTGTCGTACTTGCGGGGGGTATCGGCATGACGGCAAAAATTACACCGTGACCCCGTCATCCTGGCGCAGGCCAGGATCCATTCGCGGTAAAGCTGATGTCACGCATGATGGTGTGATGTGGATACCGGCCGGCGCCGGTATGACGGGTGCAGGGGGCATGACGAATGATCGTATGACGGGTGGTTGGGTGTAGTTTATGGCGATCATGCCGGCTTGAAGTGGAATGACTGTTAGAACATGACTGAAAAACGACCGGCGGTTTATATGCTGGCCAGCAAAAAGAATGGCACGTTGTACATCGGCGTGACATCGAATCTCATCCGGCGAGTTTGGGAGCACAAGCATGATTTGGCGGATGGTTTTACCAAGAAATATCAGGTGCATCAGTTGGTCTGGTATGAGTTGCATGAAACGATGGATTCCGCGATCAGCCGGGAAAAAGCGATGAAGAATTGGAAACGTGTCTGGAAAATCAGCAGAATCGAAACGGTCAATCCTGACTGGCAGGATTTATACTCGAGTCTTTTGTAAAGCCCTTGTTTGTGAAGATAATTATAATGAGCGCCTCGATGTGAAGCCGTCCAACTTTGACTTTCTGGCAGATCACTGGACTTTTCTGCTGGACTCCGCTTGTCAGGCGGAGAGTTATGCCTTGCGCGATCCGCGTACGGCGGCGATTTATGCGCGGCGCACGTTGGAATTGTCGCTGCGCTGGCTATTTGCCAACGATACGGCGCTTAAAACACCGTATGAAAAAAGCCTGGCGGCCATGATTCACGAGCCGACATTTGCCAATGCCATCCGGCAAGGGCTATTTCACGATATCAAATTCATCCATCGGCTTGGCAATGTCGCCGCGCATGGCGATCAGTCTATTTCCAGCGAAGAAAGCTTGAAAGCCGCGATGGCGTTGCATAGCTTCCTCGGCTGGCTGGCGCGGGTGTATACGCGCGGCAATATTACGCCGCAACCGTTTCAAGCCGACTGGTTATCGCAGGTTGAGGCACAGGCTCCGCCATTTACCGCGCAGCAGCTAGAGCAAATCCAGCAGGAACTGGCCGCCAAGGATGCCGCCGCCGCGGTTGCGCATGACAAGTTGACGCGCACCGAAACGGAGCTGGCGCAATTGCGTGCGCAACTGGAAGCATTGCAGCAACTCAAGCAAACCAATCAAAGAACCATTGGTAGCGGTGAATATACCGAAGCGCAGACGCGCGAGCTGATGATCGACGTGATGCTGCGCGAAGCGGGTTGGGATCCGAAAGCGCCGGATGTCGAGGAATTTGAAGTGCGGGAGTGCATGCCGGTTGCCAGCGGCGCGCGCAACGGTACCGGTTATGCCGATTATGTGTTGTGGGGCGAGGATGGCAAGCCGCTGGCGCTGGTGGAAGCGAAAAAGACCCGTAAAGACCCGGCCGCCGGCAAACATCAGGCGGAATTGTATGCGCATTGCCTGGAGCAGCAATTTGGCCAGCGTCCGCTGATTTATTACTCCAATGGCTATACCACCTGGCTGTGGGACGACAGTTTTTATCCGCCGCGCGAAGTGCAGGGTTTCGCCACGCGCGAAGAATTGCAATGGCGCATTCATCAACGCACGGCGCGCCAGCCGCTGAGCGCATTGCAACCGAAACACGAGATTACCGGGCGGTATTACCAAATCGAAGCGGCAGCGCGAGTGATGGAGCATTTTGGCCGAGACCGCAAGCGCAAAAGCTTGATTGTAATGGCTACCGGTACCGGTAAGACCCGCTTGGCGATTGCGCTGGTCGACATGCTGATGCGCGCCAGCTGGGTGCGGCGCGTATTGTTTCTAGCGGATCGCAAAGCATTGGTGCGTCAGGCCAAGCGTGAGTTCAACAAACACTTGCCGCAGGTATCGGTAGCGAGCTTGCTCGACAAAACCGAGGAAGATGCGCGCGTGCTGTTTTCCACTTATCCGGCAATGTTGAACTGCATCGACGGTACGCGACGCGAACTCAAGGAACCTTTCAGTGTGGCGCATTTCGATCTGGTGATCATCGACGAGGCGCACCGTTCGGTGTACCAGAAGTACGGCACGATTTTCGATTATTTCGATGCGCTGCTGCTGGGATTGACCGCCACGCCGCGCGGTGAGGTGGATCGCAATACCTACCGGCTATTTGAACTCGATGATCACCAGCCGACGTATGCCTATGAACTGGAACAAGCGGTAGATGATGAATTTCTGGTGCCGCCGCGCGCAATTTCGGTGCCGCTCAAATTCCAGCGCGAAGGCATTCGTTATCACGACTTGCCGCCGGAAGAGCAGGAAGAATATGAACAACAGGAGCGTTTCTACGATGAGGAAAGCGGCGGATTGAAGGAAGTCATCGATTTGCCAGCGCTCAATCAGTGGTTATTTAATGTGGATACCGTCAACAAAGTACTGATGCACTTAATGGAGAACGGTATCAAGGTGGCAGGCGGCGACAAGCTCGGCAAAACCATCATTTTTGCCAAGAACAGCAAGCACGCGGATTTTATCGTTGAGCAATTCGACAAGAATTACCCGCATTATGCCGGTAAGTTCTGTCAGAAAATCGATTTTTCAGTGAAATACGCACAAGACCTGATCGATGAGTTCAGCCTCAAGCAACGGTTTCCGCAGATTGCCGTGTCGGTCGATATGCTCGACACCGGCATCGACGTGCCGGAAGTCGTTAATTTGGTGTTTTTCAAGCTAGTGCGCTCGCGCGTCAAATTCTGGCAGATGATCGGACGCGGCACGCGCATGTGCGAGGATTTGTTCGCTCCGGGAGAGCACAAGAAAGAATTCATCATTTTCGATTACTGCCAGAATTTGGAATTTTTTGATGCGCATCCCGCCGGATATGCTGCTGCTGTGCAAGAATCGGTGAGACAAAAGATTTTCAAACGACGATTGGAATTGGTTGCCGCGCTTCAAAACGAGTCTGTTCAAGATGCCGCTCCCCAGGATTTTGCCGTGCAATTGAAAACACAATTGCACGACGCGGTGGCTGCGCTGAATTTGAACAATTTTATCGTGCGCAAGCAGCGCCAGGCAGTGGAAAAATACGCACAAAAAGAGGTGTGGCAGAAACTGGATCAAGATGATTTGAACGTGCTGGCGGAGCACATCAGCGGATTGCCTACCGAGGATGATGACGACGAATTCGCGCGACGCTTTGATTTGCTGATTTTGAATTTGCAGATCGCGCTATTGCGGAATAGTCCAGCGCTAGCAAGTGATCAATTCAAGGTGCGTGAAATAGCCCAAGGCTTGGAAGAGAAATCGGCGATTCCCAGCGTGGCTGCGCAATTGGTATTGATTCAGGATTTGCAAACCGATGCTTGGTGGCAGGATGTTACGTTACCGATGCTGGAAGGAGTCAGGATAAAGCTGCGGGGGTTGATTCAGTTTGCCGATGCCGAGAAAAAAGCGGATGTGTATACTCATTTCACCGATAAATTGCTCAAAGAAGATCAAGCAGAATACAAGATCGTGCGGCGCGATCCGAATTTGCAAAACTATCGTGACCGCGTGCAGCGCTTCATTCGCGAACATCAGGATCACGTCACGATTCGCCGCTTGAGAAATAACGAACCGATTACGCCAACCGACATTGCCGCGTTGGAAACCATTTTGTTCGCTGAGAATGGCCCAATCCCCAAAGAGAAGTATGCCCACATTTATGGTGAAGAGCCGCTGGGCAAGCTGGTGCGCTCGGTCGTCGGGTTGAATCGCAATGCCGCTAAAGCTGTTTTTGCCGGTTTTTTAGCGCAACAACCTAGTTTGAATGCCGATCAAATGACTTTCTTGAATGAGATCGTCGAGTATCTGGTGAAAAACGGCGTTATGGAACCGCGCGTGATTTTCGAGACACCGTTTAACCATTATCACGAGCTCGGCGTGGCCGGTGTTTTTGGCGATGCATTGAGCCGGCAAATCGTCGAGCGTATTCAGGATGTGAACCGGAATGCGAGTGTTGTTGCCGCTCAATGATTTTGGTGCGGCCCTTCAAACCCATTTTCACCACAACAGCGCCTGTTTATCTTCTTCTCTCTCCCGGTATCCACGCCAGTTGCCAGCCGGGTGCGGATTTGGCTTCCAGCAAGCCGGTCAGGCGGAAGTTGATCCATTTACGCGTAGGCATTTCCAGGTGCCGGTAGCTCCAGATCGCGATCGAAATAGCCGAACCGAACATGCCTGCCACAAATAGTATGGATCCCGTTACGCTACTTTCCACGGGTAGCCCGGTGATGCTTTCCCAATCCTGTTTTGCAACAAACTGGACCAGGTAATGCCACATATAAATAGAGAATGACAATACCCCAATCGTATGCAGGCCGCGCGTATCGAGGCAGGTGCATAGATAGCCGCGATCTTCCCAGGTCACCAACACGATCAAGGCCATCAAGCCAATTACCAGAACATCGGTTACACCAAAGTGGAGCGAAAGGAACAGTGTGATAGAGGCAACAATCTGAATACACGTCAGGTATCTGTCCGGCAAAGCAGAAACCGTGTTACGTGCTAAGAACAGCAACATGCTTGCGGTTATCGCCATTGATGGTCAGAAGCGCGGCAAAGAGCAAATAGCAAAAAAATTCCGCGCTCAGCGACCATGAGGGGAAATTCCAGGTGACCCAATCAAACATGCCCCACGAGTGGATCAGAAACAGGTTGGCGGCTAGTGATTCGGGTGTGCGTAAGGAGTCATCGAACAAGCAGCAGGCTTCTTTTCCCAATCCCCAGTTGATCAGTGCCAGCAGCGTAAAGAAAAGTATGGTTGCCACCAATGTAATGAAATGCAAGGGATAAATTCTAGCAATCCGGGCAATCAGATAATGCAAAGTGTCACGTACGCTATAACGTCTGGGATGTTCGATGTCATACACATAGGCCATGACGAATCCACTGAGAATGAAGAAGAAATCAACCCAGAGGTAGCCTTTGTAAAAATACAGGGTGATTTCATCGGGATCTATCGATGAATGCAAATAGTATCGAAAATGAACGAAGACAACCATCATGGCTGCCCAACCGCGCAATGAAGTATGCGAACGGATTTCTTTTTTATGTGAGATATGCATCATAAATTGAATTTTTCACTAATGAAACCAGCCGTTCTTAACGGCAAGCGGTTTCAAATCTGCTGAATTGAAGTGTTAGGGTCTGATGTATTGGATTTATGCGTAACGGGCGAATCGGGGAAATACCGGATTGAAAAATGCGCGCTATTATAAATGATTGACTAACGACCGCTCCGCTAAATGTTTATCGGCAAGCAAAAATTAACAGTTTGGATGGAGTGGATTGGCGCTGGAAAGTTCCCGGAAAAATGCCAAAGTTCCTATTCAGCGATCAGTTTTCTGCTGCTCATCTGGCAAAAATGGAATGAAGTGAGCATGAAAATTTTGCCTGACAACAGCCAGGCAAAATCTCCGGTTACGGGTGACTTAATACAATGCGGTATTTCGCCTGACCGCTTGCCAATCTGGCCAGCGCTTCATTGACTTGATCAAAACGGAAAACTTCAGTGACCGGTTCGATCTTGTGTTGCACGGCAAAACGCAGCATGGTCGCGATACCGGCGGGACTGCCGACGGGGGAACCCGACACCGAGCATTGATTGGCGATCAGCGGGAATACATTGATATCCAGCGGTTCAAGCGGCACGCCGAGAAAATGCAAACGGCCTTTGGGACGCAGAGTGGCGATATAGGCATTCCAATCCAGTTTGACATTGACGGTGGTTAAAATCAAATCAAAGCGGCCAGCTGCGGCAGCCAGTTCGCTTGGTTTTTTCGTGTCCAGCACATCGTGCGCGCCCATCGCCAGCGCTTCCTTCTTTTTGTCTTCACTCGAAGTGAAAGCTGTTACCCGGCAACCCCATGCACGCAGAAATTGCAGTGCGATATGCCCTAAACCGCCAATACCGATGACGGCGACTTGGGCCGTGGGCGAAACGTTGTATTGCAGCAGCGGATTGAAAACGGTGATTCCGCCGCAGAACAGCGGACCCGCGTTTTGTGCGTTGAGGCCATCGGGCAATGCGACAACACTGACCGCCTTGGCGCGTACTTTGTCGGCAAAACCGCCGTGGTGGCCTACGATGGTGGATTCCGGCTGCGCGCAGAGATTATGGTCGCCGGACAAACAGCTGTGGCACGTCATGCAGTAACCGGCATGCCAGCCCAGGCCGACACGCTGGCCTACTGATAGATTATTGACATGCGCACCTTTGGCCGCAATGGTGCCGATGATTTCATGTCCCGGCACGAAGGGATATTGGGTGATTCCCCAGTCATTGTGCAGCATGCTTAAATCGCTATGGCAAATGCCGCAATGCTCGACCGCGATTTCAACATCGTGATCGTCCAATGCACCGGGATCGTATTCAAAAGGCTGGAGTTTTCCACCAGGTTCAAATGCCGCATACGCTTTAATCATGAATTTTCCTTTTACCTATCCAGTTAATCTTCGGGTTCAGCGTATTATGCGGCAATACAATGCTGCATAGAAGACAAAAACTGCGGCACTTGGTTGACTTGGGTGCGAATATCACCGGAAAAACCCCGCAGCCGGTTACAGCTGGCCGCAGGGTTTTGTGGTATCGGTAATTCAATGCGACGAGGAATAATCTCCGCTGTTGCAAGCGGTTACGGTTATTTGATGGCTATTTTTCTGGCGCCCGATCCATTCACCTTGGGCAGTGTCAGTTCGAGTATGCCGTCTTTATACTTGGCTTCCGTTTTTGATTCATCAACCGCACTGTGCAAGGTGAAGCTCCGGTAGCTGGAGCCTTGATAGCATTCGCGGCAAATCACCCGGTCACCTTCTTTTTCTTCTTTTTCTTTTTTTGTTTCGGCACTGATGGAAACCCGGTTGCCGTCGACTTGCACCTTAATGTCATCTTTATTGGCGCCGGGGATTTCGGCGCGGACGGTATAGGTTTTATCGTTTTCTTTGACATCGATCCTGATCAGCGACGTGGTTTCCGTTTCGCCGGGAAATGAACGTAATCCGAATCCTTTGAACCAATCGTCCAGGTTCATGAAGGGATCGAAGCGCGCTAAATCGCCGGGCAGTGGAGAATGGCGGACAATTCTTGACATGATTTTTACTCCCTGACTAAGGATTATTCTTTAATGGTGAGAAATTGAAAATCTATGCTGCCGCTATCAAATATATCCAGCTCATTATCGACTTCCCGCTCAGCTTCAAGCCAATCATGCAGGGCATCTGTCTCATTGCCCGTGAAGCCGCGCTTCTCAGCCCGGAAATAAGCCGCGGTGGCGATCATTTCCTGGCGATCAGCCGGTTTTGCTGGATTCAAGACCTGATTTGCGAGTATCCGCTCTTCGCTTTTTGATAACCTTGTGCCGGATTTCTTGGTTTCTCCTTCGCTGACTTTGCTTGGCATTTGATAATCCTCCTTTAGCAGGATATTTATTCGTACTGAAAGATGAGATTGATAAAGACCTTTATCAATTGATTATCTTAGTGAAGTTTTTTTAAAAAATAAGTAAGAAAATACTTATTTTTAACTAAGTAAATACTTAGATATTGACAGCGCTTTTATTTTCTCGGCTGTTAAAGCGACGGTCATTCCGCGTGTTTTCAGCCGAACCAAGAATTTCGCAGATGCTTTTAAATTCACTGCGAATGGTGGCGGGCGTTCTTTTCAGGTGGGCAGCAAGCAGCTTGCAATCGGTCGTTTCCAGAACAAGACTGGCTTCGAGCAGTTGATACAAAACCGGGGGCAGCATTTGCTCGGTATCGATTGCACCAATGAGCTGCGCGGCATGCATTTTCGCGCGCCGCAATTGACCCGATTCATAGAAGGAACAATTGTTTTTTTGTTTGTAAAGATGACTAATGGCGTTAAAGTTATCGAGAGTTTCAGCATGCATCATTTGAATTTACTCCTCATATTAGGCGATATTTCCAGGATAGCAAGACAATGTGACAACCATATAACAGACACATTGAACTGGCTTCCGGTGATTCACTGTAACTGGACAGGGAGGAAACTACAATGCGGCAAATTGCCGCTTTATTTAGCTTTATTTTTTGTATTTAACTACCGCTTTGGTATTTTGGAACGGTTGGCGGCATAAATATATAAGCGCATCGCTTATCTTTCTCTAAGCAAAATGCCTAGAAATTCATGGATGGTGGTTTGATGCGCATGATCATCCGGAATGGCTCCCCATGTTCTGGTAATGCCTGTTCAAACAAGCTTGAATCCCGCCGCTGGCATCGGGTTGGCGGTTTGATGCAATGCCGCTTGCATGGCATCGTCGGCGGTTTCCAGTAAAACAAACTGCATCGCCATGCGCGTTGCTTCCGGAACATCTCGCAGATCTTTTTGGTTACGCGCAGGCAACAACACGGTTTGAATACCGGCACGCTGCGCCGCGAGTATTTTTTCCTTGATGCCGCCGACTGGCAATACCAAGCCGCGCAAACTGATTTCACCGGTCATGGCGACATCGTGGCGCACCGGGCGGTTGGTGAAAAGCGAAGCGAGCGCGATGAACATCGCTACACCCGCGCTCGGTCCGTCTTTGGGAATCGCGCCTGCCGGAACGTGCATGTGCACATCGACACCGTCAAACAGCGCTAACGGGATATTGAGATCGCTGGCGCGCGCTTTGACCAGCGTGAGCGCGGCTTGCGCGCTTTCCTTCATGACATCGCCGAGCTGACCGGTCAAAATCAGTCTTCCACTGCCATTGATGCGTGTGGCTTCGATGAACAGAATATCGCCGCCCACCGGTGTCCAGGCCAGACCGGTGGCGACACCGGGTAAGTCGGTATGCAGCGCGAGTTCGTGTTCAAATTTTTCCGCGCCCAGGATCGCATCCAAATCGCTCACGTCGATTCGCACTTGCTGTTGTTTGCCTTCCGCAATGCGCAGGGCCACGTTCCGCATGACCCGGCCGATTTCCCGCTCGAACTGACGCACACCGGCTTCACGGGTGTAGTTGGCCACAATGCTTTGCAGCGCCTCGGGTGTGAGCGTGCACTGTTCCTCGCGTAAGCCGTTCGCTTCACTTTGACGCTGCACTAAATACCGCAAAGCGATTTGCAGTTTCTCCTCCTGCGTGTAGCCGGGGAGATCGATAATTTCCATACGATCGCGCACCGGCGGCGGCACGTTGTCGATTACATTCGCGGTGGCGATGAAAATTACTCGGCTTAAGTCGAACGGCACACCGAGATAATTATCGCGAAACGTCGAATTCTGCTCCGGATCGAGAATTTCCAGCAAGGCGGCGGAGGGGGCGCCTTGCATGCTGGCAGACATTTTGTCGATCTCGTCGAGCATCATGACGCAGTTACGCGCGCCCGCTTTGCGTAATCCTTGCACGATGTTGCCCGGCATCGCGCCGACGTAGGTGCGGCGGTGACCGCGCATTTCGGCTTCGTCGTGCACGCCGCCCAATGAAACGCGTACAAACGAACGCTGCAATGCGCGCGCGATGCTTTGGCCTAACGATGTTTTGCCGACACCGGGCGGTCCGACAAAACACAGAATCGGCGCCCGGCCTTGCGGTTTCAATTTCTGCACCGCGAGGAATTCGATGATGCGTTGCTTGATACGCTCCAGCCCGAAATGATCCGCTTCCAGAATCTGCCGCGCGCTATTCAGGTCGATCGGCGCCTCCTCAGGCAGACGCCACGGCAACTCGGTCATCCATTCCAGATAAGTATGCAGCATCGAGAATTCACTCGAAGCGCCCGGCATGCGTTGCAAGCGGTGCAATTCCTTGCGCGTTTGCGCTTCGATATCGCCCGGCATGCCGGCATTGGCGATGGCTTCGTCCAGTTGCGTGATTTCTTGATCGTTGTCGCCGTCTTCGCCGAGTTCTTTCTGAATCGCTTTCAATTGTTCGCGCAGCAGGTATTTACGCTCGCGGTCTTCCATTTGTTCTTTGGTGCGCTCGCCAATTTCTTGCGACAAGCGCAACACTTCGATACGGCGCGACAGGATGTGCAGCACTTTTTGCAGCCGTTCCTCGGTATCGATGGTTTCGAGCAGCATTTGTTTTTCGCTCACTTCGGTATCGAGCAGGCTTGCGGTAATGTCGGCCAGATCGGAAGGCGCGCGTGTGGCTTGCAAAGCGTGCGCAAGCTCCGCCGGTACGCCGGGCAATAGCGATAAAATCAATGGCGTGGCGCGTTCGCGCAATTGCAGTGCTAGCGCTTCGGTTTGTGTGGTGATGGGCGCCGATTCCTCAATGCGCTTTATGCGCGCGGCGATGAACGGGTATCCCTCGATCAATTCTTCGATCTGGAAACGTTCCATACCCTGGCAAACGACGTGATGTGTTTTGTCGTCGGATGTCATATGCCGCACGATATTGGCGATAGTGCCGGTGCTGCACAGTGCTTCCAATCCCGGATTGTCGACAGCAGCATCTTTTTGCAGCACGATGCCGATCGGCGTTTTGGATTGCAGTGCGTGCTCAATGGTGGCGATGGATCGCACCCGGCCGACCGTAATGGGCATCAGTACGTGCGGAAATAACACCACGTTGCGCATCGGCACCAATGCAATGACATTGGCAGGCAACTCGAATGGATTTGTGGCGAGTGGTTCCATAGCGGCTCATCCTTCAGAATGTAAGGCGGTTTTAATATTCTCTTGGAATATTTGAGCGCTTAACCAGGAATTCAAGTGAGATCCGCTGGCCTTGTTTCAGGTAACCGGCTTTGTCGTGCCGGTTACTGGTAAAACTAGAACATCATGGACGATGCCGCGTTTCTTTCTTTTGCTCGTACCGGACCAGTTTGGCGAGATCGAGCAACTCTTCCGATAATAATTGCAGCGCATCGTCCAGCGTCAGGATACCGGTCAATTCCCCCGATTCATCCACGACCGGCAAACGCCGGATGGTTTTGCGGCGCATGAATTCGATGGCTTCATGCGATGCGGTGCTTTCCTTAATGGTAAATACTTCCGTCGCCATAATGTCGCCAACGGTGATCACGGCGGCATCTAATTCAGTCGCCACAACTTCCACCACCAGATCGCGATCCGTGACAACGCCGACCGGAATCTGGCGGCCGTCACGCTTTTCAACCACGATGACGGCGCCGACATGAAACTGGCGCATCAGTTTGGCAGCTTCCACAATGGTTGCATCCCGTTGGATAACAATAACTTCACGATTGCAAATTTCACCGACAGACATTTGATTTCTCCTTTCTGGTTGTTATGGAAAAACGGCTAAATTCACGGTTCAACGTGACCAATGCACGCGCAACAAATTTTCTGCTGCGTTATAGTGAAACTCCAGCTCACCCTGGTACGCATCGTGGATGGCTTCACCGATACCGCGCGCGAGGTGAATGTCGGTTGTGGTAATCAGCACCTCGTGATCTTTTATCTCCATCGCCATGATCCGCTTGAGCGGGTGTCCGGTTTTTTCCTTTTTCTCAACGTGCTGTACCAAATGCATGATTTCATCCCGGTGTGCGTAGAAGAAATCACCGTGCAAGGTCAGGAATCCAGCCGGATACTGGTCATGAATACGCTGGCAGGCCGGACAGTTATGCTGATGGGCATTGACCGGCGCAGCAAGCCATTGCCACCGGCCTTTATGAAATACCGCGCTACATAGTGGACAAACGGTGGGTTCGGGAAGCTTGTCTTTGATTTGATAAGCATCGTGAATTTGTTCCTGGAAAACACCGTCATGCCGCGTAATTTGATGATAACCAGGGTGTGTGTTTTTTATGCTCATGATAAATTCCTCCTTCTGCTGCAACTGTTTCAGTTTGAATGAGAAGTCATTTTTTTATCCTTTCACGGTCAGCCATGCGTCCGTGAAAGATTGAACATCCATTTCATCTTGCGCGCTCTGATAATTTTGTCAAGCGTTTCCGTCATGAGATCCGCTGGCATTTTTTCGCCGCGTCATTTGCGGGCGTGATCTTCCAGTTGACGTTTGGCGGCATCGAAAGCATCGCGCACGGCGACGTAAACATCTTCATTGGCAACACGATTGACCACGATTTCGCTGCCGGGTACCGTCATGTCGATGTGCACGTCAAACATCCGGCCTTGATGGTGGTGTTTGTGTGGAAGTTCGACGACGATCCGGCAGCTGGTGATGTGCGGATAAAACTTCTCCAGTTTTTCCGCTTTTTCGCGGATATGACTTTCGAGCGCTTCGGAGTGGGGGATATCGCGCGTGGTGATTTGCAGTATGACTTCCATGAAATTTTCCTCCTATTGAATTGAGTTAAACGTTTCCGGTAACAACTATCCTTTGATACATACTTTAGGGCGCAGAAAGGCGATTCTGCGCGCCAGTCCCGCTTGTTCCGTGACCTCGGCTACCTGATCGACATCCTTGTAAGCACCCGGCGCTTCTTCCGCCGTGCCGCGCATCGAACGGGTGCGGATCAGGATGCCTTGCCGTTCGAGATCATTGATCAAGGTCCGGCCATCCCAGTGTTTCAATGCTTGGTTACGGCTCATGGCGCGGCCCGCGCCGTGGCTGCACGAAGCAAAGGCCTGATTGCTGCTAGTGCCAGCGAGAATATACGAGCCGGTGCCCATGCTGCCGCCAATGATGACCGGTTGCCCTACGTCACGGTATCGCGCCGGCAATCTGGGATGTTCGGGTGCAAAAGCGCGCGTGGCGCCTTTGCGGTGCACGTGTAGCCAGCGGGTTCTGCCGTCCACTTCGTGCTGTTCTTTCTTGCAGGTGTTGTGCGAGATGTCGAACAGCGTTTCCAATGAGGCTTGGGAATAGACTTCGGCGAATGTGTCGCGGGTCAGATGCGTCAGAATTTGCCGGTTGGCCAGTGCGCAGTTGATCGCGGCATTCATCGCGCCGAGGTATTGCTGGCCTTCCGGCGATTTGACCGGGGCGCAAGCCAATTCCCGGTCGGGCAGGTGGATGCCGAGACGACTAGCCGCCTTAGCCAGCGTCACCAGGTAATCGGTGCCGATCTGATGACCGAGTCCGCGCGAACCGCAGTGAATGGAAATTACCAGTTGGCCTTTGCGCAGACCGAAAGCCTGCGCCGTAACGTTGTCGTAAATGCGTTCCACGACTTGTACTTCCAAATAATGATTGCCGGAACCCAATGTACCCATTTCGCCGCGTTGGCGTTTTTTCGCCAGCTCGGATACGTTGCCCGGCACCGCGCCGGAGACACAACCGTTTTCCTCCACATAATCCAGATCCGCGGCATCGCCGTAGCCCTGTTTCACCGCCCATTGTGCGCCGCCCAGCAACACTTGATCGAGTTGTTTCGGGTTGAGATTGATATGGCCTTCTTCGCCGACGCCTGCGGGGATCGTGGCGAACAACCGGTCGGCCAGTTGATTGAAGTAGGGCGCTGCATCGCGCACATCGAGATTGCTGCACAGGCAGCGGATGCCGCAGGAAATATCGAAACCGACACCACCGGCTGAAATAATGCCACCCTGTTCGGCATCGAATGCCGCCACGCCGCCGATGGGGAAGCCGTAACCCCAATGCGCATCCGGCATGGTCATCGCCGCGCCAACCAAACCGGGCAATGCGGCGACATGGGCGATTTGCTCCAGCACCTTGTCGTCCATGCTGGCGAGCAAAGGCGCACTGCCGTACAGCAGGACTTCCGCGCGTTTATCGCCAGATGCCTGAGGCAGCGTCCAAAGATAAGTGTGCAGCTGTTGTAATTGTTGTAGATTCATACGTCCACCACGCAACGGGATTCCCATATCGGACCGGTTTGTTTCACCGCGAGCATGGTCAGTGTTGCGCCTTTGACTTCCACGCCGCGTTCCAAGCCGTCGCGCCATTTTTCTCCGGCTACTTTGGCATGCCAATGATCGCCTTGACGCTGGATATAAAAATGACTCAATACCATGCCGAACTCGCGCGCTTTTCCTAAAATGAGGTTAAGCCAGACCACCAGCGCCAGCTCAGGATCGGATTCTTCAAATTCAAGCGTAAGTACGATCACGGGTTGCACCGCCGCAATATTGGTGATAATCGCGAAGACCGCATGCGCCGCAGCTTCAAACGATTGTTCGATGGTCAGGCCGCGGCCGATAATCCCGATGTCGGCATCGTGTTCGAAATACGATGAGCTCATTTTTTAATCACTTTATAAAAATGTAGTTTTATTGTAGTATTTTTGCCGGAAGAAAGGTATCAATCTGAACGATCGTTGCGATTGATCAAATAGTAAGCCGTGCGTGCGAAGCGCAAGAGGGCTTTGTATGCCGAACACAAGTCCGATAATGCCGCCATCTTCGGGGAAATCGACAGATTCTCTGGAGATTCAAAGCGCCAATCGATCTCGCATCGACGTTCTATCTTAATGACGATAAGGAGCGCAGCATGATTTTCGCCGACCGCATGGCAGCAGCCGGGAAGCTGGTGGATGCATTGTCCGGATATCGCGATAAAAATCCACTGGTACTCGCTATCCCGCGTGGGGCGGTGCCGATGGCCAAGGCGATTGCGCAGCGGCTGAACGGCGAACTGGATGTGGTGCTGGTGCGCAAATTACGTGCTCCCGGTAACCCGGAATATGCAATCGGTTCCGTCGACGAAAGCGGCTGGGTGTATTTGACGGAATATGCCGCGCGAGCCGGTGCGGATCAAGCGTACATCGATCAGGAAGTATCGGTGCAATTGGAAACCATCCGGCAACGGCGCGCGCGCTATACGCCCGAGCGCGCACCGATAGATCCAGCAGGGCGCATCGTGATTGTCGTTGATGACGGATTGGCTACCGGTTCAACCATGATTGCCGCACTGCATGCCTTGCGCAATCAAAAAACGGCGGAATTGATCTGTGCTGTGCCGGTGGCGCCGCGGGAAACACTGA
The DNA here is from genome assembly GCA_002083595.1 of Proteobacteria bacterium ST_bin16. Taxonomy (GTDB): domain Bacteria; phylum Pseudomonadota; class Gammaproteobacteria; order Burkholderiales; family Nitrosomonadaceae; genus Nitrosomonas. The sequence continues at coordinate 24,049 of MSXT01000040.1, read as the reverse complement.
AGAAATTGCAGGGCAAAGCGGGTCGCATTGTCTGTTTGTCAGCGCCCGATGATTTTTATGCCGTCGGGCAGTTTTATACGGATTTTCCCCAAGTGAGCGATGACGAGGTAATCGCTTGTCTTGCCGATTCCTCCCGGCAGGCGGCGGATTAATCGTGCATGCTGATGGCAGGAACACACTCGCCGGTACTTGAAATTGTACGTACCGTCATTACTTCAGTTTTGATGGCAAGAGTGGCAGGTGTCCGTGTCTTGGATGCAAATGATAACAATGGTTGTTTGCTGAAATTGCAGCGCTGCTTAACCGGATCGGATGCAGTGGTGAAATCGAATAGAAAGCTTTATTATCAAAGAAATTACGTACCAGTGAACCTTAATCCCGATTATTAATCGAATGGTTCATTGGTTACGGCTTCTTACTTTATTTTTGATGACCTATGTACCTCGATAAAATTTACGTATTACAAACGGGTGTAAGTCTTAAGGTTTCTACTATGGCGTTGCAGGAATTGATTGCCAAAGCCATCAACACAAGAAAATTTCCCGAACTTCAGAGCATTCGCAGCACCACGGACTTATACGCTTATCTGTCGGTTGTTGTGTGCGCTGGCGCGGAAGATTTGATCAAAAGGCGGCAACGGTGGATTAATCATAAAACAAAAGCGGATTTGATCGCCGGTCAGCCGGTTCCATTCAATACCTTCTGCAATCTCTTCTGGCGTAATCTCGACGAGGATGATCCGGATGGCGATGAATGGCAACAATTGATTGCCAACGACGAGTTTTATTCGCAACTGACCATTCTGTTGCATAAATTGCGTATTGCCGAGCGTAACTTGCAGCAATATAACGGTAGCGCAATGCTTGATTTCAATCTCGGCTCGGCTTGAGCCAGTGTGACCGGAACAGTCAAAAGACCACGCTGTTTTGGTGTCATGAAGAACAATCCCGCTACTTGAGCGGGATTGTTTTAAGTAAGGTCAGATTCCACATCGACTTTACTTTTTGCGGCGGATGGCCGTACCGAGTAATCCCAATCCGATCAGCAACATCGCATAGGTTTCAGGTTCTGGAACGGGTGAAACGTACCAAGCGGAATCCGGTGAAAATGATGTGGCTTGAACGTGCAGCGCTAATTGACCATTAATCGGTAAAGGATCGGATCCTAAACCACCCACATGCCAAGTTACTGATTCATTGGCTGTCAGTCTGTCCGATGCTCCGCCACTACCAAAATCGTAACGGAAATTAAAACTTCCACCTGGGCCGCCACCATTGGCTGGATCGACCACAGTTACACCTCCACCTAAATCGGTTGAACTGGACGAAGGTTTCGTGCCTACCACTGCCATTGAGCCTATGAATGAATCGGTACCAAAGATTGCATTTAAATCTAAAGTGGTCAGTGTAAATGTCCAGTTTCCTCCGCCATCATCGGTAGCACTCAGATCGGCAAAGTGAACATTCGCAGGACCGCCACCGGATAGTAGCTGGCCGAATGAGTAGGTATTTGCTTGAACACCGCTTCCAAAGACGAGAGCACCCGTTGCAATAATGGATATTGCTAGTTTTCTTAGTATCATGTTTCTGCTCCTTTTTATATTGCAGATTTGTTGTATTAATCTCCTGGATTCAGAGTTTTCATCATGAAAGTATTAGTCATTCCAAACCCGGGCGCTTTCGATTATGTACTTTGAGAGATCTTATTGCTATAAAGGGTATGCTTATTTTTGCCTAAAATTAATGAGTTATATTTGTAGGATAATTGGAATGCTCTTGCCGGTGCGGCGTTTAGAGACATGATTGAAGCCGACTGCATGATGTCTTGGAAGTTAGAGAGTACGTTTGTGAGGTGTGTGCATGAGCGCGATCAAAGGTGATGCAGCGATCCGGCAATTTCCAGGAGAATTCGTTCCGAACGCGAATTTATACCGCCATTTCAGACCAATAACTATTCGACAATAAACGCTTTGCCATTATTTCCTGCTTAGCGGTGATTTCGCCAAGCCCCATGAAGTGTTGCCGGTTATATAAGCGTATGACTTCTCCGGCCAGCATAGCGTTGCCATCCGGTTGACATTCCAGGGTGCGGCCTTGTTGCAGCAGTAATGCCGACTGATCGTCTAGGGTTATTGCCGGGAATGCTTGCAATAAACAATCGATCGGCAGTAAACACGCATCTCTCTCGGTAGCGTTCATTTCCTCCAGCGCCGATAGCGTGTGTGCTTGAGTAACCTGGAAACAGTCGATAGCGGTACGGCGCAAACTCAGCAGGTATGCGCCGCCGCATCCCAGCGCCTTGCCGATATCTTCCGCCAGTGTCCGGATGTAAGTACCGGTGCCGCATTGAATATTCAATTGCAATTCATTGTGCAGCAATGACTGGATTTGTATTCCGTGAATAATGATTTCGCGCGTTTGCCGTTCAATGATTTCACCGCTTCTGGCATAGGCATACAGCGGTTTTCCTTGATGTTTCAGTGCGCTGTACATGGGCGGGGTCTGCATGATAGGACCGGTAAAATCCTGTATGACTTGTTCGCATGCGGAAAAAGTTGGATTTTGAAGTGTGGCCGCCACTTGATTGATTTCGCCTTCCGCATCCCCCGTGGTGCTCATGAAACCGAGTTTCAGGGTTGTTTCGTAGGTTTTATTGGCACCCAGCAGTACTGATGAGAACTTGGTGGCTTCGCCAAAACAGATCGGAAGCAATCCGGTTGCCAGGGGATCCAATGTGCCGGTATGTCCGCATTTGGTTGCGGAGAAAAGATGCTTGGCGATCTGGATGGCTTTGTTGGATGAAATATTGAGCGGTTTATCCAATAACAGGACGCCGCTGATATTGCGTTTCGCTGGTTTAGTCAAATGAGTGCGGAGGTTTTATCAATGCGGTGGTCAACCGGTTTGTTCAGGTATCCGGATCGAGATGATGCGTTGCTTTGTCTTGCGCGATGGCTTCGTCGATTAATTTGGATAGACGCACGCCGCGCTCAACCGATGCATCAAAAACAAAGTGGAGTTGCGGCGTGATTCTTAATTTCATCCGGTGAGCGAGATGGGTACGCAAAAAACCCTTGGCATGTTCCAAGCCTTTTTCCACCAGTACATTTTCTTCTGCATTGCATAACGTGGTGTAAAAGACTTTGGCATTACTATAATCGCGAGTCACTTCGACGGCCGTGATCGTGATTTGCCGTACACGCGGATCTTTGATTTCATTTTGTACCAAATCCGCCAATTCCCGTTGTATTTGGTCGGCAACACGCAGGGTGCGGGAAAAATCTTTGGGCATATAGGCTATTGCGAATCAGGGTACTGATTATAGAGACCGTGCGGTCTCGACAATTTCATAAATTTCCAGTTGATCGCCGACCTGAATATCATTGAAATTTTTTAACGATAAGCCGCATTCAAACCCTTCCCGGACTTCTTTGGCATCATCTTTGAAGCGTTTCAGCGAATCGAGTTCGCAGCTGTGGATTACCAGGCCATCGCGCAACACTCTGACGAGTGAGCTTCTTTTGACGATGCCATCGAGCACATAACATCCGGCAACCACGCCCACTTTAGGAATGCGATAAATTTCACGGATATCGACAAGACCGATGATGCTTTCCTTGCGATCGGGCGACATCATGCCGGAAAGTGCCGCTTTAATTTCATCAACCGCTTCGTAAATAATATTGTAGTAACGCACATCGACGCCACTGGAACCGATCAATTTGCGCGCGCTTGCATCCGCACGGACATTAAAGCCAATAATGACGGCTTTGGATGCCAATGACAGATTGACATCGGACTCGATAATCGCGCCCACGCCACTGTGGATGATATTGACTTTGACTTCGTCCGTTGAAATTTTCTGCAGCGCGTAAGCCAAGGCTTCGCAAGAACCTTGCACATCGGCTTTGATGATCAAGGATAGGATTTTGACATCTTCTTGCTGGTCAAAAACATTCTCAAGTTTTGCGGCTTGTTGCTTGGCAAGCTTCACATCACGGTATTTACCTTGCCGGAACAGTGCGATTTCCCGTGCTTTCCGCTCGTCATCGAGTACCAGCACGGTTTCGCCGGCTTCAGGTACCTCGGATAACCCTTGAATTTCGACCGGAATGGATGTTCCCGCCTGTTTAATCGCTTTACCATTTTCGTCATTCATGCCGCGCACTTTGCCAAAAACCGCGCCAGCCAATATCACATCGCCGCGATTCAGCGTTCCGGATTGCACCAGTATGGTTGCGACTGGCCCGCGGCCTTTATCCAGCCGTGATTCGATCACGACGCCTTTTGCAGCGGTTTTGACCGGTGCTTTCAGTTCCAGCACTTCGGCTTGCAGCAATATGCTTTCCAGCAGGCTATCAATGCCTTGACCTGTTTTGGCCGATACCTCGACAAACATCGTATCGCCGCCCCAATCTTCCGGGACTACTTCGTGCGCAACTAGTTCGTGCCGGATCCGTTCGGGATTGGCTTCGGGTTTGTCGATTTTATTGACGGCTACAATGATGGGGATCTTGGCTGCTTTGGCATGGTGAACGGCTTCGATGGTTTGCGGCATGACGCCGTCATCCGCAGCGACGACAAGAATAACGATATCCGTGATCTTGGTGCCACGTGCACGCATGGCCGTAAAGGCTTCATGCCCCGGGGTATCGAGAAAGGTGATCATGCCGTGATCGGTTTCCACATGATAAGCGCCGATGTGCTGGGTGATTCCGCCCGCTTCACCACCGGCGACACGGGTGCGGCGAATATAGTCCAATAATGAAGTTTTACCGTGATCCACGTGCCCCATAACAGTGACCACAGGTGCCCGCGGGAGCGATTCAGCTTCACCGGTGGAGGATTCGTGATCGGCAAGAAAATTCTCGGGATTATCGATCTCGGCATATTTGGCGATATGGCCCATTTCTTCGACGACAATCATGGCTGTATCCTGATCCAGCATTTGATTGATGGTCACCATGCTACCCATCTTCATCAATACTTTGATGACATCGGCGGCTTTTACCGACATTTTTTGTGCAAGAGCGCCTACAGAAATGGTTTCGGGAACCATGATTTCGCGCACGATCGGTTCTGTCGGTGCGGAAAAAGCGTGCATATTCTGCTCTTCGGCATGCGCCGGTTTGCTATGTTTATCTCTGCGTGTGCGCCAGCCTTGTTGACCGTTGGTGAGATCGCCGCGGGTTTTGACACCGCGTTTTTTAGTGGTTTCATCTTTCCAGACCACTTGCTGCTTGGTTTGTTTCTTCTTTTTCTCGACTTTTTCTTCCGGTTTTACCGCTGGTTTGTGCAGCGTTCCGTCGGTCGAAGCGGCCTGAGTGCCATCTGCGGATTGTTCGGTCTCGGTTTTCTTAGCGGTGGTTGACGGACTGCTGATTTCCGCTTCTGAGGGTGTTGCCGGTCCCGGTTTGATTGCTGTTGGGGCTGCTGCTTCAGCCTCAGTGGCTTTTTCCGGTTCTGTTAGGGTTTTATTGCCAGACTCGGGTTTCTTGCGCGCTCTTTTCTGTTTAATCTCTTCAGCCTGGCGCGCCATCAATTCCGCTTGCTTGCGCGCCTCTTCGCTGCGCAGAGCCAGCTGTTCCGCATCAATGATGGAGACCGGTTCCTTGCTCGGCGGACTGACGTCCTCCAGCGGCTTGGCGGTTTCTTGGGCAGTTTCAGCTTCAGCCGGCATGTCAGGTTTTGTCAGTACGCGTCTTTTTCTGACTTCCACTTGAATCGTCCGTGCCCGGCCCGTGCTATCGGATTTTCTTATTTCGGAAGTTTGGCGGCGTGTTAACGTGACTTTGCTGCGGGTCTCAGTGGTGCCATGAGTTTTTCTTAGATAATCCAGTAACTGCGCTTTATCTTGCTCGGTTAAACTGTCTTCCACCAGCGTTTTTTTTACGCCGGCAGCTTTAAGTTGTTCCAGCAAAACTGCCGGTAACAAACCCAGTTCATTAGCAAATTGTTCCACACTCATTTGAGCCATTTATAACCCTTCAACAAACAAAACGACAAGCAGGCTTCCGGAAATAAACAACAGCCCGGTTAATTTATTACTAACCGGGTGTTTAAATCAAGTAAACCATGGTTCACGTGCTTTGATAATTAATTGATTTGCACGTTCAATATCAATACCGGTTATCTCAACCAGATCATCGGCGGCCAGATCGGCTAAATCGGACTGTGTATTAATACCTTTTGCCGCCAGCTCGCGCACGATATTAATATCCATACCTTCTATGGCAAGCAAATCTTCCGCGACATGTTCAACTTTTTCTTCACTCGCAATGGCATCCGTGAGCAACACGTTACGCGCACGATTGCGGATCTCGGTGACCGTTTCTTCATCCAAGGATTCGATTTCCAGCATCTCGTTCAGTGGCACGTAAGCCACTTCTTCCAGCGTAACGAAGCCTTCTTGGACAAGAATTTCTGCGATTTCTTCGTCGACATCGAGTTTCTGCATAAAGAGCTGGCAGATTTGCGATGATTCTTGCTCATGCTTGGTTTTGGATTCTTCCACCGTCATGATGTTAAGTTCCCAGCCGGTCAATTCGGAAGCCAAGCGCACATTTTGCCCGCCGCGGCCGATGGCTTGCGCCAGATTATCATCATCGACCACGATGTCCATGCTGTGCTTTTCTTCGTCGACCATGATACTGCTGATTTCTGCGGGCGCCAGCGCATTGATGATAAAAGTTGCGGGATCGTCCGACCACAGCACGATATCAACGCGTTCACCGGCCAGTTCACTGATGACCGCCTGAACTCTGGAGCCACGCATGCCGACACAGGTGCCAATTGGGTCGACACGCTGATCGTTCGATTTGACGGCAATCTTCGCGCGCGATCCGGGATCACGGGCTGCCGCTTTGATTTCCAGCAGACCTTCCTCAATCTCCGGCACTTCCAGTTCAAACAATTTCATCAGAAATTCAGGGGAGTTGCGCGAGAGCTTTAATTGCGGTCCTCTGGCAGCGCGATCCACTTTATGCAGATAAGCCCGGACCCGGTCACCGACACGTAGGTTTTCTTTCGGTATCATCTGGTCGCGAGGGAGTTCCGCTTCGATCTTGCCGGATTCGATAATGGCATTGCCACGTTCCATGCGCTTAATCGCGCCGGTAACTAAGTAATCTCCGCGTTCCAGGAAATCATTCAATGTTTGCTCACGTTCGGCGTCGCGTATTTTCTGGAAAATGACTTGTTTTGCGGCTTGCGCGCCGATACGTCCGAACTCGATGGGTTCCAGCGGTTTTTCCAGAAAATTGCCAACCTGAATATCCGCATCGGTTTCTGCCGCATCACTTAAGGCAATCTGGCGCTCAGGATCTTCCACGGCGCCATCTTCAACGACCAGCCAGCGGCGGAAGGATTGGTGATCTCCTGTGGCTCTGTCAATAGAAACCCGAGTCTCGATATCCTCTTGAAATCGTTTTTTCGTAGCGGATGCCAATGCGAGCTCCAGCGCAGTGAAAACAATTTCTTTTTCCACCGCTTTCTCGCGTGCCAATGCATCAACCAACAGTAAAATTTCGCGGCTCATAGTCCTCCAGCCAAATCTATATACCTACAATTTTGGAACCAAACGCGCTTTTCCAAGGTTACTCAATTCAAGATCAAGCAATTTTCCTTCGCTTTCCAGTTTTATTATGCCATTATTTATTTCCCGCAAAACTCCCACAAAATTCCGTTGCCCCTGAATCGGGATGCGCAGTTTTAGTTTGACCGTTTCTCCTTTGAAACGGATAAAATCCGCTTCTTTCCGCAACGGCCTGTCTAATCCGGGCGATGACACTTCCAGCCGGCCGTAATCGATGTTTTCAACTGCAAACAACCGGCTGAGATGATTGCTGATTGCTACGCAATCATCGATGTTAATACCGCCCTCTTTGTCGACAAATATTCTTAATAATTTGTTGTGTGCTAGCCGTTCCACTTCAACCAACTCGTAACCCATTCCTTGCAGAGTCGATTCCAATAATTCCTCTAATACCATAGCCCCACCACAAATAAAAAATGGGCTGAAAAAGCCCATCGAATTTATTGATTGTATTTTAACAAATATTTGTGAAATAGGAAACATAAACTTTCGCCAGAGGTAATATTTCCGGCGATTTTCAGTGCTTTACCGGCATTCTCCGGACGGCCTGTTTGATGATATTTTGGCAGCGCAGTTTTTAACCGGCTCGAAATTAAGAGGTATAAGGCGCCTGGAGCCAATGATACAATTCGGTCTCAGTGTATTGAATGAATGAATACCGGAGATAGTGCATGTCGACGATTGAATCAGTTTTAAATGAAACCCGTATTTTTCCGCCCTCTGATGAATTTTCCAGTCAGGCCAATGTATCCAGCTTTCAGGCCTATCAAGCTTTGTGTGCGGAAGCGGAGCAGGATTATCAGCATTTCTGGGCTAAGCGGGCGAAAGAGCGGATTCTTTGGCACAAGCCTTTTACGCAAATACTGGATGAGCGCAATGCACCGTTTTACAAATGGTTCGCCGATGGCGAGTTAAACGTTTCCTATAACTGCCTGGACCGGCATTTGGCAACTCAGGCGGATAAAACCGCCATTATTTTTGAGTCCGACGACGGCGAGGTGATACGGTCGACCTACCGTGATCTCCATCAACGGGTTTGCCAGCTCGCCAATGCATTGAAAGCACGCAATATCAAGAAAGGTGACCGGGTCGTTATTTATATGCCGATGCGCATTGAAGCGGTGGTCGCCATGCAGGCCTGCGCCCGTATCGGCGCGATTCACTCCGTGGTATTCGGCGGTTTTTCGGCCAAAAGCTTGCACGAGCGCATTCACGACGCCGGTGCCGTAGCGATTATCACCGCCGATGAGCAGGTGCGCGGCGGCAAGCATCATCCGCTCAAGGCGACCGTTGACGAAGCCATGCGCATGAATGACATAACATCGGTGCAATTGATCGTGGTGTATCAACGCACCGGCGGGGATATTCCGTTTAATCCGCCGCGCGATGTCTGGTGGCATGAGATTACCCGGAACGCCGGTAGCGAATGCGAGCCGGAATGGGTCGACGCCGAGCATCCTTTGTTTACGCTGTATACCTCCGGATCGACCGGTAAGCCCAAGGGTGTTCAGCATTCCAGCGCGGGTTATTTGCTGGGCGCTATCGTTAGCATGCAATGGATTTTTGACTATAAACCGACGGACATTTTTTGGTGTACGGCCGATGTCGGCTGGATCACCGGTCATAGCTATGTCACATACGGACCGCTGGCGATGGGCGCGACTCAAGTGATTTTCGAGGGAATTCCCACCTATCCGCACGCCGGACGTTTCTGGGAAATCATCCAGAAGCATAAAGTGACTACCTTTTATACCGCGCCCACGGCCATCCGCTCGTTGATTAAACTGGGCGGAGATCTGCCCGCGCAGTACGATCTGTGGTCGTTGCGCTTATTGGGTTCGGTCGGGGAGCCGATCAATCCCGAAGCCTGGATGTGGTTTTATGAAAAAGTAGGGCGGTCGCGTTGCCCCATTGTCGATACCTGGTGGCAGACGGAAACCGGCTGCCATATGATCGCGCCCACACCGGGCGCAGTTGCGCTCAAGCCCGGTTCCTGCACGTTTCCGTTACCGGGAATTTTCGCGGCGATTGTCGATGAAGCCGGTCACGAGGTCGAAAACGGCAAGGGCGGCTTCCTGGTGATTAAAAAGCCTTTCCCTTCACAAATACGCACTCTGTGGGGTGATCCGGAGCGTTTCAAGAAAGCGTATTTTCCGGACGATATCGGTCATGGAAAATATTATCTGGCGGGCGATTCCGCTTACCGCGATAAGGATGGTTACTTCTGGATCATGGGGCGTATCGATGACGTGTTGAACGTTTCCGGGCATCGCTTGGGCACGATGGAAATTGAATCGGCATTGGTCGCCCATCCTTTGGTGGCGGAAGCGGCGGTGGTTGGCAAGCCGCATGAGATCAAAGGTGAGGCGGTGATTGCGTTTGTCGTATTGAAAGGCAAATATCCGCATGGCGAAGAAGTGGCGCAGATCACGGATACTTTGCGTGACTGGGTGGCGAAGGAGATCGGCCCGATTGCCAAGCCCGACGAAATCCGTTTCGGAGAAAATCTGCCCAAGACCCGGTCGGGAAAAATCATGCGCCGGCTATTGCGCACGCTCGCTAAAGGCGAGGAAATCACTCAGGATATTTCCACGCTGGAAAACCCGGCGATCTTGGAGCAGTTGAAATATCCGTCCAAATAACATTCAACATTACCCTTTAAGGTTCAAGAAAAAACCGGAACAATATGTCATTACCGCTAGTTATAGATTATGAACATGGCATCAGTGCCATTGATGCGCAGTTTCACCGCCCCAAACGCGCGGCGATTCACCTGATTGTCGAAAAAGGCGCGGCCGCGCTGGTGGATACCGGCACCTCGTTCTCCATTCCCGGCGTCATCGCGTCGCTCGAACACAAGCGCATTGCCGTTGAGGATGTTGCTTATGTGATCTTGACGCATATCCATCTCGATCATGCCGGTGGCGCGAGCGAGTGTATGCGGCTTTTTCCCAATGCCAAACTGGTTGTGCATCCACGCGGCGCGAGCCATATGGCGAATCCGGCGCGGCTGGTCGCCGGTGCCATGGGAGTTTATGGCGAGGCTGAATTCAAGCGCGTGTACGGCGAGATCTATCCGATCGACGCCGCGCGGATTATTGAAGCGCCGGATGAAAGCCGCATCGATCTCAATGGTCGCTCATTACTGTTTATCGATACGCCGGGGCATGCGCGCCACCATAATTGCATTTTTGATGAGCGCAGCCAGTCTTTTTTCACCGGCGATACATTCGGCGTTTCGTACCGGGAATTCGACGCTAATGGCTTGGAATTTGTTTTCCCGACCACTTCGCCGGTGCAATTCGATCCTGCCGCAGCGCACGCTTCGATTGACCGCATTATGCGCTATCAGCCGCGCTACGCTTATCTGACCCACTATAGCCAGATCGGCAATCTCGCGCACCATGCGCAATCCCTGCATGAATTGCTCGATGCGCACGTCGAAATTGCGCAGCGCGCAAAAAATGATGAAGATCGCCAAGCGGTAATTTCAAAAGCTTTACGGGAAATATTGCTGCAACGGCTGACACAGCAGAGTTGCCGGTTGCCGCTGGATGCGATTGATGAGCTTCTGCGCTCGGATATCCGGTTGAATACACAAGGGTTGATTCATTGGCTCGATCAACCGACAGAACGTTTCAAACAGCTTTGATTGGAAAAAGACCAGTCTTGGCAGCCGAATAGAAAATGGGGTTAAGGCGGAGAGCCTTAACCCCATTATTTAGGAGAGTCTTACGCTGTAACTTTTTTGCCAGAGTAATGGGTTCTGGTTTTGGTTGAACTTGCTGCCATGGCGATGACTAAGTAGTTTACGTACAAAATCGTGCCAAGAATGATGTCGGAGATAACCCATTCGGTTACCGATTCCGGTAAATTGAACACCGACAAAACACCAAAAAATGTGCCGCTAATGACCAATGCTGAAATAATAAAAATATGACCTGTTTTCATGAGAATTTCCTTGTTTGAAATGTGTTGAGGTTGTGTGAAAAAAGCGTTTACAGCAATTGGATAGAGATCTTCACAAAAAGTTCACACTAATTTCACATTTATTTCACATCTGCTAGCTTTCTATCTGAAAGATAAAGAAATTATTCTTAAAAAAATAATAAAAAATCAGTAAAAAATGTAATTCATCAAATTAAGCTAAAATGATTCATATTAAATATTTAGGGAAATTTACCGGATGAATACGTTGTTTTCACCGCTCAAGCTGGGCGCGCTGACGGTACCGAACCGCATTTTCATGGCGCCGCTGACGCGCTGCCGTGCAGGGGATGAGCATATTCCGAATGCGCTGATGGCGGAGTATTACGCGCAACGGGCAAGCGCCGGTCTGATCATTGCCGAAGCAACCATGGCTATCGAAGGGCATTCGGCCTTCTGGAAGGAGCCGGGCATTCATTCCGCGCAGCAGATTACCGGTTGGCGGCTGGTGACCGATGCTGTGCATGCCGCCGGTGGCAGAATCTTCCTGCAACTCTGGCATGGCGGCAGAGCCTGCCATCCATTGCTCAATCGCGGCGCGCAGCCGGTCGCGCCGAGTGCCATCACCATCGCCGACGAAGTGCGCACGCCGGAAGGAAAAAAGCCGTATGCCGTGCCGCGCGAATTGCGCGATGACGAATTGCCCGGCATTGTCGCCGGATTCAAACAAGCTGCGCAGAATGCCCAAAGTGCAGGTTTTGACGGCATTGAGATTCACGGTGCGAATGGTTATCTATTGGATGAGTTTTTGCGCGATGGCTCGAATAAGCGCAGCGGTCCTTACGGCGGTCCGGTTGAAAATCGCGCACGTTTGACGCTGGAAGTGCTCGAAGCAGTCAGCGCCGTGTGGGGCAGCGACCGCGTGGGGCTGCGCATTTCGCCGCTCAGCAGTTACAACAGTATGATCGACAGCGATCCGGCCGGATTATCCGCCTGGCTCGCCAACCGCCTCAACGATTATCACTTGGCGTACTTGCATGTGATACGGGGCGATGTCTATCAGCAGCAAAGCGGTGACGTGATGACGCCGATCCGGCAGCACTATAAAGGCGTACTGATCGGTAATATGGGTTACAGCGGCGAGGAAGCCGATAAAGATATCGCCGCAGGAAAAGTCGATGCCGTGGCTTTCGGCACCAGCTTTCTGGCAAACCCCGACTTGCCGGCGCGGATCAAAACCGGCGCAGCGCTCAATCCGCCCAATCCGGCTACGTTTTATACGTGGGACGCACAAGGCTATACCGATTACCCGGCATTAACGACTTCGTGAGTACATAAAAATGCGACTGCTATCCATTATTTTTCTCTGCGCTGTCCTCAGCGGGTGCTTGTCGGTTCCGCAGAATGTTGCGCCGGTTGACGGCTTTGAGCTCAATAAGTATCTGGGAAAATGGTATGAAATCGCCCGGCTCGATCATTCGTTTGAACGCGGGCTCGACAACGTCACGGCGGAATACTTCCTGCGCGACGATGGCGGTGTCAGAGTTATCAACAAAGGCTTCTCAACGGCGGAAAACAAGTGGAAAGAAGCAGAAGGCAAAGCGTATTTCGTTAGAGATCCGGCGGAAGGCTATCTGAAGGTCTCCTTCTTCGGCCCGTTTTATGGCGCTTACATCGTGTTTGAACTGGACAAGGAAGATTATCAATACACCTTCGTCACCAGCTACGACAAATCGTACTTATGGCTGCTGGCAAGAACCCCAACGGTCAGCGATGCCTTGCTGGAGTGGTTTGTGCGCAGAGCCGCGGAGCTGGGTTTTGAATCGGATAAACTGATATTTCCAAAGCAGAATTAGCGCGAATGCTATGCAACAGTTACTGATTACACTCGGAGTCTTGCTGCTCGTACTCGGCTTGTTGTGGCCCTGGCTATCGCAATTGCCGCTCGGCCGCTTGCCCGGCGATATCCACATCGAACGCGAGAATTTCAGCTTTCATTTTCCGCTGATGACTGGCTTGGTCATTTCTGTTGTGCTGACGTTGATACTGTGGTGGCTGCGGAAGTGAGTCATGCAGTGAAGATTTTTTCGCTGCTGCCGGGGATGTATCAATTGAGTATAGTTTCCCGGTTTTTGTTAGGAATCCGTGCTGCCCAGATGCCGAAGATTCCAGTCTGAATTAATAACCAACGAGGATTTTGCGATGCCATACGCCGTTTATCGAACAATTATCATCAGCCTGATATTTCTCTGCGCGGGATTCAACGTGACAGCACAAACTACTGCTGCATCTGCATCTGCATCTGCATCTGCATCTGCATCTGCATCTGCATCTGCATCTGCATCTGCATCTGCACCTACGCGCACGACGCTAGCCGAAGTGCTGGCCAAAATTCCCGGGCCGGATGGCGAGCGGTATGCGGTCGGCATGGAGCGCGGCTCATTGCGCTTGCTCGCTTATGCTCCAAAAGATAAGGACACGCAAACACCGCATGAACAAGACGAAGTGTATATCGTGGTGAAAGGCAAAGGCACTTTCTTCGACGGCAAGCAACGCGTGCCTTTCGAGCCCAATGATGTGCTGTTTGTGCCTGCCGGTGTTGAACATCGCTTTGAAAATTTCAGCGATGATTTTGTCGCGTGGGTGGTTTTTTACGGACCGCAAGGCGGAGAGAAAGAGTAGGTACTGATCACTCTTTCATTTTTTATAAATAGCAACCCCGACTCGGTCGATATGCGCGATCAAGCCGGTGTTTTCAAGCTGGCGGTATTGCGACAGGTCGACGGTATACGGCAGCATCAGGTCGTCGATTTCGTTTTCGATTTGCATCAATTCGTCGAACGGAATTTCGTTACCTTTGATGGTCAGGTCGATATCGGAGCCTGCACGGTAATTTCCCTTGGCGCGCGAGCCGTACAGTAGCACCGAGTCGATGGCGGCGTGTTGCGCGAATACGCTGTTGAGCTTTTCCAGTGTGGCGGGTGATAAACCGAACGGACGTTCATCGGTCATGGCCGGTATTTTTCCATTTCGGTTTTCAGCGCGGCGAATAACGGGTAGTACTGATGGATGATCGCATCGGTCAACCGCTCGGCGGTGCGTTCATCGTAAGTATGCGATGAAACATTGCGGCTTTGTATCATCGCCATCCACTGTTCACCATCTTGAATCAATTCAACCTTGAACGCTTCCCGGGTGGCATCCCTGGAACCTTTAATATTGTGATTGCCTTGCTCTTGCAAGAAATCTTTCAATAGATTCCAAGCCAATTCATGCGTGAATTCGAATGCTTGAATGACACCTTGTTTTTCCAATGCACTGAGCGCGCGCTGTTGACTGAGCTCAACTGCGCTTTGCAATTGCAGCAAGGCTTTTTGGTAGCTGGCGAAACGCTGTTGCCAGCGAATATCGGGATTATCCATGGTCGTTCACTGTTCAAGCGGAATTGAAAATCTCGGTGAATCCGGATGTAAGTCCGGCTGCTCGTGACTGAATAGCACCGTCCGCTCCTTTCGTCAATTGATGGATCACTTTCCCCGTCGTGTCTTGCAACGTCACTTGCAGCGGCATTTTTCCCAACGCATGTGTGGCGCAGGAAAGACACGGATCGTACGCGCGCACGGCGACTTCGAGGTGGTTCAGCAGCGCTTCGGTGATTTCCTGGCCGTCGAGGTATTGGTTAGCGACGGTGCGCACCGATTCGTTCATCGCCTGATTGTTGCTGGTGGTTGAGACGATCAAGTTGGCTTGGGTGACCAGGCCTTCTTCGTTGACTTGGTAATGATGAAACAACGTGCCGCGCGGGGCTTCGATGACGCCGATGCCTTGCGGCTGGCGCTCGCCTTTATCCGCCATCAGGTCTGTGCTGGTGATGCCGGTGTCGTGCAGCAAGGCGTGAATCGATTCGGCGCAGTGCAGCAGTTCGATCATGCGCGCCCAGTGGTATGCCAGCGTGTCGTGCACCGCGCCGCCGTTGCCGTAGGCTCTGAAGCGCAGTCGCGCGGCTTCGGCCAGCGGCGTGGAGATGCGGTCGCAATTGTTGATGCGCGCGAGCGGGCCGACGCGGTACCAGCCTTCTCCGGTTCCCAGTGCGGAAAAGTACGGGAATTTCAGGTAACTCCACGAACGCACTTCCTCTTTGAGGATTTGCTGATAATTGCAGTAATCGAATTGATCGAAAATCGAGCTACCGTCGGCGGCGCGTGCGCGCAATCCGCCGTGGTAGAACTCCAGTTCACCGTTGCTGCCAGTCATGCTGAGATAGTGGCTGCGCAGCGTGCCGAAATCGCGGTGTTCCGGGTGTGCGGTGTGGATGTGCTCGTTTAGCGTCAGCGCTTCCTGGCTCCACTGCAGGATGTTATCGATACCGGCGAGCAGCGCATCGCGTTCGGGTAGGGTCAGTGCTTTGTTCATGCCGCCGGGCACGGTGCCGGTGCCGTGGATGCGTTTGCCGGTGATCGCCTCGATGATTTGCTGGCCGTATTTGCGCAGTTTGACGCCTTTCAGCGCGATTTCCGGAAATTGTTCCAGCACTCCGGCGATATTACGCTGGCGCGGATCGCTGCCGAAGCCGAACAGAAAATCGGGTGACGATAGATGAAAAAAATGCAGTGCGTGCGATTGCAGCATCTGGCCGAAATGCAGCAAACGGCGCAGTTTGGTTGCCGCCGGTGTGAGTTGCCGCACCCCGGCGATTTGATCCGCCGCTTTCCCCGCCGCCAGTTGGTGGCTGACCGGGCAGATGCCGCACAGCCGTTGCACGAAGAACGGCACTTCCCAGTACGGACGGCCCTGGATGAATTTCTCAAAACCGCGGAATTCGACAATATGGAAGCGCGCTTCGACGATGTGGTTGTGATCGTCGATCAGCAAAGTGATTTTGCCGTGCCCTTCGACGCGTGTGACCGGGTCGATGGCGATGCGGCGGGTGACGGGTGACGAAGCAGGTTTGTCCGGTTCCATAGCGCTTAATCGTAATGTAGTTGGGATTTTCCAATCACCGGCTTCTGTCCGGCCAATAACGGTTGCAGCAGTTGCAGAAAAGCATCCGCAGATGGCGGGCAGCCGGGCAGAAAGTAATCGATGGGCACGATTTCGCTGACCGGATAGACCTTGTCGAGCAGCAGCGGCAGTTCAATATCGTCGGGAATCTGCGGGTTGGTGATGCCGGTGCCGGTGAGATACGCTTCCTGCAAGCAGTCCTGCAAATCGAAATAATTGCGCATTGCGGGCACGCCGCCGTTGATCGCGCAAGCGCCAACGGCCACCAGAATGTTGCAGCTGGCGCGGAATTCGCGCAGCACGTGCACATTTTCCGCATTGCATACGCCGCCTTCGATCAAACCGATATCGCACGGGCCGCAGTGCTTGATGTCGGTGAACGGCGAACGATCCAGCTCAACCTGTTCAAGTAAAACGGCGAGACGCTCGTCCATATCCAAAAAAGACATGTGACAACCAAAGCAACCGGCCAGCGACGTGGTGGCGATTTTGAGTTTGCGTTTGATCGTGTGTTCAGGCGTCATTTTTTATCGGATTCCTTGACGGATAGTTCTTAAACAGCGGATGCATGGCGTTTTTGTTTTGCCAGTCAATTAATACCGGTCGAATGCGGTTATTTTCATGAATAATATAATGAATTGCCGCTGCAGAAATCCCTTGATCTGGGTTACGGTATAAGAGTATAACGTAACTGAACTGATTGACGGGAATCAGTCTCGTTCCGGTTGCAGAGCCGGTTACTATGACTGTAATCTCATCAATACAAAGAAAAAACATTCGCACATCCCAAGGAGAACTTTCCAATGAGAAAATATTTACCTGCAAAAACAATCGCAGCACTTGCGTTGATGGCCGGATCGCAGCTTGCGGTTGCAAATACGACCGTAACCCTCGGCGATCAGGATTTTGCCGACGGCGCGACAATGAACATCGCTCCTTTTACGACTGCCGGAGCCGG
Organism: Proteobacteria bacterium ST_bin16; assembly: GCA_002083595.1. Lineage (GTDB taxonomy): Bacteria > Pseudomonadota > Gammaproteobacteria > Burkholderiales > Nitrosomonadaceae > Nitrosomonas. Next base: position 6,570 of record MSXT01000040.1, on the reverse strand, counting down.
AGAACCCGCGCCATTTGGTCTATTCATTGGCGGGGATACCAGTGCAAACTTCTCAGCCAGCTGGACATTTTCCTACGGCGCAATCGCGAATACCATCCTTAGTGGCAGCTTGATACTCGGAATTTATGATCACGAATCCGCTGCTACCGGAAATCAAGTGGCGTCCTTTACCGTCAATGGGGTGGATCTGACCAGCGCGCTCAATACGCTGTTCGAATCGCACGGCGGAGCTAGCCGTGAGGATAATGTGTATACGCTGACGTTGCCGTCGTCGACCTTCGCCGGACTGGCCTCGGGTACCGTTAATGTTGCGTTATCCCTGGCAGGTCCGGGATTGGGCTTATTCGGTGAGTCGGACTTTAACGGCGCCGGGCTGGATTTCTCCACGCTGGATATCGCCACCGCCGTTCCGGAACCGCTGACGAGCACGCTGCTGCTGATCGGAGTTCCGGCGGTACTGGCTGCGGCGCGGCGTAAGATAGTCTGATACGGTTAATTTTGTTACTGAAGTGCTTTCAGGAGCGAGGAGAAAATAATGCCCGATCCCTATTTAGGTGAAATCAAGACTTTTGCAGGTAATTTTGCCCCCGTCGGCTGGGCTTTGTGTCAGGGGCAGCTGCTTCCAATCGAACAAAATGACGCGTTGTTTTCGCTGATCGGAACAATCTACGGGGGCGATGGCGTATCGACTTTCGCTTTGCCGAATCTTGCCAGCCGTATTCCGCTGCATCAAGGCGCCGGGCCTGGTCTCAGTCCCAGGGTGATCGGTGAGCTGGGCGGCAGCGAAACAGTCACTTTGACCGGCGGGCAATTGGCGGCGCACAACCATACCGCAGTCTGTTCCAATACGACCGGCAATAGCGCGAGCCCCGTCAACAGCTATTGGTCGACCGATCCCGGCGGCAATACCGGGGCTTATAGCACGGCCAGCGGCAGCACCATGGCTGCTGCGGCGATCGGCAATACCGGCGGCGGGCAACCGCATAACAATGTGCAACCTTATTTAGTCATCAACTACATCATCGCGCTCGAAGGTATCTATCCTTCTAGAAACTAGGATTACAAGAGAACGGCTGGCGGCAGTTGAAAAAAGGAGATTCTGGCATGAGTGATCCGTATATTGGAGAAATCCGTTCGTTTGGTTTTAATTTCGCGCCGGTAGGCTGGGCGCAGTGTAATGGGCAACTGCTGCCCATTGCCAGCAATACGGCATTATTTTCGATTCTTGGTACAACTTATGGCGGCGATGGCAAATCGACCTTCGCGCTGCCTAACCTCCAAGGCAATGTCGTCATGGGCGCGGGGCAGGGCAGCGGTCTTTCTAACCGCGTGCTGGGCGAATCGGGCGGCACGTCCGCGGAAACATTGACAATTCAGCAAATTCCGCCGCATAGCCATCCGGCCAACGCGCAAGCCGGAAACGGCAATAAGCCCGCTCCCGCAGGAAATTTCTGGGCGCAGGATCTGGGCGGCAGTAAGGAATACGGCGATAGCGGACCGACGCAAATGGCGGCTGGAACAATCACCGCTACCGGCGGCGGGCAAGCGCATAACAATCTGCAACCGTATCTGGCGTTGAACTTCTGCATTGCGTTGCGTGGCGTATTCCCGCCCAGAAGTTGAAGCCGGACATTTCGCAGTAAGAATTCGACAAGATCATGAGAGGATAGTATGGACGATCCATTTTTAGGAGAAATTCGGCCCTTTGGGTTCGATTTTCCACCCAAGGGCTGGGCGAGCTGCGATGGCCAATTGTTGCCGATTGCGCAAAACGCTGCACTGTTTTCTTTATTGGGCACGATGTACGGCGGAGACGGCCGCACCACGTTCGCGCTGCCGGATCTTCGTGGCCGCGCCGGGATGCACCTGAGTTCAGTTCATACCCAGGGAGAACGTGGAGGGCAAGAAAGCGTGACCCTTACAACCGCGCAAATTCCTCCACACAGTCATACGGCAAACTGCAGTAATGTCGCTGGAACTCAAACCAGTCCGGCGGGAAAATTCTGGGCACAGGATTCCGACGGCAATGTCGTGTTCAGTAGCGCAGCCGGGGCAACCATGGCTGCCACGGCGATTGGCAATACCGGCGGAGGGCCGCATCCCAATATGCAGCCCTACCTGGTGGTGAATTATTGCATTGCACTGCAAGGTGTTTTTCCGAGCCGGAGTTAGTTTCCAACTACCACCGGCAAAGCCGGTGGTACTGCGGCACCGCCTTTATGCGTGTACCGTGCGATTGCGGCGGTGAATGGAAACCAACCCGCCAAGCCCAACCAGCATTAGCGCCCATGTGGCCGGTTCAGGCACTGCTGTTACCGTGTACTGAATATCATCCAGCAGGTACCCATCTCCAGCACTGAAATCGTCGAAAGTAATGCGTGCCATGCCGGTGAAGTTGAGACTGATAAATTCATCGGATGAAGTGACAGAGCCGAGCAAGTTGTTGGCCGTATCAAATGCTTGCACAACAATAGTATCCACTTCGGAAGTATAGACACCGCTGATCCAGTTGTGGAAAGTAAGGCTGTTGGTCGTGGTTCCGCCTAATAACTCCATCGTAATCTCTTGCCCATCGTGTAACGAGGAGAGTACTCGGCTGGATTCCGATGGAAATACAGGGGTGAGATCCCGAATTTGCAAACCCAATCCTGAAAAGCGCACACTGGTCCCATCAACAAGCAACGTTGTCGTACCTCCCGCATAAGTGCCCACCGGTTCACCCTGAAAATCGATAAGCGATGCATTGGCAAGCGGCGCTAGCGCTATCGAAGAGGCTATGATCAAACTGCGATATAAAACATGCATTTTATTTTCCTTATTATAAATTTTAAAAGCAAAGTCGAACTATACTGAAAACATGGTTGCTTGCACAGCCGGGCGCTGTCTAAGGCACAACGCACGGTAGGCTGGACTGCCAAAGAAAGCCCAGCATCAAATGAGAACGAAGCTCCCTTTGAATAGATCGATGGACATGCGGTAGCATGTATACCGATAACAATCACAAAAAGGAAAGCTAGCGTGGATACGATTGATGAACAAGTGCACGAGCAGAAACCAAAATTTGAAAGCGTATCATTGTGGAAAAGAATAAAAAATGTGCTTTTACTATCATCGTTCTTGGGGCTTATATCGGCCAACATTGCGACGCTCGTCAACGATAGCTTGCATACCGCCGCCTTTAATACATTGAAATCTTTCTTGGGATATGCATTGACTGACACGACATTAACGAGAGTTCTTGGTCAAAGCCCAACAATAAAAAGAAATGATGATGCGGCTGTTAAAACAAAAGAATTGATTGATAAAAATACCCGGTTGGCCAGAAATAACTCAGAATTGGAAGAGAAGCATGCCAAACTTAAAACTGAATCTGCTAGAAAAGTAAAAGCTGTTCAGAAAGTATCAAAGCGTATAGCCACTCGATCGATTACGAGTGCAACACGTAATATTGCATCTCTTCCAGGTGAAACAATTCCGGTACTGGGTACATCGATAATAATTGGAGTAACCCTGTGGGATATCCATGATTTTTGCCAGAACATGAAGGACATTAACGAGTTAAATAGTGAGTTTGATCATGCTCTTGAAGATCAGGACCAGGTATGTGGCATAGAGGTACCAACAAAAGAGCAGGTTCTGGCCGATGTGAAAGAAAATTGGCAACAAGCATATAGTGATGCTAAAGACCAAATAGAATTATCGCATATGAATGCCAAGGATCTGATCAATCAGAAGTATGGGGATGCCAAAGTACAAGCCATTCGAATGGGAGATGATCTGGAAGATCAATTCGTAGATACGTATACGGATGCTATGAATAAAATTAATCAAATCAAAACACAAACTCAAGTTCCGCCGCCAGCGGAGATATGGAAAACGGTTAAAGATAAAATTTATGATCTTTCTGAAAAGTTTGTGCAGTAATGTGCAAAGCGCGGTAGGCTGGGCTGCCAAAGAAAGCCCTGCATCGAGCTAAGGTGAGCTTGTAATTCCACTTTTGTTAAATCGTAAGCATCCCACCCGGACAAGATTTTGCCTGCTCCAGGCGCATCAGCGTCGGTAGCAGATTGAGATGGGTTCTTTCTTTCAATTCGAGCGCTTGTTCCTTGAGTTCATTGACAGGAATCTCGATTTTTTCTCCGCTTGCGGCCATTGCGATGACGTTGCCGCTGTCGCAAGGAGGGAGAGCCAGTGCGCGTGTATCGAATGCTGTTTTGAGGCGTTCCAGACTGGCCTGATGCCCGCGGCTGCGGCCTAGCAGATTCACCGCGAGCACGCCGTTATGGCTCAAGCGCACGCGGCACATTTGGTAAAACGGCAGCATGTCGAGCTCGCCGGGGCGCGCATCGGCGTCGTAGCCATCCACCAGAATCAGGTCGTAAGTCTTATCGTTCCCGGCAATATACTGTGCGCCGTCTGCGATGACGATATTAAGGCGTAGCGGGTCGTCCGGCAGTTTGAAGAATTGCCGCGCGGCTGCTACCACGCGCGGTTCGATCTCAACCGCGGTCAGTTTTGCCAGCGGGTAGTAGCGATAAAGAAATTTGGTCAGCGATGCCGCGCCCAGGCCGATCAGCAGCACTTTGCGCGGAAACCGCGCATCGTTTCTTAGCAACAAGCTGACCATCATTTCCTGGGTGTAGTCGAGTTCCAAGCGCCAAGGGCGCGCGATGCGCATCGCGCCCTGTATCCAGTCGGAACCGAAATGCAAAGTGCGCACCCCGGCTTCTTCGCGGATATCGATGGAGAAACTCATCGTGCTTTTTGGCTCGACCGGTATCCGGTAACTTTGTTTGTCACGATTGCTTAAGTCCGGCTGGCGGCGAGCGCTTGTTCCAAATCCACCAAAATATCGTCAATATTTTCAATGCCGATGCACAAGCGGATCATGTCTTGCGTGACGCCCGCCGCAGCCAGTTCGGGGCCGGTCAGTTGGCGGTGGGTTGTCGATGCCGGGTGCGCGGCCAAGGATTTCGCATCGCCGATGTTGACCAGCCGTTTGAACAGTTTGAGCGCATCGTAAAATTTCACACCCGCTTCAAATCCACCCTTGATGCCGAAGGTCATCAAGGCGGATGGGCGGCCTTGCATGTATTTTTGCGCCAGTTGATAGTATGCCGATGACGGCAGACCTGCATATTTCACCCACGCCACGGCGGGATGTTGCTCAAGGTATTGCGCGGCTTTCAACGCGTTCTCGGTATGCCGCTCCATGCGCAACGACAAGGTTTCAATGCCTTGTAAAAAGAAGAAAGCATTCATCGGTGACATGGCCGAGCCGGTATTGCGCAGCGCCACCGTGCGCACGCGTCCGATATAGGCGGCGGGACCGAATTCCTGCGTATAGACGACGCCGTGATAAGCCGGTTCGGGGTTGTTGAGCATCGGAAACCGCTCTGCGTGATCCGGCCAGGGAAACCGGCCGGAGTCGACGATGATGCCGCCGACCGATGTGCCATGTCCACCCATATATTTGGTCAATGAATGCACCACGATATCCGCGCCGGATTGGAAAGGTTTCATCAAGACCGGCGTGGGTACGGTGTTATCGACGATAACCGGAACACCGTGCCGATGCGCCATCGCGCAAATGGCTTCCATGTCCGGAATGTTTCCCGCCGGGTTGCCCAGCGACTCGCAGAATACCGCCGAAGTTTTTTTGTCGATCAACGGCTCGAGACTCGCCGGATGGTCGTCCTTGGCGAAACGCACTTCGATTCCCAATTTCGGCAGCATGTGCGCGAACAGCGTATAAGTTCCGCCGTACAGCAGCGGCACGCTGACAATGTTATTGCCCATCTCGGCGATATTGATCACCGCATAGTGAATTGCCGCCTGGCCTGAACTGAGCGCCAGCGCCGCCACACCGCCTTCCAATGCGGCAACCCGTTGTTCCAGCACATCGTTGGTCGGATTCATGATGCGCGTATAAATATTGCCCGGCACGGCGAGATTGAACAAATCCGCGCCATGCTGCGCATTGTCGAATTCATAGGCGACGGTCTGATAAATAGGAACCGCCACCGATTTGGTGGTGGGGTCGGTTTGATAACCGGCGTGGATAGCGATTGTTTCGTCTTTCATGCCATTCTCCCGTGAGAAAAATCAAGAGTTGCCGGGAAGTGTAGCAGGTTTGTGAGGTTATGCCATTGCGCCTGCCAGAGAGCGGTTAACAATGACTGGATCGTATACTCAATCGTCATTTTTGGGTTCAACATGCTCTTGTAAACTGGTCTCTCGAATCGTTTGCCGGTCGTAAATACGTTGACCGATCGGCACTTGGTAACCTTGTTCTTTGATCAAGATCGCACCGACCGGACAGATATTTGCCGCCAGATCGGTAACTGCCATCGTGCTATCCGCCAGCTTTCCGCTTGGGGAATTGACGATCAAATGCGCATCCGTGCCGCGTCCGGCGATGGCAAAGACATTTTTCTGATCCACATCACGGCTGGCGCGCACGCACAAGTCGCACAGAATGCAGCGGCTGCGGTCGAGTAGAATTTCCGGGTGCGAGGCATCGAGTTCGCGGCGCTGATAAAACTGCGGGAAGTGATCGTCCAGCATGCC
>MSXT01000005.1 GCA_002083595.1 Proteobacteria bacterium ST_bin16 | reverse complement strand
CAGACAATCCGTGATCAATTCAGTCATCAAGTTGCGGATATTCCGCTGCTGCTGGCGGGATTTTCATTCGGTGGAGCCATTCAACTGCACGTTGCCAAGCAACTGGCTCCGGAGTTTTTGATTCTGGTCGCACCCTCGGTAGTTAATCTGAAAGCACCGCCGGTGCCTGAAACAACGCGATGCGCTTTGATCGTGCAAGGGGACAAGGATGATATTGTATTACCTGAAGCGGTGTTGAACTGGGCGGAACCGGCTTCGCAACCGGTCGTTGTGATACCCGGCGCCGGGCATTTCTTTCATGGCAAGCTGACGATACTCAAGCAGCTGATACTCAACTACTTTTCTCACCGGCTTTAATAAAACCGGCAGCGGACTCTATTCCACCAGCCGGTGTTGTATCGCATACCGTACCAACTGCGCATTATTCTTCATATTCATCTTTTCCAGAATGCGCGAGCGGTACGTGCTGACTGTTTTAACACTGAGCGACAGTTTATTGGCGATCGCAGTTAACGATTCACCGGCAACAATCAGTTTAAACACATGAAATTCCCGGTCCGAGAAGGTCGTGTGGGTTAATTTATCCGATTCCATCACCGGATTGAATAACAGCTTCTCGGCCAATTCCGGATTGACGTACTTCCCACCTTTCGCCAAACGGCGAATCACGTTAATCAACTGATCCGTAGGACTGTCTTTGGTCAAATAACCGGAAGCTCCCGAGCGGATCGCGCGGATCGCATATTCCTCTTCCGGGTACATACTGAGCACCAATACACATGACGAAGCATTGGTCGTTAATATTCTCTTCAAAATATCCAGACCGTTGATATCGGGCAGGTTAATATCCAGCAGCGCGATGTCCCAGTCGAATTCCCGTGTTTTCTTTAGAATATCCTTACCGTCTATGGCTTCCGCAACGACATTGATATCGTCCGTCTCGTTAAATATCCTTTTCAGGCCATCACGAAATAAAGCGTGATCATCCGCAATCAGAACGTTAATCATGAACTAATTCCCCGACATTGGTTACCGCAATGGTCAGCGGTATTTTGAGTGTTACGACACTGCCCTGAAGGGGAGTACCGGCTATTTCCAGTGTACCGCCAAACTGTTGTGTTCTCTCTTTCATGCCTATAATTCCAAATGACTCGGGATTCAGCAGTTGTGATTCCGTAATGCCAACGCCATTATCTTTAATGGTAATCACAATATCCGTATCATCTTCAATGAGTTCGATATCCACTCTCGTGGCGTGCGAATGCCGGGTGATATTTATAAATATTTCCTGAATTATTCTAAAAATGCTGGTTTCAAAGTTCTTGTTATTACAAGATATGGCCGATATGACGGATTCCAAGTAGCATTTTATATTAGTACGCTGTTCAAATTCACGCACCAGCCATTCGATGGCACCATACAACCCGAGATTATCCAGTACATTAGGCCGCAAATTGATTGACACCCGGCGCGCAGTCTCAATCGCCTCGCCCGTCAAGGCATACAGCGATTTTATCCGCTCATGCATGGGATCCGCCGTAATTTTTTTTGACAACCAATCCAGATCCATTTTCAGAACGGTCAATGTGCCGCCCAGAACATCGTGTATTTCCCGGCCGATCCGGGTTCTTTCCTCTTCCCGGACATCCTGCAGATGCGTCGTTAAATGGCGCAGATTTTCAATCATCCGTTTACGTTCCGTAATGTCTTCAATCATGCATAAATAACAGATTTCCTGGCCATCCATGGATTCAAACGGCACCAGGGACATCTCGATCCAGATGATGGACATATCCGTCCGCAACACTCTTTTGACTATTTTGCTATCGTGCGATTGATGATGAATGAAAAGCTCGATCTCTCTCCGGTAGGACAGCACATCGTCCGGGTGAATAATGTCCGATTGATTGAGGTGAAGAAGCTCGTCTACGCTGCGGCCCGCAATGCAGGCATACATTGGATTGACATCATAGTATTTTCCTGTCTGCAAGTTGATTAGGGCAATTCCCAGCGGCGCTTTCTCAAACACTGTCTGGAACCGCTTTTGCGCCTTTCTGCTCCCCTCTTCCAAGCGCTTCCGTTCAATCGAATACCGGATGACACGCGCCAAAACCCCTTCGGTCAGACTGCCTTTCACCAGATAATCCTGCGCACCCGCTTTGATCGCTTTTATCGCCAGTTTTTCATCATCTCTAAATGACAGAACTGCAATAGGAATACTCGCGGCACTTTCACGCAACCGGTTGATTGTCGTAACCCCATCGCTATCCGGCAATGTCAGATCGGACAGAATTAAATCAAACGGCTGCTTGCGGATTAATTCGAGTGCGGAACTTAATCGTTCGGCATGAACCACGGCAATCTGATCGCCCATCGCGAGCTGCAAATCATTTTGTACGAGTATGGCATCCGTTTCATTATCTTCAATCAACAAAATATGAATTTTAGATGAAGTCATGATTAATCAAGGCTCTGATAAAACAGAAGAAGTAAACCAAAAATCCTTGATCGATTTTGCAGTTTTTATACAGTCGTCAAAATCCACCGATTTTCTGATATAACTATTTGCATGATGGTTGTACGCCGCTTTGATATCTTCTTTTGTCACGGAAGAGGTATAAACGATGACGGGAATTCTCTTGAAATCGGGGTCTGATTTCAGTTCGGTTAAAACTTCCAACCCGCTTTTTCTCGGCATATTCAAATCCAGCAGGATGATATCCGGACGCGGCGCATGAAGAAATTCGCCTTGCCGTCTTAAAAACTCCAGTGCGTAAACGCCATCCTCAGCGACATACACTTCACAATTTCCTTCACAGAATGCAAAAGCCTCTTTGATCAATAATACATCGGTCGGATTATCATCGATCATCAGGATCATTCTGGGATCAACATTTCTTTTTTGTTGCATCTTAATAACTAACTTTCGGAATTGTAAAATAGAACGAAGAACCGATGCCGGGCGCTGATTTAACCCAGATTTTCCCGCCGTGATGTTCCACCACTTTCTTGCAAATGGCCAGACCGATCCCGGTACCGGCATATTCGCGGCGGCTGTGCAAACGCTGGAATACCCGGAAAATACGATCCAGATACTGCTCTTCAATGCCTATGCCGTTATCGATGACCGAGAAAATCCATTCGCTTTGATTTTCTTCTACTCCGACATGGATCTGGGGCAATTGATCTCTGCGAAACTTGAGCGCATTGTTGATCAAATTGGTAAACAACTGAATAAACTGAAAGCGAATACCTTTGATCACGGGAAGTTTATCGTGAGTCACTACCGCGTTGCATTCGCCCACGATGACGGATAAGTCAGTCAGCACATTCTCCAACAGCAGCTCACAATCAATTTCCGCGAGCGTTTGGCATGCATTGACTTGTGCATATGTCAGTAAGTCATCAATGAGGATTTGCATCCGGTTGGTACCGGCCACCGCATGTGTAATTAACTCCCTGGCGCGTTCATCCAGTTGCTGATCGCAATATTTTTTAAGTAGTTGAACGAAGCTGTTAATGGCACGGAGCGGCTCTTGCAGATCATGTGTGACAACATACGCAAATTGTTCCAGCTCATCATTAGAGCGGGCTAATTCCGCTACCTGCTCTTCCATTTTTTGTTCCAATTGCTTGTAATTCGTTACTTCAGTCCGTATCCCTACGTATTGATAGGGTAATCCGTCACCGTCAAGAAAAGGCACTATCGTCGTGTCGACCCAGTAATACGTGCCGTCTTTGGCGCGATTCTTAATTTCTCCTCGCCAGACCTGACCCTGGGTGATAGTAACCCATAAGTCTTTCATGAATTCTTTAGAATGGTAGCCGGAATTAACAATGCTATGATCTTGCCCGATTAATTCACTGGCCAAGTACTTGGAAACCAGGCAAAAATTTTCATTAACATAACGTATTTTTCCGGTCTTATCGGTTATCGCAACGATGGAGTGAGCGTTAAATGCGCTTTCGATCATCCGGACATCATGCAGCAATGCATTTTGAGCGTCAGCAAGCTTTTTTTGCTCCAGCCATAATCCGAGGTCACTGGCGATATTTTTTAAAAATAACGTGTCTTCATTTTCCGGCCAGCTGGTAACACGCATATCCTCGGAAAGTACGCCCACTTGACCGGCAACATCGCCATTTACCAGCAGCGGGACAGAAAATTTATGAATCAACAAAGACCCGGGTTCGCCTGCTGCATAAAAATTGCCATCAATCTCTATGAAAGGAAAAATCAGATCATACGACTGCCACGCAAGCCACATGTGTTCAATCAGCTGCTGGCACAGCTCATCAACAGAATGTATCCGCAACATGGCACGTGAAATTTCATATAAACATGCCAGTTTAGTCAGTCTCTCCTGCGTCTTGGTCTCGGCGATTCCTGAGTAATCGTTGCCATCATGAGATATGCATGAAAGCATTTGCATTCCATGCGCTGGCATTTTTGCAATTGATTTCGCCCCGGAATGAATCCCTTGATTATCCGGTGCATCCCAGAGCACATCTGGAGAAAATTTTTCTATCCAACCGGATTCTTTCCGTGCATTCATTCGCCATCAATCCATATGCATATATTCAGATATCTGATCATCGCTATCATCTCAATCATTAGCTGCCATTCCGGTTGGATACTTACTAATATTGATAACCTTTAATAGTATCTGCCTGGAGCGTTAAAAACTATAGGAATATTCTGATTGCATTTTCTGATCATTGCGTTAATTCCCCTCATCACACCCAATAAAAATGATCTAAATATGAGAATCTTGCCATCGCGAGGATTGCTCAAATCAAAATTCCGTTCATCAAAATTTCTTTTATGAGCAATTTTTCTCAATTACATATTAACCTGAAAAATTACCAAGCTATCGTTCGGAAATAAGGCAATTTATTAACTTATTTACAAGCAATGGAAGAAATTCCGCTGATAAAACATATGTTATATGCTTTTCAATTCCCACTTCACAATAACCTTTCAAATCTATAAGATAATTCCTACATAATAAGCGGAATATTTTCCTCATAAAAAAAGAAATCACCGACAGAATATATTTTTTTATATACCGTAAGCCCAATCTCATACGAACAAACCTCAAGGATAAATCATGAGACTGAATCTTCCGGTGACAAACACCGAGTATCCCATCGATGATGATACGTTAATCGTATCGACAACGGATACTAAAGGCAGGATAACCTATATTAATTCCACATTTGTCGAGGTCAGTGGTTTTTCAGAAGAAGAACTGATCGGCAAAGCGCACAATATCGTGCGCCATCCGGACGTCCCCCCCGAAGCATTTGAAGATTTATGGGCCACATTAAAACAGGGTTTGCCTTGGACCGGTTTGGTTAAAAACCGCCGTAAAAATGGCGACTTCTACTGGATCAACGCCAATGCAACACCGTTAATAGAAAATGGCCAGATCACCGGTTATTTATCGGTTCGCACTAAAGCATCACCGACGGCAATCGAGCAAGCAGCACCAGCTTATCAGCAAATTCTCGAAGGCAAAGCAAAAAATCTGAAAATCGAGAAAGGGCAAATTGTGCGGACCGATTTCATCGGAAAACTGCAAGCTTTCCTGAAAATGACCACCAGAAAACGCATTGCACTTGCAATGACAATACCCGCTCTATTTTTATTGACGGTCGGCGGTATAGGCTGGTGGGAGTTGTCGCAAACTCAGGCGTCCGCATCACTCAGTGGCATGATTGCCGCAATAACAGCAACCGGGATCGCATTAATAGCCTATCTGGCCTACGGCATGGTCAAAAATACCCTGGCACCGCTACAACAAGCGATTGATATCGCCAATAAACTGGCTGGTGGCGATTTAACGCACAAATTCTCAGTGAGCCGCGGCGATGAATTTGGCGAACTACTGAAAGCGTTGAGTCAAATGGGGGTTAACCTGCGCGCAACGGTGCTGGATGTGCAGAAAAATGCTGCGTCGGTACGTCTGGCTACTGGCGAGATCGCTTCGGGTAACCTGGATCTCTCACAGCGCACCGAAGAACAAGCTTCTTCATTGGAAGAGACCGCATCCAGCATGGAAGAACTCACCGCGACCGTGCGTCAAAATACGGATAATTCAATCAATGCCAATCAGATCGCGATGACCGCCAGCAATATCACAACCAAAGGCGGTGAAATGATGCAGGAAGTTGTCTCGACAATGTCATCCATCAGCGAAAGCTCAAGCAAAATTGCGGACATTATCAGTGTCATCGATGGCATAGCGTTTCAAACCAACATCCTGGCACTCAATGCCGCTGTTGAGGCTGCGCGAGCCGGAGAACAAGGCCGCGGATTCGCCGTGGTGGCAACCGAAGTGCGTAATCTGGCGCAGCGAAGCGCTACGGCGGCGAAAGAAATCAAAACTTTGATCGATGACTCGGTAAAAAAAGTCGATCAAGGCGCCGCATTAGTCAATGAAACCGGACAAACCATGAATGAAATTGTCATGGCCATCAAAAATTTAACCGAAATTATGTCGGACATCACTTCCGCTTCCAAAGAACAAAACACCGGTATCGAGCAAGTCACGCAAGCGGTATCGCAAATGGATGAAGTCACGCAGCAAAATGCAGCGCTGGTCGAACAGGCCGCCGCTGCAGCCGCTTCACTGGAACAGCAGGCCTACGAATTGGTCGGCGCTATTTCCATTTTCCACCTGTCGCAAAGCAGCAGCAAAAAACCGGCAACCGTGGCTCAACTGGCTGACAAGAACAGCACGGAGCATGATGAACTGACTGGCCATGCTACAGTGCGTAGCGCCAGATCCAAATCACCAAGAAGAGCTAAAATCGCTGTCGGCGATCACAATAACCAATGGAGTGAATTCTAGTAGAAGCCGTGCCCCTTCTCTAGTTTATCCCCAGCCTCACAACAATGGCCAGCCTGAACAGCTGGCCATTGTTGTTTCAGAATCCGTGCAAGTTAGGGTATATTCACTGAAATTAAACAGCGATAAGTAACCCGAATGCCGCAGCGTAAAATAATACCCATGCCTGGAAACACAATTCCTTTGTATACAGCGCACTACACAGCACCATCCTGGCTGCCCGGTGGCAACTTGCAAACACTCTACCCTTATTTCAATAAACCGGCACAACGGTTCACCTACCGGCGCGAGCGCTGGGAACTGGATGACGGGGATTTTATCGATGTCGACTGGAGCGATGGCTCGGACGAATCCCCTCTGGTCGTATTTTTTCATGGTCTGGAAGGCGGTTCATCCAGCCACTATATTCTCAGTATGATCAACAGCCTGAAACGCCATCATTGGCGTAGCGCCGTCATTCACTTCCGCGGTTGTTCCGGTGAACCTAATCGCTTATCGCGCGCCTATCATGCCGGTGATTCCAGCGAAATCGACTGGATGCTGCGGCGGATCACGACTAAGTCGCAAACAACCGGTTCAACACAACCGGTATATGTGATGGGCGTTTCGCTGGGCGGTAATGCGCTATTAAAATGGTTAGGCGAACAAGGAGAGCGCGCCAAAGAACTAGTAGCTGGGGTTGCAACAGTATCCGTACCGCTCGATCTGGCAGCGGCTGGCGCGGCTCTGGACAAGGGTTTTAATCAAGTCTATACACGCCATTTCCTGGATACACTGAAAGACAAAGCCTTTGATAAATTACAACAGTTTCCCGGTTTATTCGATGCCCATGCGTTGAAAAAATGCGCGTCGATTTATGATTTTGACAATATCGTCACAGCACCCTTGCACGGTTTTCGCGATACCGATGATTACTGGCGGCAGTCCAGCAGTAAGCAATGGCTGCCGCACGTACAGGTACCCACGCTGGTGATCAATGCGCGGAACGACCCATTCATGCCGGCATCGGTACTCCCCGCGCAGACTGAAGTATCACCCATGGTTACATTGGAATTTCCGGAGGAAGGCGGTCACGCCGGATTCATGCAAGGCCCATTCCCAGGAAAACTAAGCTGGCTGCCGCAAAAAATTCTCAGTTTCTTCCATCACCAGTGCCAGCGCACCGACTCAGAAGAAGCGTGCGACAAAAGCGTTCTGCACATTTCCGGCTAACGGTATCTTAACGCGGTGGCCGCTGCCAGGCGCAATCTGCACTGGCCGTCCCGCACCATCCAGCATGTGCGACAATTCGACAACCTGGTTGCCTGCGGGATGAATAATTTCCAAGCGGTCACCCACCTGAAAGCGGTTTTTCACCAATATTTCCGCCATACCGTTGGTTTCATCAAAACCGGTAATATCGCCAACGTATTGGCTGCGGTTGGATTCCGAATGCCCACGCAGATAGTTTTGCGTTTCTTGCGTGCTATGGCGCTGATAAAAACCGCTGGTGTAACCGCGATTCGCCAAACCTTCCAACTCACCTAACAAAGCCAGATCAAACGGTTTATTGGCCACGGCGTCATCGATCGCTTTGCGGTAAACCTGCGCCGTGCGCGCCACATAATATAACGACTTGGTGCGCCCCTCGATTTTCAGTGAATCGACACCGATCTTGACCAGCCGCTCGACATGTTCGACCGCGCGCAGATCCTTGGAATTCATGATGTACGTGCCGTGCTCGTCTTCCATGATCGGCATCAGCTGGCCGGGCCGCTCTTTTTCTTCGATCAAATACACCTGATCGGCGGCTGGATGTCGTGGAATCGAACCGCACCCGCCTGACAAGGCGGATTGTTCGGACTGCTGCATCGCCTGACCGAAATCAAAATCGATTTTGCCAATCTCCTGAATGTCGCCGCTCGGATTCTCTTCGGCGGATTTCACTTTATAATCCCAGCGGCACGAATTAGTGCAGGTGCCCTGATTCGGATCGCGGTGATTGAAATAACCCGACAGCAGACAGCGCCCCGAATACGCAATGCACAACGCGCCGTGCACAAACACTTCCAGTTCCATGTCGGGGCAAAAATCGCGAATCTGCGCCACTTCATCGAGCGATAATTCGCGCGACAGAATCACCCGCGTCAAGCCGATTTTCTGCCAGAATTTTACGCCCATATAATTCACGGTATTGGCTTGCACCGACAGGTGAATCGGCACGTCCGGCCATTTTTCGCGCACCATCATGATCAATCCCGGATCGGCCATGATCAGCGCGTCCGGCTTCATATCAATGACCGGCGCCATATCGTCCAGATACGTTTTCACTTTGGCGTTATGCGGCATGATATTGCTGGCCACGAGGAATTTTTTCCCCAGCGCATGCGCTTCCGCGATCCCGGTTTGCAATTGTTCCAACGCGAATTCATTGTTACGTGCACGCATCGAATAACGCGGCTGCCCGGCGTACACCGCATCAGCGCCAAACGCATAAGCAATACGCATTTTGTCCAAAGAACCGGCTGGAAGTAAAAGTTCAGGTGATTTCAACATAAGGTAGAATAACGCTCGATTGTATAAATGACAGAGTTTCCGCGAACTCGAATTGTACCACCATGCCCGCTCACCCTGCTTTCATTCACTTACGGCTGCACAGCGAATACTCCATTCTGGATAGCACCATCCGGATTCCAGATGTCGTTGCCAAAGCGGTAGCGGATCAAATGCCAGCGCTGGCGCTGACCGATCTCGCCAATGTGTTCGGGCTGGTGAAATTTTACCAAAGCGCCTATAAAAACGGCATCAAACCGATACTCGGCTGCGATGTCTGGATTACCAACGAATCCGACCGCAACAAGCCGATCCGGTTGTTATTGCTGTGCCAGTCGCGCGACGGCTACTTGCTGTTGTCGCGCCTATTGTCACGCGCTTACCGGGAAAATCAATATCACGGCCGGGCCGAAATTCGGGAGTCGTGGCTGCATCCCGATGAATGGGGCACACAAGGACTCATCGCATTGTCGGGCGCTCGCTTTGGCGACGTCGGTCTGGCCATTTTGCAGAATAATCCGCAACAAGCCGAAATTCAGGCTCGCAAATGGGCCGGTTTGTTTCCCGAGCGTTTTTATCTTGAAATCCAACGCGACGGCCACCCGAATGAAGCCATGCTGGTGCAGCAATCGCTGGCACTGGCGCGCCAACTGAATTTACCCGTCGTAGCCACGCAAGCGGTACAGTTTCTCAATGCCGAAGAATTCCGCGCACACGAAGCCCGCGTATGTATCGCCGAAGGTTACACCCTGGATGACAAGCGCCGCCCGAAAAATTTCACCGGACAGCAATATTTCAAAACCCAGGCCGAGATCACGCAACTGTTCGCCGATATCCCCAGCGCACTGGCGAATACCATTGAAATTGCCAAGCGCTGTAATCTGGTGCTGGAATTGGGCGTCAACCGCCTGCCGCTGTTCCCTACGCCCAACAACGAAAGTCTCGATGCGTATTTACGCGACCAAGCTGAAATCGGTCTGGAAAAACGCATGGCTGAACTGTTTCCGGATGTCCAAGTACGTGCCGATAAGCTGCCGAAATATCAGGCGCGCCTCGAGTTCGAGGTAAAAACCATCATTCAGATGGGATTCCCCGGTTATTTCTTGATCGTCGCCGACTTTATCAACTGGGCCAAACACAACAACGTGCCGGTCGGTCCCGGGCGCGGCTCCGGCGCCGGTTCGCTGGTGGCGTATTCATTGGGCATCACCGATCTCGATCCGCTGCGCTACGATTTGCTGTTTGAACGTTTCCTCAATCCCGAGCGCATTTCGATGCCGGATTTCGATATCGACTTCTGCCAGGACCGGCGTGAGCTGGTGATCGACTACGTCAAGCAACGCTATGGCACCGGCAAAGTCTCGCAAATCGCCACTTTTGGCACGATGGCGGCGAAGGCGGTGATCCGCGATATCGGCCGGGTAATGGACTTGCCGTATAACTTTGTCGATCAGCTCGCAAAATTGATACCGTTCGAGATCGGCATGACGCTCAAAAAAGCGCGCCAGCTCGAACCGCAACTCAATCAGCGCGCCGCCGAAGAGGAAGATGTGCGCAATCTGCTGGAGCTGGCGGAAAGCCTCGAAGGGATCACGCGCAATATCGGCATGCATGCAGGTGGGGTGCTGATCGCATCGAGCGAAATCACCGATTTTTGCCCGATTTATTGCACCGAATCGGCCGACTCGGTCGTCAGCCAACTGGATAAGGACGATGTCGAGAAAATCGGTCTGGTGAAATTCGACTTTCTCGGCTTGCGCACGCTGACTATTCTGGATCGCGCTGTCGACTATATCCGTCAATTGCACCCGAACGATGATCCTTCTGCCCCGCTTTTCTCACTGGAAACACTGCCGCTCGACGATGAAGCAACTTACGCGCTGATGCGCAAAGGCAACGCAGTCGGCATTTTCCAGTTTGAATCGCGCGGCATGATCGACCTGTTACAAAAAGCCAGGCCGGATCGCTTTGAGGACATCATCGCGCTGGTGGCGCTGTACCGCCCCGGCCCGATGGATCTGATTCCGGAATTCATCGACCGCAAGCACGGCAGGAAACAAATCGAATATCTCGATCCGCGCCTAGAACCAATTTTGGGCCCGACCTACGGCATCATGATTTACCAGGAACAAGTCATGCAGATCGCTCAGGTCATTGGCGGCTACAGCCTGGGCAGCGCGGATTTGCTGCGTCGCGCAATGGGTAAGAAAAAAGTCGAGGAAATGGCGCAGCAACGCGATATTTTCGTCTCCGGCGCAGTCAATAACAACTTAAGCGAAGACAAAGCCACCGAACTGTTCGGCTTGATGGAGAAATTCGCCGGTTACGGTTTCAACAAATCGCACGCCGCCGCATACGCGCTGATCGCTTTCCAGACCGCCTACCTGAAAGCGCATTACCCGGCCGAATTCATGGCGGCATGCTTGTCCGCCGATATGGACGATACCGATAAAGTGCAAATTTTCGTTGAGGACAGCATCGCCAACGGTCTGACGATTCTCCCGCCCGACATCAATCTGTCTGACTACCGTTTTGTTCCCATAGACGGCAAAACCATCCGCTTTGGTCTCGGCGCGGTTAAAGGCACTGGAGAATCGGCAGTCAACTCGATCATTGCGGTGCGCGGACAAACTGGCCCATTCCGCGATTTATTCGATTTCTGCAACCGCGTCGACCGGCGCATCGCCAACCGCCGCGTGATGGAGTCACTAATCCGCGTCGGCGCGTTTGATACCATCGACACCAATCGCGCCAGCCTGATCGCTTCCGTCGGGGTGGCGATCGAATCCGCCGAACAAATGAGCCGAGCTGCCAGTCAGACCAATTTGTTCGGTGAAACCGGCGACCACTCGCATCTGCAAACACAACCAATTCAAACCGAAGCTTGGTCCGAGCGGGAAAAGCTGCACCAGGAAAAAATCGGCCTGGGCTACTACTTCAGCGGCCATCCGTTCGATACCTACGCCGCGGAATTGAAACGCTTCATCCGCACCCGGCTCGACCGGTTGAATCCAAGCCGCGAACCGCAACTGATCGCCGGTATCATCCACTCGGTGCGCGTACAAATGACACGCCGCGGCCGGATGTGCGTCATCAATCTGGACGATGGTAAGGCGCGTGTCGAACTGGTCGTTTTCAGCGAATTGTTCGACGCCAATCGCGCTTGGTTAAAAGAAGATCAACTATTGATCGCCGAAGCCAAAATCAGCAACCGCAACTACAACGGCGAAGAAGGCGATGAACTCCGGATCACCGCCGAACAACTCTACGACCTCGCCGGCATCCGCTCACGCTTCGCCAGACAACTTAGAATACGCTGCGATGCTAACACCATCGGACAAATCTCCAGCCTCAAGGCCTTACTGACACCCTTCACCCCCCAGGCGCAAAAACCTTATGCGAATTACTGTCCGGTTACAGTCGTTTATCGCAATGACTTGGCGAGCGGGAAACTGGAATTGGGGAATGATTGGCGGGTTTATGTCCACGACGATTTGTTGGAGTCGTTGAAGGCGCATTTCGGGGATGGGAATGTTGAGGTTGGTTACTGAATCCGAAAGATAATTTTAGTTATGCCAAGACCACTTTATGGAATCCAAAGTCCTAATAAATAATTTTGCAACGAGAAGCTTTAGAGATATCGCCGACCAAGATTATATTGCAGCACGTCTATCATATCGACACGGCTTATACTCGCAATTTCATTGGCAATCACTACAAGCGCTTGAGAAATACCTTAAAGCAATACTATTATATAATCGAATTGAAGCAAGAAATATTAATCACGATATTGAATGTGCATTTGAACACACAAAGAAACTACCGTTCGAGATACTTCGCAGTAATTGCACCGATAATTTTATCAAGCATCTTTCAAACTTTGGTCGCTTTAGGTACCTTGAGTCATCATATTTTATTCGTGGCCCTAAACTTGTAGAGTTGGATAAGGCAGTTTGGGAAATCAGGAGATATTGCAAGATTCTTGATTACGATAAGAAACTACCTGATGGTAAACTACAGAATATGCTTGAATCAGAAATTGAAATGATTAAGAAAAGCGAGGAAATACCGCCACATAAATTCAAGATATCTGGCGGCCTACTGGAAAATATCATTGATAAGACTAACAATACAAATACAGCCAGAAGTGCGCTTATTTGGCAGAATGCTTTTTTCGGAAAAATTACACGTAACTTAGTAAGAGTACCAGCTCCCTTCCATGCTGTAAATTCACCATTATCCCTTTACCCTGAAATATTAGACGAATTATTAAAGTATATTTTCTTACCAAGGGATGTTGTCAATGCATATCGTGAAATTGCCAAGAGGAAAAAGAGGTAATTTGCGCTGATTAGGAAACACGGTAGGATGCTCCGATGTAAAGAGGCGCATCGATTTTATCAGCACCCGCGATTATCTCTCACTTCTCCAATAATGGACTCATCGGATACTCCAACGCTTCTTTCATCGCCACCAGTGACAACACCGCTTCGCGGCCATCAATGATTCTATGATCATACGATAGCGCTAGATAATTCATCGGGCGGATGACGATTTGGCCGTTTTCGACGACTGCACGTTCCTTGGTGGCGTGAATGCCAAGAATGGCGCTTTGCGGCGGGTTGATGATCGGGGTCGACAGCATTGAGCCGAATACGCCGCCGTTGGTGATCGAGAAGGTGCCGCCGCTCAGTTCTTCTATGGTCAGTTTGCCGTCTTGCGCTCGTTTGGCAAAATCGGCGATTTGCAGTTCGATTTCCGCCAGCGACAATCTGTCCGCGTCACGGATAACCGGCACCACCAGCCCGCGCGGGCTGCCGACGGCGATACCGATGTCGTAGTAATCGTGGTAGACAATTTCGTTGCCTTCTACCGAGGCGTTGACGATGGGGTATTTCTTTAATGCGGCAATCACCGCTTTGACGAAGAACGACATGAAGCCGAGCTTGACGCCGTGCTCCTTTTCAAACTCGGTTTTATAGCGCGTGCGCAGATCAATGATCGCCTGCATATTGACTTCGTTAAACGTAGTCAGAATCGCGGCAGTCGATTGTGATTCGACCAAACGCTCCGCAATGCGCTGACGCAAGCGCGACATGGCCACCCGGCGTTCGGTGCGCGCTCCTGTTGCTGGCTTGCCCGTTGTTGTGGATTCAGTCTCAACTTTCCCAGCCGCGCCGGACTTGTTCGCCATATACGCTTGCACATCTTCTTTGGTAATGCGCCCGCCGAGGCCAGTGCCTTTTATCGCCGACGTTTCCGTCGCTTTCAGATTATTTTCTTCCGCCAGTTTGCGCGCTGCCGGCATTAGCATCGGGATCGCGGTATCGACGGCTTCAGCGTTCATCGCAGCAGAAGCTTGCGCCTGCTGACTTGCAGCGGGAGCCGGTTTAACTTCATTTTCCGGCTGAACGATTGCTTCGGTTTCAATCATCGCGATCACTTCGCCGCTGGCTACGGTTGCACCATCCCCTTTCAGCACTTTAGCCAACACACCGGCACTGGGTGCGGGCAATTCCAGCACGACTTTGTCGGTTTCGATGTCGATCAGATTTTCCGACCGGTTGACGTAGTCTCCCGCTTTTTTGTGCCAGGAGATTAACGTAGCTTCCGCTACGGATTCGGATAATGCGGGAACTTTGACTTCAACTAGCATGGCGCCCTCGTGCTAAATTTTTTCTCGGAATGCTGCGACGATTAACTCATTCTGTGTAAATTTGTGTCTTGCCGTATAACCGACTGCCGGGGAAGCCGAAGACGCGCGCAGCGCATAGCCCAGCACCTGATCCGGTTTCATATGGCGCAATAAATAGTGTTGAATACGATGCCATGCGCCTTGATTGCCCGGTTCTTCCTGACACCACACCACTTCTTTGGCATTGCCAAAGCGATCGATTTCGGCTTGAAATTCCTCGTGCGGGAACGGGTAGAGCTGCTCCAAACGGATAATTGCCATATTCGAAATCTGCTGCTCTTTCCGGTAAGCCATCAGCTCGTAGTAAATCTTCCCGCAACAAGCGATGATACGTTTTACTTGATTGGAATCCAGATTCTCAGTTTCGGAAATAACCGGATAAAAATGTCCGTGCGCCAGTTCGTCCAGACTGGACACCGATTCTTTATGACGCAGCATGCTTTTCGGACTCATGATGATCAGCGGCTTGCGGATCGGGCGGATCATCTGCCGCCGTAACGCATGAAACATTTGTGCCGGGGTCGACGGCACGCATACCTGAATATTGTAATCCGCGCATAATTGCAAATAGCGCTCCAACCGCGCGGAAGAGTGCTCAGGCCCTTGTCCTTCGTAACCATGCGGCAACATCATCACAAGACCGCACAAACGCCCCCATTTGGCTTCGCCGGAAGCGATGAACTGGTCGATCACCACTTGCGCGCCATTGGCAAAATCACCGAACTGCGCTTCCCAGATCACCAATTCAGTCGGTTGCGTGGTGGCGTAACCGTACTCAAAACCCAGCACCGCCTCTTCCGACAGCATCGAATCGATAACGACAAAATCCGGCTGTTCGGGATATAGATGGCGCAACGGCACATAAATCCGTTCATTCTGATCCGCAGCCACTTGGTCATGCAATACCGCATGGCGGTGAAAAAATGTGCCGCGGCCCGAATCCTGTCCCGACAGCCTGACCGGATACCCTTCCTTCAATAAGGATGCGTAAGCCAGATTCTCCGCCATGCCCCAGTCCAGCGGCAAATCGCCATTGCCCATCGAGCGCCGGTCGGCAATGATTTTTTCCACCCGCGAATGCAGTTTGAAACCTTCGGGAATATCCGTCAACCGCAATGCAAGCTGTTTCAGCGTTTGCAGTGCAACACCGGTTTTAACCTTCTTGTTCCATTTGCAGGGTTGAACAAAAGGCTCCCAATTGATGGCATACGGTGACTTATAGTCATAGCACACCGTCTTGCTCGGATTGATGCCTTCGTCCATCGCCTCGCGATACGCCTGCACCAGATGATCCGCGTCTTCCGGTTTGATCACGCCCTCGCCTATCAGCTTATCGGCATAGCGTTTGCGGGTACCGGGATGCTGGTTGATGATCTGATACATACGCGGTTGCGTCACCATCGGTTCATCTTGTTCATTGTGACCCAAGCGGCGGAAACACACCATATCGATCACGACATCCTTATGAAAGCGCATACGGAAATCCAGCGCCAATTCGGCTACCATCACCACCGCTTCGGGATCGTCACCGTTGACATGGAAAATCGGCGCTTCGATCATTTTGGCAACATCGGTACAATACAAAGTCGAACGGCTGTCGCGCGGATCGGATGTAGTAAAACCGATCTGGTTATTAATGATGATATGCACCGTGCCGCCAGTACCGTAGCCACGGGTTTGCGACAAATTCAGCGTTTCCATCACCACGCCTTGCCCGGCAAAAGCCGCGTCGCCATGGATCAGCACCGGCAGCACGCGATCACCCAATTTGTCGTTCAGCAAATGCTGGCGTGCGCGTACCGAACCCTCGACCACCGGATTGACAATCTCGAGGTGTGACGGATTGAATGCCAGTGCCAAGCGCACGATGCCATCCGCAGTTTTGATCGCGGATGAAAATCCTTGATGATATTTCACGTCGCCGGATGGTAATGCTTCCGGCTGCTTTCCCTCAAACTCGCGAAACAGATCGGCGGGCATTTTTCCCAGCGTATTGACCAACACATTGAGCCGGGCGCGGTGCGCCATGCCCATGATGATCTGCTGCACACCGGTTTTACCCGCTCTATGAATCAGATTATCCAGCAACGGAATCAGGCTTTCATTACCTTCGCCGGAGAAGCGTTTTTGCCCGACATAGCGGGTGTGCAAATACTTTTCCAGCCCTTCTGCGGCATTCAGCCGTTCAAGAATATGGCGTTTATAATCCGCGGAATAATCCGGATTCGATCGCTGACCTTCCAGCCGCGCCTGAATCCAGCGTTTCTGCTCCACCGAAGAGATGTACATGTATTCGGCGCCGACGGAACCGCAGTAGGTTTCCCGCAGAATCTGCAATATCTCGCGCAACGGAGCATGTTCGGGGCCGACCAGTGAACCGGTGTTGAACACCTTATCCATATCCGCTTCGGTAAAGCCGTAATGCGCCGGATTCAGTTCGGGCACATCCGCTTGCTGCTTCAATCCGAGCGGATCCAGCTTGGCCTGATTCAAACCCAGATAGCGGTGCATGTTAATCAGTTGCAGCACGGCAACCTGCTTGCGATCGTCCGTATCCGTGGCCACCGCTTCGGGTAATACGGTTTGTGTTTCTCTACCGGAAGGTTTCGCGGTGGGAGCGGCAGCCGTGGCACCACTTACCGGCGGTTGCGCTTGCCGGGTAGCGGCAGCTTCCGGCTGTTTCGCGAGCTGATCAAAGTATTCACACCAGGCGAGCGCGACCGAATTGGGATTATGCAGATACTCGTCATAAACCGCCTCGACAAACGCGGCATTCGCGCCGGACAAGAGCGTATCATCCAACAACGGCTTGTTCATAAGGTCAGCAGCCTCGAATAAATGAACGGCTATTTTTTAATGTACGAACTGGGCACATCGCGCATCGTCGTGCCGGTATAGAGCTGACGCGGACGCCCGATTTTATAATCCGGATCGGACACCATTTCACTCCATTGCGCCACCCAGCCAACGGTACGCGCCATCGCGAAAATCGCGGTAAACATGCTGGTCGGAATGCCTAATGCGCGCTGCACAATACCGGAATAAAAATCGACGTTCGGGTAGAGCTTGCGTGAAATGAAATAGTCGTCTTCCAAAGCGATTTTTTCCAGTTGCAATGCCAGTTTGAACAAGCGGTCGTTTTGTAACCCAAGCTCATTCAATACTTCGTGACAGGTTTCGCGCATCAGTTTCGCACGCGGGTCCATGTTCTTATAAACCCGGTGGCCAAATCCCATGAGCCGGTAATTATCCTCTTTGTTTTTAGCACGCCGGATGAATTCATCGATGCGCGACACATCGCCGATTTCCTCCAGCATATGCAGGCAAGCTTCGTTCGCACCGCCATGCGCAGGCCCCCACAGGCAGGAAATACCGGCGGAGATGCAAGCAAACGGATTAGCGCCGCTGGAACCCGCCAGACGCACAGTCGAAGTGGATGCATTTTGCTCATGATCGGCGTGCAAAATCAGAATCCGGTCTAATGCGCGCACAATGACGGGATTAGCTTCGTATTTTTCCGTCGGCACGGAAAACATCATGTGCAGGAAATTCTCCGCGTAACTCAGGCTATTCTGCGGATAAACATACGGTTGCCCGATATTGTATTTGTACGCCATTGCGGTAATCGTCGGCAATTTGGCGATTAAGCGGAATGCGGATTGTTCGCGATGCGACGGATCGGAAATATTCAATGCATCATGATAAAACGCCGACAATGCACCAACCACGCCGACCATCACCGCCATTGGATGAGCGTCACGGCGGAATCCGCTATAAAACCGCACCAGTTGTTCGTGCAACATCGAATGGCTTTTGATTGCGGCATCAAAGGTTTTCTTCTGCTCAGGCGCCGGTAATTCGCCATGCAGCAATAAATAGCAAACATCGATAAAATCGCAATGCAGCGCCAACTGTTCAATTGGATAGCCGCGATACAGCAATATGCCCTTGTCACCGTCGATGAAGGTAATCGTCGAGCTATTGCTCGCGGTCGACAAAAAACCGGGATCATAAGTAAACAAGCCACTCTGTGCGTGCAGCTTACGGATATCGATCACATCCGGGCCCATAGTTCCGGATAAAACCGGCAGCTCGATTGGCGCGCTGCCGTTATTCAGATTCAGAGTCGCTGTGCCTTTTTGTGCCATATGACTTCTCCACTTGTGTTGCGTATGATTTGATGAGTATGCACTGTTATCAGGTTCCAGAGCTGTCAGAATACCATCGGAAACCTAACTCTTTTGTAGTAATTCCAAAACTGCCTGCAAGTCACTATCGCGGTTGATTTGTTTTGCTGCGATCAAATCCCACAGGTCATTATCCGGTAAGGACAGTAATCGTTCAAATTGCTCCAGTCCTTGCTGATCCAATTGCGCGTAATGCTGATCCATAAAACGCTGCAAAATAATATCCAATTCGAGCAGGCCACGCCGGCAGCGCCAGCGGGCGCGTTCGAATTCCTTCATACCGTTCTTTTGACCATCATGTCCTTGATTTTGCCGATTGCCTCGGTAGGATTCAAGCCTTTCGGACAGGCATCGGCGCAATTCATGATGGAATGGCAGCGAAACAGCCGGTAAGGATCTTCCAGATTATCCAGCCGTTCAGCGGTCGCTTGATCACGGCTATCGGCCAAGAACCGGTAGGCCTGAAGCAACCCCGCCGGACCGACGAATTTATCCGGATTCCACCAGAACGATGGACAGGAAGTGGTGCAGCACGCGCATAAAATGCACTCATAAACGCCATCCAATGCCGCTCTTTCCTCCGGCGATTGCAACCGCTCCGTTTCAGGCGGCGGATCGTTGTTGATCAAATAAGGTTTGATCGAATGGTACTGTTGAAAGAATTGCGTCATATCCACGATCAAATCGCGAATCACCGGCAATCCGGGCAACGGCCGTATCTCCACCGGCTCTTTCAGACTGCGGATCGGCGTAATGCACGCCAACCCATTGCGCCCGTTGATATTCATCGCATCCGAACCGCACACCCCCTCGCGGCAGGAACGGCGCAGACTCAAACTGTCATCGATCGATTTAATGCGCAGCAACGCATCCAGCAACATCTTATCGGTCGCCGCCAGCGGGATGTCGTAATCCTGCAAGTAAGGTTTTTCATCTTTATCGGGATCGTAGCGGTAAATCGAAAACTTCATGGGCTGGCTCCGGATGGTTTGAATACGGCTTAAATCGATAGAAACAACTCAGAACACTGCAAAGTATACAGATTTGAAACCGGATTGACACCGTTTGCTTGTAATTGTAAATCGCAAGGTAGATCAGCGAAACACCGTCTGCAGCCATGACTTCTTCAAACCGCAGTTAATTTCTTACACTTTAATCTTCTTTCAAGTTATTCAGATCGAAGAGACTACTTCAAGATGTTATTACGTGAATTCTGGATGTTGCAAGCTTATCCTAGCTACTCTACTATGGCGCAAATTCGCGAACCTGCCAAATTATTACCATTGCAATTAGCTCAATGAACCACCGTTGACCAATGATAAATATGACTATCGCTCCCAGTCGCAACAGAAGTTTGCCTGGATTAGCTATGATTATCACGGTACTAACGACGGTGTGCATCAAAGCGAAAATACTCAGCAGTAGCAAATAATCAGAATAGCCAATATGCCAAAATGATCTTTCAATCAAGATAGTGCTTAAAGCAATAAACATACTTACTGCGAGTAGTACAAGTGGATTTTTTGGAATTCTCATGGACTAAAAGGGGTTTTGCACCTCTTGGCATTATTGATCCTGGATGGCTTGGTTGTTTATTTTCCAAAATTATCACAACATCAACTCTATCGACTGCAAGTTTTTTTCTGTACGAAACTCATTAAAATCAATGTAATCAACATCAGATTCATAAAAGAAGTAAAGTCTTTGATTAATGCGCTCTTTCAACTCAAAATAATCGGCTCCATGCGGGTAAGATAAATTGATATTCTTGGGACCAATAAGCATTCGTAAGGATGGTTGCTTATGAATACATGTAACTTCATAAATTCCAGGTCTTCCGTAAATTGGACCGGATGAAAATACTAGAGACTTTTCGTTTATCCATAAGAAACCGTTAACATCGTCTGCCACATAAGTCAATTTTCCATTATTGCTTTGAACTGATAGCTGCAGAAAACCACCTTGTGTAGCCACTGTTAATACAGCTGTGCAAATCTTCCCAGGGGATGGATAAGCACCTTGTTCCTTCAATGCCGTTGCTGCCATAGAACAGGTAATAATGGAAAACAAAAAAATAAAACCTGAAACTATTCGATAACCTATAGCCATAATTTCTAACGAATTTCGACAGTGATCAAGGGATCGTTGATGGTGCGCTGGTACAACTCAAGAATATCTGCATCATTCATTCGAATGCATCCTTCTGTGCGTGACTGATAGCTACGACGCCCTCCATGTAAACCGATACCACGTTGGCGTGCGATGTCTGCGCGATTACCTCGTGCATCAACTGCACCTATTGGCCAGAAGTAAGGTCCATACCTAATATCCCCGGAAGTATTTATCGGTAACTGAACAGGCCAGGTGCCTGCCGGAGCAGGGCCATTACTTCCTATTTTATTGGGATCACCTGATGGATTTATCGTGTTATTTCCAGCTGCATAAGTAACGATCTGACCATTTTTGAAAGTAACTGATATTGTATTGTTGTCTCGGTCTACTAAAGCCGTTGACAATCCTTTGTAATCAACAAAACTCAGCGGATTTTGCTCCACATACCCCCAAACATTCATCCCGCTCGCCAATCCAATCGGATCCGGCGAAATATACCGCCCCGTCTCCGGTTCATAATAGCGGAAATAGTTGTAATGCAGACCGCTTTCCTTATCGAAGTACTGCCCGGGGAATCTTGGATGGTATTCAAATAATTGGCCGTTGCCGTCCGGGTCTTCGTTCGGCAGGTTCGCACCGAATGCATGGGTGTTGTCCCAGCGCCAGACCGGGGTGTTGCTTGGGTTCACGATCACCCGCGGGGTGTTGAGGTGGTCGGCGTGGATGTAATACACCTGAATTTCACTGATAGCAGCGGGTTTCGTGATTACCGCGACCGGAATGTTGCCTAGCCAGACGGTTTCCTGTCTGACCTGCCAGTCATCGATTGGCGTAGTCGTCGATGTATTGTCCCGGTACTCCCCAATCAATTGTCCGTTTGGATCGTAGAAGAACAAAAACTTCGGACTCAGCGGGCCGTTCTTGATAGTGCGCTGATCCAGGGCATTATATTTGTAGGTGTGTGTCTTGGCACTTTTGACCGTAGCTACGAGTTTTCCGGCGGCATTCCAGGTGAAGGCCGTAGCGCCATCGCTCAGCGGATAACCGGCAGCATCGTAGGTATAGTTCTTCGCAACCGGTCCGGCCACGTTTGCCAGGCGGTTGCTGGTTCCGGCGATGGCATAGGGATAAACCGTGCCGCCGAATTGCGCTTGGGTACGGTTGCTGTTGGCGTCATACTCCCACAGTTTGAAGCCGTTGTTGTCCGACTGGCTGACCAAGCGGTCGAGCGCGTCGTAATCGTAGCTGCGGTTGTACAGCGGATTGGTATCGGTTGTTTGCGTGATGCGGCTGGCAGGATCGTAGGTCAGCGTACGAATGTCGTTGCCAACCGGATGAGTGCTGAGCCGTCCATCCAAGTCAAAGCTGCGGGTATATGCTTGGCCATTGCCCCATACCCAGCTCTTCGGTTCGCCGAGGGGATGATAAGTGATGTTATTCAACAGCACATTGCCATCGATACGAATCTCATTCGGACGCCCATCGGCACCATAGCTGGTGGTGATTTGCGTGCCGGATGGGTACGTGGTTTGGTTTAAGCGGCCAAAGCTGTCGTACTGGTAACTCAATGTATGAATGTAGTTGATGGCTGCACCATTGCCGCTAACCATCTTGGCGGTTTGTATTTTTGTGAGTAAACGGCCATGCTGATCGTAGCTGAAGCCAGTGGAACCAGATTCATCGGTCATGCCGGTTAATCGGCCAATACCATTGGCGCCTTCATCGTAACTCCAGGTCAGCGCAATTGCCCCAGGCACACCGGGTATCGTGGCATGGTTGCGTTTGGTCGGGCGGTTTAAGGAATCCCAGGTATACGTATGTTTGACACCCCGTGCATCGATGACCATTATGAGATTACCAGCGTTGTCATAGGTATAGGTCGTGGTACCGCGATCGGTGGAGATTTCTTGCGTCACATCGCCGAAACCGTTGTAGCTATAAGTTGTGGCGATATCGCGCGGATCGGCTGCCTGGGTGATCCGGTCCAGCGCATCGTGCATTTGCCGGGTCAAGCCGCTGGCCGGATCGGTGGTTTCCGTCAAACGGTTGAGCGCATCGAACTGGAAATTGACCGCGTGCAGCAGCGGGTTAGCGATTTGCTTGAGGTTGCCTTGCGCGTCGTATTGATAGTTTGTGGTTTGATTTTGTGCGCCGATCTCTTTCCACAGTCGGTTCAGCGCATCGAATTCGCGTTGCTGGGTTCTGGCCAGGTTATTGCCGGCATCGAACAGTTCTTCCTTAGTGCGGTTGCCCATCGCATCGAGCGTGTATTGAATGCGATTACCCGCGTTATCGGCAATACTAGTCAAACGATGCGCGTTATCATAGCTATAACTGAGGAAGCTGCCGTCGGGGAAGGTGATTTTCTTAAGCTGTCCGGCACCGTCATATTGGTAGACGGAGGTTTCCGTCCCAATCGCGCGGGTTAGCAATCGCTGGCGGGCGTCGTAAGTCAATACCGTGATCAAGCCGTTCGGATCGATGATTTCTTCCGGTTGACCGTGAGGGCTGTAACGTGTAATTTGCGTGACGTGACCGAGCGCATTGGCGATGCTGACAATCTGCCCGCGACAACCGAAGTGACCGCCGCTACAGGCAGCATCCGGCGGGTAATAGTCCGTGGTGGTGGTGTCGGCGACATCGGTACGCGGACCGTCTTCGGTTTTTTGCAGGATCACGCCGGGAATACCCGGATGGTAAACATAATGGGTATTCCAGACGCGCACGTCGTTGGTGGCGGTGTCTGTGATTTGATGTTGCGTGACATTACCGTGTGTGTCATAAACAAAGCTGGTCTCGCGTCCGGCTTCGGTGATTCTGACCGGCAAACGGTAGTTGACATGCCACTCAGTAATAATCTTGCGCTCGCTGCTGTTGGCGGCGGGTGTATAACCCAGTAAATCGCCCGGGCAGTTGCTGGCACTGCTCACGCCTTCAACCCGTGCGATCTCCAGATTTCTGTTTAGGTCGTAGGCATAGCATGTCTTATTGCCATTGAAGTCCGCACGGCTGATCGCATTGCCGTTGGCATCGTAGCTGATGTGGCTAGAAGCAGCACTACAACCCGAACCCGCCGGTTGCGATTGACCGGTGCTTTTGGCCACGCCAAGAATCGTTTGGAAATTGTGCGTATATTGACTGCCCAGCGGATCGGTCACGAGCGTATGGCTGCCGTCGGTGCTATAGCCAAGCACATAGCGCTCCACTCCACCCGCATGCTCGGTTACCACCGCACGTCCTTGAGTGTCGTAGGTATAAGTGGCGAAACGCACGCCATTTTCATCAGTGATGCCGGTCAATGCATTCGGCAGATTGGCTCCACTGGTGTATGCCGGTTCATTGTAGTGATAGGTGCGAACCCTGCCGTCTGGGTAGGTGACTGATGTCAGGTTGCCGATGGAATCATAAGCGTACTGAAAAATACCGCTAGCCGGGTCGGTCATTGTTCTGATGCGGCTGGAACCATCGTAAGTGAAACTGAGTACGCGACCAACATCATCCACGACACTGGTTAGGCGTCCATTAGCGTCGTACGACAGCATTTGTGTGCGATTATTGCGACTGGTGATGGCCAGTAATTTGCCTGTAGTGTTGTAAGTCTCAATTGTGTCGTCGGTTGTGGTGAGCTGCCAGCCGCTGCCGGGGATTTGAACCAACCTATCACCCCCTGCCTGCTGATTCACCCAGGAAGATCCGGTCAGCCGGAAATACGCTAACTTGCCGTCAGGTCGTGTGGCCGTGACAGTTTCCGGATTGATAAACAGGTTGTGATTAAAAGTGTGACTCCAGGCAGATCCTATTTGTGAATTACCAGATAAGCCCTTAGCGTTGTAGTAGCGGGAAAAACTCAAGCTTCCAGAAGATGCAATATCGATCTCTTCGGCAAATTTGTTGCCAGTCGCAGTATTCACCGGATTACCGGTGCATGAACCTTCCTGTGGTTGGCCTGAGTTGGCACCCTTGTCGGGAATGGTGTTAGGAACTTCACATATAGTTTCATTGGTAATTACAGTGACAGGATCACCAATATTACAAACGGGATAAACCCACTGTACCTGCATGAGATCAGAAATCGCATTGAATGGGGAAAATCGATATATTTTTACGTTACATGCATATCCTGACGCTGGACCTGAAGTTGGCCAGTTCGTGGTCCATATTTTTAAAACATCCGCATCACTTGAGCCTGGCACCGCAAAGAATGGCCCACCTCGCCGTGTATTAACAGTATATTCGCAAGCGGTTTGAGGATCTGATTTGTAGATTGATGTGCCACCAATTATTGTTAGCGGCCCACGCTCAAACCCATAAACAAGAGAATTTTGAGATAAGAAGCATAAGAAAAGAAAACCGATTCGATACTTTTCCCGATAAAACCATTCAACTCTTGCTATCACTGGATTATCCTCCCTAACTGAATAGTACAAATCATATTTCTAATACGATTATAGAAATGACTTAATACGGATGACGGGCTGTATTAGTTTTTGCGAGGCGCTGAATGGCGTGATAATTGTTTTAGATATTCACTTTTTATTCATTGCAATACTACGGAAAATCGAATGGAAGAAAACTTAAAACAAAAGGGATTTCTCCCCCTATTTTTGGCAGATCAATAGATATAGGCTTCTTGGAAATAAAGAATAAGACGTAGATTATTAGGTTTCGCTGTTATAGCAAAACATAGTCAGCGGAGAGTAAATCCCGCCATCAAACCCTAAAGCAGCAAGCAGAAAATGATCGTACTCCGCTCACCGGATAGGTTTCACCAGCAATAACTTGAAAGGACGACACATCCAATCGAGCATCTTGAACCGGTAACGTATCGACCGCCAGCAATTCGCTCTCGATATCCGCGGGTTCTAAATCGCAGCGAGCGCCACGAATCAAGCCGATTAGCTTCAACGCATCCACACCATACGATTCCAAGCTTAACGATTCAAAATAGACTTTCTTGCCTTTAGCATCGATCTGACAAAAATGATCGTTCAGGTGGCACATCATTCGAATTTCTTTTTCGTAACCCCAGCTTGAGAATTTGGTCGAGATTAATTGGGTTAAATCGGATTCGGTAAAACTACCGCGTTGAATTGCAGCGTTAATTTCCAGCTTAAAGCGCTCGGGCTGATAATCGATGGGCATCGCCATGTCGTCCGGAATTTCAAACACCAAAGCAACACCGCGATGATTATCGGTGTAGTGACTCCACAGCACCGGATCCTGATATTGTTCTGAAAAACAAATCACACCATAACGCTCATTCGCCTGATTTTTAAATGTTTCCAGTTTAGTTTGAGTATCGCTAGCGGAGAAATCGGCAGCATAAAATTCAAACGGATCGTTCAGTTCATTGATGCGCGCAATTTTCAAACGGCGATCGCGCAAGGCTCTGAGGGCAAATTCGGAAGGAGTGAAGTGGTAGATAATCATCGGTAAATTACCAGGAGCACTTAAGATCTACTTGTTTAGACCTAATTGTGGCATTAACTTAAAAAATTGTTCACATCTTGACTGAACTTCATTTATTGATTCTGTACGAAAAACTTCAGTATGAAGTCGCGTACATCCTTGTGAAACACACTCAATAGCAGTTTTTTCCCAGAGTATTTTGCATGGCCATATTTTAAGAACTTTGGAGAATGGCGCTGCTGTTTTATGCGATCTCAACCTTTCTTCGATGTTAGTAGCAAATCCAAGTTTGAATCTACCTGGATCATGCTCAGGTTCAAGCTGAACCAAATAGAATACTCCTCTAACATCCGGTTGCTGAATTAAAGAAGTCTGGTCACTTTCTATTTCAGATAGATAATCTTTTATTCTCTTATAATCATCAATCGTGATGTAGGCAATTTTCTGTCCTCTTGCAGTACTGCTTTTCTCTTTTACCGTATCGATACCTAGACGACCTAATACCTTAAAAATATAGGCCTTATGTCTACCCAGCTTTTTAGCAGCATCAATTACAGAAATTACATCGCTATCCATTCGGCGAATTTTGCTGAATCAAATCAATTGAACTTACGCAGTCATCCCACACTGCTCATCAATATAACCCTTCACTGCCTGCACATCCGCATCCTTAACCACAAACCGCTGCGGCAAGTCTTCCAGATTCTCAAATCCCGTCGGGCGTTCCGGTTCGCGTCCGATGGCCTCAACAATGGTCTCAGCGAATTTCGCCGGTAATGCGGTTTCCAGGCAAATCAGCGGCACGCCAGTTTCGCGGTGCGCTTGGCCGACTTTGAGGCCGTCGGCGGTATGGGTGTCGACCAGCATGTGATAGCGCTGATAAATATCTCGGATGGTGGCGATGCGGGCAACGTGGTTGCTGCTGCCGGAGATAAAGCCGTAGTCTTTGATTTTGGTGAATAACGGTGTTTGCGATAAGTCGAAAGGCTTGCCTTGGTCGACTGCCGACCAGAGTTCCTTGACTTGTTGCGCGTTGCGGCCGGTCAGGTCGAAGATGAAGCGCTCGAAGTTGGAGGCTTTGGAAATGTCCATC
The DNA here is from genome assembly GCA_002083595.1 of Proteobacteria bacterium ST_bin16. GTDB lineage: Bacteria > Pseudomonadota > Gammaproteobacteria > Burkholderiales > Nitrosomonadaceae > Nitrosomonas. Next base: position 5,593 of record MSXT01000005.1, on the reverse strand, counting down.
GACGGGCTGCTGGTATGCTGGGTTTCGGTGGTGGCACGCGGGCGATACACGCCGGTGCGGAAAAATTCGTCAAGCACATCGTTTTCGTTGGTCGCCAGAATCAAGTGTTTGATTGGCAATCCCATCATCCGGGCGACATGTCCGGCGCAGATGTTGCCAAAATTACCGGACGGCACGGCGAACGATACTTGTTCGTCGTTGTTTTTGGTCGCGGCGAAATAGCCTTTGAAGTAATACACCACTTGCGCGACGATTCGCGCCCAATTGATCGAGTTGACCGTACCAATGCGATGCGCTTCCTTGTAAGCATGATCGTTGCTGACCGCTTTGACGATGTCTTGGCAGTCGTCGAACACACCGCGAATGGCGATATTGAAAATGTTTTTGTCTTGCAACGAGAACATTTGCGCGGTTTGGAAGCGGCTCATTTTGCCGAGCGGTGACAACATGAACACGCGAATGCCGCGCTTGCCGCGCATGGCATATTCGGCGCTGGAACCGGTATCGCCCGAGGTCGCGCCGAGTATGTTCAATTCGTCGCCGGTTTTGGCCAATTGATATTGAAATAGGTTGCCGAGCAACTGCATCGCGATGTCTTTGAACGCCAGCGTCGGCCCGTTGGACAATCCCAAAATATGCAGACCCGGTTCCAGTGTTTTCAGCGGCGTGATATCCGGGGTGCCGAACACTTCGGCGGTGTAAGTTTGATGAATGATGCTGCGCAAATCATCCACCGGAATGTCGTCGACGAAGCGCGACAGGATCTCGAACGCGAGCGCCGGATAACTTAAATTCCGCCAGGCCGCAAGTTCCGCTGCGGTGATTTTGGGGTAGGTTTCCGGAATGGCTAGACCGCCGTCCGGCGACAGACCGCTCAACAGAATTTCAGAGAAAGTTTTGGGCGGCATACCGCCGCGGGTAGAAATATAACGCATGGCTGGTTTCTTTAGGTTATGCAACAGCGAGAGACCGGGGACACGGCAGACGCCCGCAAAGCAGTCCGTCTTCTCCGGACCGGTCATCGCTTTAATTGTTCAGTTCTTCAATACGCAGGCGGAATACTTTGCCGCTGACCACCGGCAGTGCTTCAATGCGGGCAATTGCCGCATTGATATTTTTCTCGACCGTCAAATGCGTCAGCATGATGACACTGACTTGATCGGACTCGTCGCTGGCTTCTTTCTGCAGCAAGGCACTGATGGAAATATTATTTTCCGCGACAATGCGGGTAATTTCTGCCATCACGCCGGGTTTATCGATGACTTGGATGCGCAAATAATACGAGGTTTCCACGTCTTCCATCGGAATCACCGGCGTATCGGACAGCAAATCGGGCTGGAATGATAACGGCGGCACGCGATGCATCGGATCGGCGGTATGCAGACGCGTCACATCGACCAGATCGGCGATGACCGAGCTGGCGGTTGGTTCCGCACCGGCACCGGCGCCGTAGTAAAGCGTAGCCCCCACGGCATCACCCTTGACCACGACGGCGTTCATCACGCCTTCGACATTGGCAATCAAGCGCCGTACCGGAATGAGTGTGGGATGCACGCGCAATTCGATGCCTTTTTCAACCCGTTTGGTAATCCCGAGCAACTTGATGCGGTAACCGAGTTGTTCAGCATAGCGGATATCTTCGCCGGTCAACTTGGTAATGCCTTCGGTATACACTTTGCTGAATTGCACCGGAATGCCAAAAGCAATCGCCGACATCAGGGTGATCTTATGCGCGGCATCAATGCCTTCGATATCGTACGTCGGATCGGCTTCGGCATACCCCAGCTTTTGCGCTTCCGCTAATACTTGCTCAAAGGACAATCCCTTCTCACGCATTTCCGACAAAATAAAATTCGAAGTGCCGTTGATAATCCCGGCAATCCAGGTAATGCGGTTGGCCGTCAAGCCTTCACGCAACGCTTTAATGATCGGGATACCGCCGGCTACCGCGGCTTCAAATGCGATGATCACACCCTTAGCACGCGCGGCTGCAAATATTTCCGTACCATGGTTGGCCAGCAGCGCTTTATTCGCTGTCACGACATGTTTGCCGTGCGCCAGTGCTTCCAGGATCAAGTCCTTGGCGATGGTTTGTCCGCCGATCAGCTCGACGACGATATCGATATCGGGATTGGTCGTGATCTCATGCGCATCACCGGTGACAATCACGTTGCTATCCGCCAGTGCGCGCGCTTTTTCCAGATCCTTATCTGCGATCATTGTGACGATGATTTCACGGCCTGCGCGGCGGGCAATTTCTTCGCGGTTACGTTTTAGAACAGTGTAGGTGCCGCCACCGACAGTGCCAATTCCTAATAAACCAATATGGATGGGTTTCATAGCATTTATCAATATAAAAAACAGTGTGTGATTGTATTACTTACCGGATAACAGGAACCGGAAAGCGGGAAAAAATGAGTTGAAAGCTTCTTGATTATGTTCCATACCGTTTACGGTAACGTTGCAGGAAATGGGCAATGCGTCCCATTGCCTCGGTCAAATCGTCGACATTGGGTAAAAATACCACGCGAAAATGATCCGGACGCTTCCAGTTAAAACCGGTACCTTGAACCAATAAAACTTTCTCTTCCAATAACAGATCCAGTGCAAATTTCTGATCATCCTCGATCGGATAAATCTCCGGATCCAAACGCGGAAACAAATACAACGCAGCCTGCGGTTTAAAACAACTCACGCCGGGAATTTCCGTCAACAAATTCCAAGCAACATCGCGCTGCCGCATCAACCGGCCAGTCGGTAATGTCAGATCATAAATACTTTGATAACCGCCCAACGCGGTCTGAATGCCGAATTGCGACGGTACATTGGCGCAGAGCCGCATCGAAGCCAACATATTAAGCCCGGAGATATAATCGCGCGCATGACTCTTCTCACCCGAAACCACCGCCCAGCCGGAACGAAATCCGGCGGCGCGGTAATTCTTTGACAGTCCATTGAATGTCACAAATAAAACATCGTCGGCCAATGAGGCAATCGACGTATGCTCGGCGTGCTCGTACAAGATCTTGTCGTAAATCTCGTCGGCATAAATGATTAATTGATGCTGACGAGCAATTTCAATAATCTCCAGCAGCAGTTCCTTGGGATATAGCGCACCGGTCGGATTATTCGGATTGATGATGACAATGGCGCGCGTTCTGGAATTGATTTTCGCGCGGATATCGTCTAGATCCGGCAACCAGTCCGATGCTTCATCACAGAGATAATGCTTGGCAATACCGCCCGATAGGACTACCGCGGCAGTCCACAATGGATAATCCGGCATCGGAATCAGCACTTCATCGCCATTATCCAGCAGTGCCTGCATCGTCAGCACAACCAGCTCGGATACACCGTTACCGATAAAGATGTCGTCCAACTGCACATTGGGAATTTGCTTTTCCTGAGTGTAATGCATGATTGCTTTGCGCGCGGCAAACAATCCTTTGGAATCGCAATAGCCGGAAGCATCGGATAAATTCCGGATGACATCTTGCAGAATTTCTTCGGGTACATCGAAACCGAACGTAGCAGGATTGCCAATATTCAGCTTGATAATGTGATGCCCTTCTTCTTCCATTTGCCGCGCCCGTTCAAGCACAGGGCCGCGGATGTCATAACAGACATTGGTTAATTTACTGGATTTTAAAATTGGACGCATGATAAGCAACGGAATCTATTGAGATGGAATAAAAAACCAAACCCCAAACTTTGCAATACTGAAATTTTCCGATCAAATTGACCCCAGCATTATATATGTTATCCCCGCACTTCCGTACTGGAAATACGCTATGCCTCTCGTGCGAATTTAGTTTCCTGCCATTTATTACCTGGAAGAAACAGCGCATGAATCCCGGAATTTGTACTATTTCTCTTTGTTGGCTACGGGAGTCATAAACAAAGCTGGAATTGGTTTACTGGCATGATGCCGGTGCATTGCTTTCTTATGTAATCCACTGGAATCCGCCGTCAAGGCATTCGCATCGGAATATTTAGAAACATAGGGCTGCGTAAATAGCGGATCTTCGGTCTTCTTTGCACGTCTGGTATGTTGGGGGGTTATTTCTTTACCAAAGTGAACAACTTTCTCATCACTTTTCACCCATGGATTGGGTTTCTTATTTTGCTTGGATGATCCGCCATGCTTGGATCTCTGCTCACCGGTCATTACTTTTTTATTAGCATCGCGAATCTGCGGTTCTTTCGATTCAAATCCTTCGATTTGTTCTGTATTAATTTTGATTCCCAATAATTTCTCGATATCAGCCAATGCATTATTTTCTTCCTTGCTGGTTAACGAAATGGCAAATCCTTTTGTTCCGGCACGACCTGTTCTACCGATGCGATGCACGTAATCTTCGGGATTATTGGGTAACTCAAAATTAATCACATGAGATAATTCGTCGATATCAAGCCCCCTCGCAGCAACGTCGGTCGCAACCAATACACGAATCAAACCTTGTTTAAAATTATCCAATGCTTTGGTACGCTGCAGCTGATTTCGATCGCCATGTATCGCTTCGCTTGATATATCGTGCTTGTTGAGCCGCTGCGCTAAACGATCCGCGCCTTGTTTGGTGCGTGTAAATACTAACACTTGCTGTAAATCTTTTTGTTTAATCAGCTGGATAAGTAATTCTTGCTTTCGAGTGGCATCAACCGGATAAACGACATGAGTTATTAATTCACTCACTGAATTTTGTTTCGCCACTTCGATCAGTACCGGGTTTCGTAATATCTTACCTGCAAGTTTCTTGATATCTTCCGAGAAAGTCGCTGAAAACATCAAATTTTGACGCTGTTCAGGAAGTAACTGAATAATTTGTTTGATATCAGGCATGAATCCCATGTCCAACATCCGATCAGCCTCATCCAAAACCAATATCTCAACTTTTGTCAGCGTCAAAGTTTTTTGCTGTACGTGATCCAGCAAACGTCCCGGTGTTGCTACTAAAATCTCTATGCCGGAACGAACAATATCGATCTGGGAATCGATATTCACTCCGCCATAAATAACCGTCGATCTGAGTGCTAAGTGCTTTCCGTATGTTTTGACACTATCATGCACTTGTACAGCAAGTTCTCGCGTTGGAACTAAAATTAATGCACGGATGGGGTGCCTGGCGGGTGACATGCTGGTGTTTGCATGAATCTCCAGCCTTTGCAACATGGGAAGGGTAAAGCTCGCCGTTTTGCCGGTACCCGTTTGAGCCCCTCCCATCACATCTTTTTTTTCTAAAATAACTGGTATTGCTTGTTCTTGTATCGGTGTCGGATTGATATATCCCTGATCAGAGATAGCGCGCAATAATTCGGCAGATAAACCGAGTTGCTCGAATGACATATTTACTGCTCCTGAAAATTTCCTGATTTATTTGCTATATTCATAATTCATCATTGAAGTTTTCGAGAAAAAAAGATTCATTATTTTAATGATAGTTATACGATTTCAACAAACAAAAGAACCCGCACAAATTATTTTGTGCGGGTTCTCTTCTAGTTACATCATTAGCCTTATTCAGAATTTCAAAACACTCTGAAAAGTAAATAAAAACTGAGCGTAAAAAGTTAAATTACTCTTCATCCTCATCTT
>MSXT01000004.1 GCA_002083595.1 Proteobacteria bacterium ST_bin16 | reverse complement strand
ATGAAGATGAGGATGAAGAGTAGTCTTCTGTGAATTTCATCTCTTCAAAGTAGTGTAAATAAAATTCTGGAGATGTTGCTATCTCCAGAATTTTTTTGTGTTAACTGAAGAAATAAAAAAGAAAAGCATAGCGAAAAGAAAAAATCATTAATGGTTGTGTTTTTGAAAGCACACTAGCGTTTCTTTTACGATAATGCTTCAACATATGAAGGGCTTGTATTTTGGCAGAAGAGTCACGCACTAAAATAACTCACGCTGGCAAACTAGGATATAGCTTTCGTCGTCATTTGCACGAAAGATTTATAGAGACTTTCTTATTCTTGTCGGCGCTACTTTCGATAGCGATCATGCTAGCAATCATTGTGATGTTGGTAAAAGAATCATTGGTTTTTTTTCAACATGTATCGATCTGGCAATTTGTAACCGACACGCAATGGACACCGCTATTCGATGATGCTCACTATGGAATAATGCCACTGGTTTCTGGCACCATAGTTAGTTCATTAATTGCCTTGCTGGTTGCGCTTCCACTCGGAACGATTATCGCGATATACCTTTCTGAATTTGCGCCATTTACAGTGCGTGAAATGGCGAAACCCTTCTTGGAATTGCTGGGGGGCGTGCCGACAGTGGTGTATGGTTATTTTGCATTATTATTTGTTACGCCATTGTTGCAAATTATTTTCCCTGAATTACCTGGCTTTAATTTGCTGTCTGCCGGATTAGTAATGGGAATAATGATTATCCCGTATGTGAGTTCAATGACTGAGGATGCCATGCGTGCAGTTCCAATGAATCTCCGCGAAGGCTCTTACGCGATGGGCGCTACGCGCTTTCAAACGGCTATCCGAGTCGTGATGCCGGCCGCTTTTTCTGGGATAGCTGCTGCATATATTTTGGGCATATCACGTGCGGTGGGGGAAACAATGGTGGTTGCAATTGCTGCCGGGATGCAGCCAAATTTAACCTGGAATCCCATGGAACCAGCTGCGACCATTACAGCATATATAGTCCAGGTCAGCTTGGGTGACTTGCCTCACGGTAGTATTGGCTATCAAACTATTTTTGCCGCCGGTTTGACTTTATTGCTGATAACGTTGTTGTTTAATATTATCGGTCATGCATTGCGTAAGCGATATAGAGAAATTTACTAACAATTAACACGGTCAAAAAGTGAAAATATTTTGGGTGGTTTTTTGTAATGAAGAGCGTTAATAATCTAGAAGAAATCAGAAAAATCATTGGATTGCATAAGAAATGGGATCTGATTTTTATGATTACCGGAATTATTGCGCTTATGATTGCGGTATTAACCTTTATGGCTCTATTTGCCCATATGTTGATAGACGGGATGCCACGTCTGTCTTGGGAATTCTTTACATCTTTTCCTTCACGCCGGCCAGAATCAGCGGGAATTTTATCGGCTTGGGTTGGTACAACCCTGGTGATGTTGGTAACAGCATTTGCCGCAGTGCCATTAGGTATTGGATCGGGTGTGTATTTGGAAGAATATGCACCGAAAAATTTATTAACCGAAATCATTGAGATTAATGTAACTAACTTGGCGGGTGTACCTTCTATCATCTATGGTTTGCTCGCATTAGGATTATTCGTTTACCAATTGGGTTTCGGGCAAAGCATTTTAGCTGCGGGACTTGCTTTGGCGTTGCTTATTTTGCCGGTTGTAATTGTCGCAACTCGCGAAGCAATACGATCAATTCCAGTATCAATAAGGGAAGGAGCTTATGCACTTGGCGCGACTAAGTGGCAAACGGTTTCTGATCATTTGCTACCGTATTCGTCTGCAGGAATTCTAACAGGCATTATTATCGGCTTGGCTCGGGCGATTGGTGAGACTGCACCGATTATTACGATCGGTGCGTTAACATTTATTGCTTTTTTACCGCCTTCACCGGTGAAAAGTGACTTTCCTTATGTATCCATTGAATGGTTGACAGCACCTTTTACGGTGATGCCGATACAGATGTTTAATTGGGTATCACGGCCGGAAGAGGCATTCCAATTAAATGCAGCTGCTGCTGGGCTGGTATTGGTAGTGATGACGCTAGCAATGAATGGCTTGGCGATTTATTTGCGCTATCGCATGCGAAAAAATATTAAGTGGTAAAAGCAATGCAAATCAACTCTGAAAAACCAATAGAAACGATTCAATATAAATCAGAAGTTAAAAACCTCAGTTTTTACTATGGTGGATTTAATGCGCTGAAGAATATCGATATGGTCTTGCACGATAAGAGGATCACCGCCTTAATAGGACCCTCCGGATGCGGGAAATCGACATTTCTGCGCTGTTTTAATCGCATGCATGATCTATATCCCGGGAATCGCTATGAAGGTGAAATTATTCTTCACCCGGATGATGTCAATATTTTGGCTTCAAACGTTGATCCAATTGAAGTGCGGATGAGAATAAGCATGGTTTTTCAGAAACCGAATCCTTTTCCCAAATCCATATATGAAAACGTTGCATATGGGCTTCGCGTGCGCGGGATTAAGCAGCGCGCTATTTTGGATGAAAAGGTCGAAGCTGCATTACGCAATTCCGCGCTATGGGATGAAGTAAAAGATCGATTACACCATTTGGCCTTTAATCTTTCCGGAGGACAACAGCAAAGACTTTGCATCGCCAGAGCTTTGGCAACAGATCCTGAAATATTACTGTTTGATGAACCGACTTCCGCGCTCGATCCCATTGCAACAGCCAGTATCGAAGAATTAATAACTGATTTAAAAAATAAGGTAACAATTCTTATCGTTACCCATAATATGCAACAAGCTGCAAGAGTTTCCGATTACACCGCCTATATGTACTTAGGGGAATTAATCGAATTTAATGTGACAGATACCATCTTTATCAAGCCGAAGAATAAACAGACTGAAGATTATATTACCGGACGATTCGGTTAAATATTGTCGATAAGTTTGAAAATCCTTATACATTAAGAAAGCGTGTAAATGTGAGAAGTTGAAGTAATCTCGGTTAGATAGATAGTATCTTGAGTATTATAAGGATCTGAAAGCAATTCTTTACTGTCCGTATCAGCGAACGACGATTATGGAATCATAATTGACTTAGTAAAGAATCAAATGTAGCATTCCCCCCTTTTAGGAAGCAGAGGTAAGTGGTAAAAATGCGCGAAAAGATGGTTGCGGGTAACTGGAAAATGCACGGTAGTTTAGTTGATAACAAGCAGTTGCTAGACGAGGTTGTGGCTGGAGTTAATGGGTTAAAAGAAGCTCGTCTGGCGGTTTGTGTTCCTTATCCCTATCTTTCATCAGTACAAGATGCACTGCGGAGTACCAATATTGCTTGGGGCGCTCAGAATGTAAGTCAATACGAAAAGGGTGCATATACCGGAGAGATTTCAACGTCCATGCTAAAGGATTTTGGATGCCGGTATGTCATTGTCGGGCACTCGGAAAGAAGAACATTATTTGGCGAAAATAACACTATCGTTGCAGAAAAGTATTTAGCAGCACAACGTGCAGGCATAACACCAATTTTATGTGTGGGTGAAACACTTGAGCAGCGAGAAGCTGGGATTACTGAGCAAGTAATTCAAGATCAGCTTACGGCGATTATTCGATTGGCAGGCATAGAATCTCTGAGTCAGGCGATCGTTGCATATGAGCCAATATGGGCTATAGGCACAGGCAAGACGGCATCTCCTCAACAAGCGCAAGATGTTCACTCGTATATTAGAACCGGCATTGCCAAAGAGAATGCGAACATTGCACGGGAATTAGCCATACTTTATGGCGGCAGTGTGAAAGCTAATAATGCACTTGAATTATTCGCGATGCCGGATATCGACGGTGGTTTGATAGGTGGAGCTTCACTTATTTCAAGTGAATTTATAGCGATTTGCCGCGCTTTGCATCACTAATTTTTAGGGAGTAGTACACATTGGAAATTATAGTTTGGGCAGCGCATGTTTTGCTGGCGATTGTATTAGTGGTTTTGGTATTATTGCAACATGGCAAAGGTGCAGATATGGGGGCGGCATTCGGTAGCGGTTCTGCGGGTAGTTTGTTTGGTGCAAGCGGGTCTGCTTCATTTCTGAGCCGCGCTACAGGTTTTGTTGCTGCAATGTTTTTTGCTACAAGCATGAGTTTAACCTATCTATCAGTAAATCAAACTGAGAGCTCAACAAGTGTGATGAGTATAATGGATCAGGCCGAAGAGTCTGGAAGTGCATCTGGGGTAGGAACAGAAAAAAAATCAATTCAAGATCATGATCAAAATGTGCTTGAAGTAGAAAGTGGCTCTAAAGTAAATCAGATACCAGAATAGTTTTTAAGGGATTTTTTGTAAGGCAGCCTGCTGATCATAAAATGAAAATTGTTTTGCTGCCGACGTGGTGGAATTGGTAGACACGCCGTCTTGAGGGGGCGGTGGCGTAAGCTGTGCGAGTTCGAGTCTCGCCGTCGGCACCACACACTAAGAAGATATTCTTGAAAACTTTATTCTTATTCATGATTTAAATTCTATAAATTGGAATGATTGAATTATTTAAAAATGCTTGAAAATTATTTCCCGATCTTATTGTTTTTGATTGTTGGATTCCTGGTTGGTGTCGTTCCGATGTTATGCGGATGGTTATTGGCGCCAAATCGTCCGGATAGTGAGAAACTTTCTCCCTATGAGTGCGGCTTTGAAGCTTTTGAAGATGCACGTATGAAATTTGACGTACGCTACTACTTGGTTGCAATTTTATTCATTTTATTTGATCTGGAAATTGCTTTCTTGTTTCCTTGGGCGATTGTGCTTGACGAAATTGGTTTATTTGGATTTATTGCAATGATGACATTCCTGGGTATCCTGGTCGTTGGTTTCATCTACGAATGGATGAAGGGTGCATTAGAGTGGGATTGATGTTATGAGTATTGAAGGAACACTTGAAAAAGGATTTGTCACAGCCAGTTTGGATTCGATCATAAACTGGGGTCGGACGGGCTCGATGTGGCCAATGACATTTGGTTTGGCTTGTTGTGCGGTTGAAATGATGGAGACCGGTGCATCACGCTACGATCTTGATCGTTTTGGTATCGTATTTAGACCTAGCCCACGCCAATCGGATGTAATGATTGTCGCCGGCACGCTCTGCAACAAGATGGCGCCGGCTTTACGCAAGGTTTACGATCAAATGGCAGAGCCACGCTGGGTGATATCCATGGGATCCTGTGCAAACGGTGGCGGGTATTATCATTACTCTTATTCAGTAGTTCGTGGATGTGATCGTATCGTGCCAGTTGATATTTATGTACCTGGTTGTCCACCGACAGCTGAAGCTTTGCTGTATGGCATTATTCAGCTACAAAATAAAATAAACCGTACCAATACTATTGCACGCTAACACTATGTCTACTACTCAATTGGAGAATCTTGCGGCAGCATTGAAGGATGTGTTGGGTGATAAATTGGTCGGTTTGCAGACACATTTCGGTGAGATAACGATCATAGTGCGAGCGGAAGATATCATCACTGCGTGTACAAATTTACGAGACAATTCTCAATTAAGATTTGATACATTGATAGATCTATGTGGTATTGATTACTCAACTTATGGCGACCAGTTGTCTGCAAGGCATGGTCTGCGTAATAAGCGATTTGCTGTGATCTATCACTTACTCTCAGTAGCAAAGAACTATCGGTTACGCATTCGGGTTTTAGCTGAGAATAATGAATTTCCGATTGTGGATTCAGTGACTGAAATTTGGCCAACTGCTAATTGGTTTGAACGCGAGGCGTTTGATCTCTATGGAATAGTTTTTACCGGTCATCCGGATTTGCGTCGTATATTGACCGACTATGGTTTTATAGGCAATCCGTTCCGCAAAGATTTTCCAATCACTGGTCATGTTGAAATGCGTTATGATGCAGAGCAAAAGCGCGTCATTTACCAACCTGTTACTATCGAGCCGCGAGAAATCACACCGCTTGTAATTCGTGAAGAACATTATGGTGACTGTGAATCATAACGACTATTGAGTCTCTTGCATTGTATCTTATAAGAATTTTATGAAGTAGCTTATGGCCGAAATACGTAATTACACCATGAATTTTGGACCGCAGCACCCGGCAGCTCACGGCGTGTTGAGGCTTGTACTGGAATTAGATGGAGAAGTTGTAAAGCGTGCTGATCCCCATATTGGATTATTGCATCGTGCTACTGAGAAATTAGCGGAAAATAAAACATACCTCCAATCCGTACCATATATGGATCGGTTAGATTATGTTTCGATGATGGTCAATGAACATGCATATGTCATGGCGATCGAAAAGCTGCTGCAAATTGAAGTGCCAATCAGGGCGCAGTACATCCGGGTTATGTTCGATGAAATCACCCGCATACTGAATCATCTGTTATGGATCGGCGCACATGCATTGGATGTGGGTGCGATGACAATGTTTCTGTATGCATTCCGTGAGAGAGAAGATCTGATGGATTGTTACGAAGCAGTATCGGGCGCCAGACTGCATGCCGCCTATTACCGGCCCGGTGGTGTCTATCGTGATTTGCCCGATACTATGCCGAAATACCAATCCTCTAAAATTCATAGTGAAAAAGAAACACGCATACGAAATGCGAATAGAGAAGGTACGCTGTTAGATTTTATAGAAGATTTTACCAATCGTTTTCCAACATATGTTGATGAATATGAAACATTGCTGACAGATAATAGAATCTGGAAACAGCGTTTGGTAGATATCGGTGTTGTTTCGCCGGAGCGTGCCAAAGCATTGGGTTTTACCGGTCCTATGTTGCGCGGTTCAGGGGTCGAGTGGGATCTAAGAAAGAAACAACCTTATGAAGTTTACGACCGCCTAGATTTCGATATACCTGTCGGAGTTAATGGCGACTGTTATGATCGCTATTTGGTACGTATGGAAGAGTTCCGCCAATCCAATCGCATCATTAAGCAATGTGCCGATTGGTTACGCAAAAATCCGGGACCGGTGATTACTGATAATCACAAAGTTGCGCCGCCTTCGCGTGTCGATATGAAACAAAACATGGAAGAAATGATTCATCATTTCAAATTATTTACGGAAGGATTTCATGTGCCCCCGGGTGAAGCCTACGTAGCGGTTGAGCACCCTAAAGGTGAATTTGGTATTTATTTAGTATCGAATGGTGCAAATAAACCCTACCGTTTGAAAATACGTGCACCTGGATTTCCGCATCTGGCTGCTTTGGATGAAATGTCGAGAGGTCATATGATATCTGACGTGGTCGCTATCATTGGCACGCAAGACATAGTATTTGGTGAGATAGATAGATAACGATGTTAAGCACTGAATCACTTAAGAGAATTGATCGAGAAATCGCGAAGTATCCGCTTGATCAGAAACAATCTGCCGTCATGTCAGCACTTGCAATTGCACAAGAAGAAAAAGGCTGGCTTGCAAACGAAACCATGAATTTCGTCGCCGAATATTTAGGTATGACGCCCATCGCGGTTTATGAAGTGGCCACGTTTTACAATATGTATAACTTGGAGCCCGTTGGTGAATATAAAATTACGGTGTGTACCAATTTGCCCTGTGCATTATCGGGTAGTAATGATGCAGCTGCTTATTTAAAGCAGAAATTAGGTATAGGTTTTAATCAAACAACGCCGGATGGAAAATTCACCCTGAAAGAAGGCGAATGCTTTGGTGCCTGTGGCGATGCGCCAGTATTACTGGTTAATAACAAACGTATGTGCAGCTTTATGTCCAATGAGATGATCGATAAATTGCTGAAGGAACTGAGCAAATGAATCAGTTTCCGCAAACATTAATGAACGGAGTGAATCCTTCTGATCCTGAAAATTGGCGGCTTAAAAGCTATGAAAAGCGTGAAGGCTATGCGGCACTCAGAAAAATACTGGCAAAAAAGATTTCTCCTGAAGAAGTAATTGAAGAAGTTAAGAAATCAGCCCTTCGTGGACGTGGCGGAGCTGGCTTCCCAACCGGGTTAAAGTGGAGTTTCATGCCGAAAGGGTATGAAGGGGATAAATATATTGTATGTAACTCGGATGAAGGAGAGCCAGGTACCTTTAAGGATCGCGATATAATGCGATTTAACCCTCATCTGCTGATAGAAGGAATGATAATAGCGGCATATGCGATGGGTGTAAAAGCAGGGTATAACTATATTCATGGTGAGATATGGGAAACCTATGAGCGCATGGAAGACGCTGTTGAGGAAGCTCGAGCAGCAGGCTATTTGGGAAATAATATATTAGGCTCCTCGTTCAGTTTTCAATTGCATAATCATCACGGTTACGGTGCTTATATTTGTGGTGAAGAAACCGCGCTACTGGAATCCATAGAAGGTAAAAAAGGCCAACCACGTTTTAAACCGCCATTCCCAGCGAATTTTGGCCTTTATGGTAAGCCAACTACGATTAATAATACGGAAACTTTTTCTTCGGTTCCTTGGATTATCCGGAATGGTGGGGAAAAATATCTTCAGCTTGGAAAGCCCAATAACGGCGGGACAAAAATTTTTTCTGTATCCGGGCATGTGAATAAACCTGGTAACTACGAGATACCGCTTGGAACTCCATTTGCAGCATTACTGGAGCTAGCTGGCGGGATGCGCGGCGGGCGGAAGTTGAAAGCCTGCATTCCAGGCGGATCGTCAATGCCAGTATTGCCTGGTGAGATCATGATGCAGACGGATATGGATTACGATTCAATTGCCAAAGCCGGTTCTATGTTAGGCTCGGGTGCTGTCATCATTATGGATGATACGACATGTATGGTCAGAGCACTGGAACGGTTGTCATATTTTTATTTTGAAGAATCCTGTGGGCAATGCACGCCATGTCGTGAAGGAACAGGATGGCTTTATCGTATTGTCAATCGTATTGAACATGGTAAAGGCCGGTTGGAAGATTTGGAATTGCTGGATAACATCGCCGACAATATACAAGGCCGGACGATTTGCGCTTTGGGCGATGCAGCTGCAATGCCTGTTCGTGCGATGATTCAACATTTTCGAAGCGAGTTTGTTTACCATATAGAAAATAAGAAATGTATGGTTTGATTTTAGCTGTTAAATAATCAGAGCATATCAACTTTATAATTCGTGATTAACACAAGAATTTTAGCCGATGGTCAATATAGAAATCGACGGTAAGCAAGTATCTGTTCCAAAAGGAAGTACCATCATGGATGGTGCGAAACAGATTGGTGTGTATATTCCACATTTTTGCTACCATAAAAAATTATCCATAGCAGCCAACTGTCGCATGTGTTTGGTTCAAGTAGAGAAAGCGCCTAAACCGCTGCCTGCGTGTGCAACACCCGTTATGGATGGCATGAAGGTATATACACATTCTCAGCAAGCAGTTACTGCGCAAAAAGGCGTGATGGAATTTCTGCTGATTAATCATCCTCTTGATTGTCCGATTTGCGATCAAGGTGGTGAGTGTCAGCTGCAAGATCTTGCTGTTGGGTATGGTGCAAGCGGTTCGCGATATACCGAAGCAAAACGAGTCGTTGTTAACAAGAATCTAGGTCCATTGATCTCAACCGATATGACGCGCTGTATTCATTGCACGCGTTGTGTGCGCTTTGGTCAGGAAATTGCTGGAATTATGGAACTTGGAATGGCCGGACGTGGAGAGCATTCTGAGATTCTTGCCTTTGTTGGCAAGACGGTTGACTCCGAGTTATCGGGGAATGTCATTGATCTCTGTCCGGTAGGAGCTTTGGTCAGTAAACCGTTCCGATATTCAGCGCGCACCTGGGAATTATCACGTAGAAAATCGATTAGTCCGCATTGCGGCCTAGGTTCAAATCTTGTTGTTCAAGTCAAACAAAACCGTGTCATGCGGGTGCTTCCTCGGGATAATGAAGCAATTAATGAGTGTTGGTTATCCGATAAAGACCGATTCTCCTATGAAGGTTTAAATTCAGAAGATAGATTGACGCGTCCTATGATCAAACGCGAAGGTCAATGGTTTGAATGTGACTGGCAAGAAGCTTTGGAATTTACCGCGCATTCGTTACAAGCAGTTAAACAAAGATACGGCGCAAAAAGTTTAGCGGCACTCGGTTCCGCGCACAGCACATCGGAAGAGCTATATTTATTGCAGAAGCTGATACGCGCTATGGGCAGTGGCAACATTGATCATCGCTTACGACAGTCTGATTTTCGCGCGAATGAAAATAGACTGGGTGTTCCGTGGTTGGGTACCAGTATCGCGGATATCTCGCAATTGAAATCAGCGTTAATTATTGGTAGTACGTTACGCAAAGATCATCCGCTTATTGCACAGCGATTGCGTCAAGCTGTTAAAAATGGCATGAAGTTGAATATTGTGAATCCAGTGGATGATGATCTGTTGGTTAAGGTTGCGCATAAAGCAATAGTTTCTCCGGCTTCAATAACTAGAGTTTTAGCAGAAATTCTGAAAGCTGCTGCTGAGATTAGAGGAACAGAATTGACTGATGAATCGAAGCAACTTGTCAATTCAATCAACATCCCGAGCACTGCCAATGCTTTCGCAATTGCTTCCAGTTTGATAGAAAACGCGCCGTCAGCGATTTATTTGGGAAATATTTCGCAACATCATCCGGATTATTCAATGATTGGATTGCTTGCAGATTTAATTGCTCAAATAACCGGCGCAAGTTATGGCGTACTAGGTGAATCTGCAAATAGCGTGGGTGCTTATTTAGCTGGCGCCATTCCGGAAATCAGTGCTATATCTGTCGCTGCAAAATTAAATTACACCGAATCAGGATTAACTGCAGCGCAAATGCTGGGATCTGATAATGACTCGGCGAAAGAAAAATGTAAAGCATTTATATTAATGAATGTGGAACCGGAGTTTGATACTTACAATTCTTATCAAGCCCTTAAAACCATCAAATCAAGTGAATTTGTAGTATCGCTTACTGCATATGAAGGTAATGGTAAAGACTATGCGGATGTATTGCTGCCGATAACTCCATTTACCGAGACTTCTGGTACTTATGTCAACACTGAAGGTAAAGTGCAAAGCTTTAACGGTGTTGTTTCTCCGCTAGGAGAAGCGCGTCCGGCTTGGAAAGTTTTGCGAGTATTGGCGAATTTGCTGGAGCTGGAAAAATTTGATTATGAAACGGCAGAACAGGTTCGCGAAGAAATTTTCCCATCAGGTGTAGAGGTCAATCAGTATTTGAATAATAAATCCAGGCGTTACGATACTGCGATTGCGATAAATGAAAGTCATCATATACAGCGTATTGGCGAAATCCCTATTTATCAAGCTGATCCGATTGTTCGCCGGGCTGAATCCTTGCAGGCTACGCATGATGCGGCTCCGCCAAAAGCATGGATGCCAACAGAAATGCTGGAAAAACTGGGTATCGCCGCAGGTGATCAAGTAAGAATTAAACAGGGAGAGGGATTTGTGCAGCTTGAAGCCGCTCAAGATGAGAAATTACCGGTGAATTGTGTACGCATAGCAGGGGCACATCCTAAGACGGTTGCATTGGGTGCTTTATTTGGTGAAATTGTGCTGGAAAAACTGTGATGGCGATGGTTGGAGTTTATTAATGGAGAACATTCAACAACAGTTTGTGGAATTATTCGGGACAGAATGGGGTTCCATGCTGTTTTCGTTAGCGACAAACATGACGTTTATTTTTGCCATTGTGGTGCCCTTGCTACTGGGCGTTGCCTATTTGACATTTGCTGAACGTAAGATCATCGCTTATATGCAAATTCGCGTTGGTCCAAATAGAGTGACCTTTTTTGGTATACCTTGGTTGCGTGGGTGGGGACAGCCGATTGCTGATGCTGTAAAAGCAATCATGAAGGAAATAGTCATTCCAACAGGTGCGAACAAGTTCCTCTTTATTTTGGCTCCAGTGTTAACGATTATGCCAGCGTTGGCGGCTTGGGCAGTAATTCCTTTTTCTCCTGAATTAATACTGGCTGATATTAATGCAGGTCTGCTTTATATTCTTGCAATGACATCGATGGGCATTTACGGCATTATCATTGCTGGCTGGGCATCGAATTCTAAGTATGCTTTCTTAGGTGCCATGCGCTCAGCCGCTCAAGTGGTTTCATATGAACTGGCGATGGGCTTTGCTTTAGTATGTGTTTTGATGATGTCACAAAGCTTGAATTTGGGCGATATCGTGAATGGACAACAGGGTAATAGTTTTTTGAATTGGTATTTGATTCCGCTGTTCCCGATGTTCCTGGTTTATTTGATTTCAGGCGTGGCTGAAACCAACCGGGCTCCTTTTGATGTGGCTGAAGGAGAATCAGAAATTGTGGCAGGATTCCATGTTGATTACTCAGGCATGGCCTTTACGGTATTCTTTCTGGCTGAATATTCCAACATGATATTGGTAGCCACATTGACATCCATTATGTTTTTGGGTGGGTGGTTACCTCCTGTCGATATAGCACCGTTTACACTAATACCAGGCATTATTTGGTTATTATTGAAGATTGCATTTATTCTTTTCTTTTTTCTATGGTTTCGTGCAACTTTTCCGCGCTATCGATATGATCAAATTATGCGATTGGGTTGGAAGATATTTATTCCCATTACACTTGTGTGGATTGTTTTGTTGGGCTCGATTATGCAATTGCCAGAATCGATTCGGAATACATTTCCGTTAAATATTTGGTTTTAAAATAGAGAAAAATACAATGGATCGTATCAAAAAGTTTTTTAGTACCTTTTTATTGTTTGAGTTATTAAAAGGTATGGCGGTTACTGGCCGGTATTTATTCAAACCAAAGATAACTGTACATTTTCCCGAGGAAAAAACACCACAGTCACCACGATTTCGTGGTCTGCATGCCCTGCGCCGCTATCCAAATGGAGAAGAGCGTTGTATTGCTTGCAAATTATGTGAAGCTGTTTGTCCAGCAATGGCAATTACCATTGACTCAGAGCAACGTGCAGATGGCACAAGAAGGACTACACGTTACGATATTGATTTAAGCAAGTGTATTTTTTGTGGTTTTTGTGAAGAATCTTGTCCGGTAGATTCCATTGTAGAAACACGCATATTGGAATATCACGGCGAAAAAAGAGGTGATCTGATCTATACCAAAGAAATGTTGTTAGCTATTGGAGATCGTTACGAAGAACAGATTGCCAAAGATCGAGAAGCTGATGCACGTTATCGCTGAATCTTGCTGGTAGATAAGAATGAATTTTCAAGATATTTTATTTTATATTTTTTCAGCCATTTTGGTTGCGTCAGCACTGGGTGTTATTACGGTGCGAAATCCAGTTAATTCGGCATTATTATTGGTGCTGGCTTTTGTTACTTGCGCAGGCTTATGGCTGCTGCTGGAAGCGGAGTTTTTAGCAATCGCCTTAGTGTTGGTATACGTCGGCGCAGTCATGGTATTGTTTTTATTCGTGGTTATGATGCTCGATATCAATCTGGATCGATTGCGGGAAGGGTTTTGGAAATGGTTTCCGTTTGGTGCGACGATTGCATTGATAATAGTCGCGGAAATATCGATGGTGTTGATGGGTAAATATTTTGGACTCGAAGAAATGCCGGTACCTAGGCCGCACGATGCGGATTATAGTAATACCAGAGAACTGGGGCGCTTGATTTATACGGAATATGTTTATGCTTTTGAATTAGCCGCAGTGTTGTTATTGGTTGCGATGGTTGCGGCCATTGCGCTGACATTACGGCATCGCGATGATAAAAGATCACCGAATCCATCTAAACAAGTCAAAGTAAGAAAAGAAGATCGGTTACGTATAGTGACTATGCCAGCTGAAAAAAAGGAATGACGAATCATTCCAAAGAGTTTGTGATGATTTATAAAATATAAAAAAGAGGTTGTTAGTTTGATATCGCTATCTCATTATTTAGTCCTCGGAGCAATTTTATTTGCCATTGGCTTAGTTGGCATTTTTCTCAATAGAAAGAATGTCATTATTTTACTTATGTCGATTGAATTGATGCTATTGGCTGTCAATATGAATTTTGTTGCATTTTCACACTATCTACAGGATATATCGGGGCAAATCTTTGTATTCTTTATTCTGACCGTTGCAGCAGCAGAGTCAGCAATTGGATTAGCGATTCTTGTGGTGTTGTTTCGTAATATGCGGACGATTAATGTGGATGACCTGGATGAACTTAAAGGTTAAACAGGCCACGCAGAACAATTGAAGTACCTATCATTAATAGAAAATAATTGATCGAGATGCAAAAACTTTACTTACTGGTGCCGCTAGCTCCGTTGATCGGTGCAATTATAGCTGGATTATTCGGACGTTTTATAGGACCGACATGGAGTCATCGAGCAACTATCGGATTGGTCTTTGTTTCCTTAGTCGCATCGATCATTATTTTTTTAGATGTCCTGGAAGGTAACAGTTATAACGGTAGCGTTTATACTTGGTTAATTTCAGGTGAAGCGCGATTTGAAGTTGGTTTTTTAATCGACCAATTAACTGCAACCATGATGGTTGTAGTCAGTTTGGTTTCTCTTATGGTGCATATCTATACCATTGGGTATATGCATGACGATCCAGGTTATCAACGTTTTTTCAGTTATATCTCATTGTTTACCTTTTCGATGATGATGCTGGTGATGTCGAATAATTTCTTACAGTTATTTTTCGGCTGGGAAGCAGTTGGCTTGGTTTCTTATTTATTAATTGGCTTTTGGTATACTCGCCCGACTGCAATTTATGCCAACTTAAAGGCTTTTTTAGTTAACCGCGTTGGTGATTTTGGCTTTCTTTTAGGGATTGCGTTGGTGTTAATGCATTTTGGCACCTTGGATTATGCATCGGTTTTTGCACAAGCACCGGGAATAGTAGACGAAAAGGTTGAATTAATCCCCGGTATGCCATGGCTGGTGATAACGCTGATTTGTATCCTATTGTTTGTTGGTGCAATGGGTAAATCTGCGCAATTTCCACTGCATGTGTGGCTACCTGATTCTATGGAAGGCCCCACTCCAATTTCAGCATTGATCCATGCGGCTACTATGGTGACAGCAGGCATTTTCATGGTGGCGCGCATGTCCCCTCTATTTGAGTTGTCGGATACCGCACTAACCACAATTTTGATTATTGGCGGTATCACCACCTTATTTATGGCATTGGTTGCGGTGGTTCAGAATGATATCAAACGGGTTGTCGCGTATTCCACATTATCCCAGTTAGGCTATATGACGGTTGCATTGGGCGCTTCCGCTTATTCGGCTGCGATTTTCCACTTGATGACTCATGCTTTTTTTAAAGCTGTTTTATTCTTGGGCGCGGGCTCAGTCATCATAGCCATGCATCATGAGCAAAATATGCAGAAAATGGGTGGACTTAAAAGTTATATGCCTATTACTTATTTGACGATGTTTATCGCAGCATTAGCGAGCGCCGGTGTGCCTGGTTTTTCCGGCTTCTTCTCTAAGGATGCAATCATTGAAGCTGTTCATTTTGCCAATATTCCAGGTGCCGGTTTCGCGTATTTCTGTGTATTGGCAACGGTTTTTGTCACTGCATTGTACACATTCCGTTTGATATTCATGACATTTCATGGCAAACCTCGAATGGATAAGCATACCAAAGATCATCTGCATGAGTCACCTTGGGTGGTTACTTTACCGTTGATGGTCCTTGCTGTACCGACAATAGCAGCTGGATGGTTTATTGGTCCGATCGTTTTTGGTGATTATTTTAATAATGTAATTCATGTCTTGCCACAGCACGATGCGATCGTGAAATTAGGGGCAGAATTTACCGGAATTTTTGGCATGATGTTGCATGCTTTATCGACGATACCTTTCTGGCTGTCAGTTGCGGGTATATTCACTGCTTGGTTTTTATATAACGTGAGAACTGATATTCCTGAAAAAATTAAAGCCCGCTGTGGTTTCTTATATAACTTGCTGGATCGTAAATACTACATTGATGAATTGTATTCATGGTTATTTGCTGGTGGTTCACGCGCTTTGGGGACAGCTTTATGGAAGTATGGCGACATTAAGGTGATTGATGGTTTCTTTGTAAACGGTGCAGCTCGAGTAGTTGCACTATCAGCAGCTGTGGTACGGCAGTATCAGACAGGTTATATCTATCATTATGCATTCACTATGATTGTCGGTATATTTGTTATTTTGACGCTATGGCTTTACTAACTTTTTAACAAGTAGTAAATCCTAAATAGCAATGATTAGAATACGTAAATAAGTACTAACAAATAAAACGGAATAAGCATGTCGTTTGAATTCCCACTATTGAGCTTGATTATTTGGCTGCCAATTGTTTTTGGTATTGCCGTTTTTGCAACTGGAAAAGACAGTAACGCGCAACTCGCTCGCTGGTTAGCGTTGGCAGGATCGATATTCGGTTTTCTGGTTGCTATCCCGCTGTATAGCAATTTTGATGTCGCCACAGGTGCAATGCAGTTTGTGGAAAATCATGTTTGGTTTGAACGATTCAATGTGAATTATCACCTGGGAGTGGATGGCATATCGATGCCACTCATTTTGTTAAACTGTTTCATCACCCCATTGGTTGTTGTCGCCGGATGGGAAGTTATTAAAGAACGTGTATCTCAATATATGGGCGCGTTTCTCGTCATGTCCGGTATTGTGAATGGTGTTTTTGCTTCGCTGGATGCTATGCTGTTTTATGTGTTTTGGGAGGCTTCGTTGATTCCAATGTTTTTGATCATTGGTATCTGGGGCGGCCCTAATCGGGTTTATGCCGCGATCAAGTTTTTCCTATATACATTGCTTGGCTCACTGCTTATGTTGATCGCGCTTATTTATTTGTATCAAGCATCGGAAGGTAGCTTCTCGATTGAGGATTATCACAAACTAGCTATTCCACTGACACCGCAGATTTTTATATTTATTGCATTTTTGCTGGCTTTTGCAGTTAAAGTACCAATGTGGCCGGTGCATACTTGGTTGCCGGATGCGCACGTTGAAGCGCCAACTGGAGGCTCTGTCGTTCTGGCGGCAATTCTGTTGAAGCTGGGCGGATACGGATTTCTGCGTTTCTCGTTACCGATAGCGCCCGATGCCAGTCTTTATCTGGCCGATATGATGATAGCGCTGTCTTTAATAGCCGTTGTGTATATCGGTTTGATCGCACTAATGCAAGCCGACATGAAAAAACTGATTGCTTATTCATCCGTGGCGCATATGGGATTTGTGACCTTAGGTTTCTTTTTGTTAAATACCTATGGAATAGAAGGTGCCATGGTGCAAATGATTTCTCATGGATTTATTTCCGGTGCTATGTTTCTTTGTGTCGGGGTATTGTACGACCGGTTGCATTCTCGTCAAATTGCTGATTATGGTGGGGTTGTGAATAAAATGCCCGCATTTGCAGCGTTTTTTATGTTGTTTGCAATGGCAAATGCTGGATTACCTGGAACGAGTGGCTTTGTGGGGGAATTCATGGTCATCATAAGTGCCGTCAAAGTTAATTTTTGGTATGCATTCCTGGCTGCAACAACGCTGATATTTGGCGCGGCTTATACATTATGGATGTATAAACGAGTAATATTCGGTGCCATTGCAAGTCCTGCAGTTGAAGGTTTGCAGGACATCTCCAAACGTGAATTTGCATTATTGGCCATTTTGGCTATCGCCGTATTATGGTTTGGTGTGTATCCCTACCCGTTAACTGAAGTCATGCATACGACAGTTGATCAATTGTTATCGCATGTCAACAACAGCAAACTGTAAATAAATCAATCCGAGACAGTAATAATTCCTGATATAAGTATTTCCTCATATAAGGATTAAGAATTAATGAATTTTATACCACCTGATTTTGCGCCAGCTTCTTCTGAGATATTTATGCTCATCATGGTGTGCGTCGTTATGCTGGCTGATCTTACAGCGGGTGACAGTCGACGTTATGTCGCTTATCTGTTGACGCAGGTAACGCTATTGGGTTGTGCGATACTGACCTTCGTATCATTTTCAACAGAAATTAAACACACTTTCCACGGGATGTATGTTGACGATACGATGGCTGATATCTTGAAACTGATGGTGTATGGCACTGTTTCGGCGGTACTCGTGTATTCCCATGCATATATAAGTGATCGCGGTATGCTGCGGGGCGAATTTTTTAGCTTGATTTTGTTTGCAACCTTGGGAATGATGGTGATGATTTCCGCCAGCCATTTTCTAACGTTATATATTGGCTTAGAGTTACTTTCGTTATCGTTGTATGCATTGGTGGCATTAAGACGCGAGTCTATCGTAGCTACGGAAGCTGCTATGAAATTCTTCGTGTTAGGCGCTTTAGCATCCGGATTTTTGCTGTATGGCATGTCGATGGTCTATGGAGCGACCGGAACCTTGCATGTTTCACAACTTGCTCAAATTATTCAAAGCGAAGCAAGTAGCAAAGAAGTATTGGTTGTTGGCTTGGTGTTCATAGTAGCCGGTATCAGTTTCAAGCTTAGTGCTGCGCCTTTTCATATGTGGGCTCCTGATGTTTATCAAGGTTCTCCCACGGCAGTAACGTTATTTATCGGTTCCGCGCCAAAATTGGCGGCGTTTGGCTTTGTAATGCGTCTGCTGGTTGAAGGTATGGGTGAAATGGTCTCGGATTGGCAAGGCATGTTAGTGATTCTGGCTGTTCTGTCGATGGCTGTGGGTAATTTAGCCGCGATCGCTCAGACCAATATCAAACGTATGCTTGCGTACTCAACCATTTCCCATATGGGCTTCTTATTGCTTGGATTTATCAGTGCAGATTCAAACGGATATAGCTCAGCATTATTCTATGTCATTGCCTATGTATTAATGACGTTAGGCACTTTTGCCATGATCATGTTGCTTTGCCGGAGCGGATTTGAGGCTGAAAATATTAATGATTTCAAAGGACTTAGTAGAAGAGGCCCTTGGTATGCTTTCATTACGTTACTGCTGATGCTTTCGCTGGCAGGCATACCGCCGATGATTGGGTTCTATGCGAAATTTGCCGTGTTGCAAGCAGTTGTCAATGCAGGATATGTTTGGTTGGCGGTTGCAGCGGTATTGTTCTCACTGATTGGCGCATTTTACTATCTGCGTATAATTAAACTGATGTATTTTGATGAACCTGAAACAACAGAGCCGCTTGTACCTAACAGTGATGTGAAGATTCTGTTGAGTGCCAATGGTTTTGCTGTGTTAGCGTTGGGTGTATTTCCTCAATCCTTGATGGGATTGAGTCTTTACGCAATCCAAAGCTCTATGTAGTAATGCAATCGATATCGGGTGTATGCAGGTGACGCCTTTGTGATGATTCCACAATGACTACTCAAAGTAACGATCATAGTTAATTGAGTAGTCATTTCTCTCTAATTTTCCATTCCAGCTTTACTCTTTATTTACTGTTTTCCAAAAAATATTTTTTGGAAAACTCGCCAGATTAATTAAAAATATTAATTTGTCATCAGTTCATCTTGAATTTCTCGATGTAATCCCCATAACTACGCAAAATATTTGAGGAGATAAACGTGCAAGCTGAAACAACCAAAGAACAATTAAGCTTCCAAACGGAAGCGAAACAATTGCTTAAACTCATGATTCATTCCTTATACAGTAATAAGGAAATTTTCTTGCGTGAATTGATTTCAAACGCTTCCGATGCCGCTGATAAATTGCGTTTCGAGGGGCTCACTGATGCGGCACTGTATGAAACTGATTCCGATCTTAAAATCTGTGTAAGTTACGATGCTGACGAACGAGTAATCACCATTTCCGATAATGGCATTGGGATGTCGCGGCAAGAAGTTATTGACCATATTGGAACCATCGCGAAATCGGGTACTCGCGAATTCTTTAATTCTTTAACTGGCGATCAAGCTAAAGATGCGCATTTAATCGGTCAATTCGGTGTTGGTTTTTATTCCGCATTTATCATTGCTGATAAAGTCACTCTGATCACCCGGCGTGCAGGATTGACTGCAGAGCACGGCGTGCGCTGGGAATCCAGCGGTGAGGGGGATTACACTCTGGAGACCGTCGCAAAGCCTGGACGAGGTACCGACGTCATCTTGCATCTGCGCAAGGACGAGGACGATTTTCTCAACGGCATGCGCATTCGCAATATCATTCGCAAATATTCCGACCATATTACACTGCCGATCGTAATGAAAAAGGAAGAATGGTCGCAAGAAGAGAAGAAAAATAAAATTACCGATGAAGACGAAACGATTAACCAGGCCAATGCGCTGTGGGCACGCTCCAAGAATGATATTGCCGCCGAGCAATACAATGAATTTTATAAGCACGTAGCGCATGATTTTGAACCGCCGCTGGCGTATCTGCATGCGCGCGTAGAAGGTAAACAAGAGTACACACAGCTGCTGTATATTCCTGCGCGTGCACCTTTTGATTTATTCGATCGCGAACGCCGGCATGGCATCAAGTTATACGTGCAGCGGGTATTTATTATGGATGACGTAGAAAAACTGCTGCCAAATTACCTGCGTTTTGTTCGTGGTGTGATTGATTCTAATAATTTACCACTAAATGTATCTCGTGAAATCTTGCAGGAATCCAAAGACATCGACTCAATCCGAGCTGGCGTGGTTAAAAAAGTATTGGGCTTGATCGAGGATTTATCCAAAAGCGAGGATGAAGAAGGAAAAGAAAAATACAAAACATTTTACCGGGAATTTGGCCAAGTTCTAAAAGAAGGCGTTGGAGAAGACTTTACTAACCGTGAGCGCATCGCGAAATTGTTGCGTTTTATTACTACGCAGAGCGATGCTGATGAGCCAACGGTTTCGCTGGATGCTTATGTGCAGCGCATGAAAGAAGGTCAGGAAAAAATTTATTACGTAACTGCCGATAGCTTGAAGGCCGCCAAAAATAGCCCACACTTGGAGGTGTTTCGTAAGAAAGGTATTGAAGTGTTATTACTATCGGATCGGGTGGATGAATGGCTGGTCAGCAATCTAACCGAATTTGAAGGTAAGCCGTTGCAATCAGTTGCCAAAGGTGGCTTGGATCTGGGAAATCTGGAAGACGAAGCCGAAAAAGAAGAGCGTGAAAAGGAAACCAGCGCTTTCCAGGAGTTAACGGAAAAAATGAAACAAACACTCGGCGAACAAGTAAAAGATGTGCGTGTTACTTTCCGGCTGACTGAATCGCCCGCTTGTCTCGTTGCAGATACCTATGATATGAGCGGTAATTTAGAAAGATTACTGAAATCAGCAGGACAAAATGTGCCTCATGCTAAGCCGATCCTGGAGATCAATCCGCATCACCCGATGTTGCAGCGATTGAAAAACGAGGTCGAAAATTTCGAGGACTGGAGTCATTTATTATTTGATCAGGCTTTACTGGCGGAAGGTGGTCAGCTTGAAGATCCAGCCGCTTTCGTGAAAAGGCTTAACGAATTGTTGCTACTGAAATCCTAAGTTTAATTCTGCTTCTCTACTCTCGATAATCTTCCGGCGTCATCGAGTTGATGCCGGAAGATTCAAATGTTTTCTGAAACTTCTATGTATTCCAACTGTCCATTCTTGGGACACAATAAATAGTATTCAACCATTTTTCAGTTAATAGTCGGGCACACAGTGGGTAGATCAACAAGAATTCAGGTCGTTGACGATTCGATAAAATCATATCAGGCTAAACTACTCGCGCCATTTGCTGTTCTCGGTATCCGAACAGAAGAAGACTGGCTTACGGCCATTGATTATTTGCCCGTTGATACGCCACTATTAGCGCCGCAGACTTTGTTAGCAAAAGAAGTATGCCGGCAACTGCAAGCCTATCTCAACGAGTCCGACTTTGTTTTTGATTTAAGTTTACATATCAGCGGTACAACTCATCAACAGCGTGTCTGGCAAGCGATTCAGGCAATTCCGAGTGGAGCAACCAGTAGTTATGCTGAAATTGCAGCGCAACTCCATTCCGCACCCAGAGCAGTAGGCGGAGCATGCGGCGCTAACCGGATTCCGATTGTAATACCCTGCCATCGTGTTATTGCCAAAAATGGCGGATTAGGAGGCTTTATGAATGCGAGCGAAGGCAACCCTTTAGAAATCAAGCGTTGGTTATTGCGCCATGAGAGCACCTGAGCTGAACGCTGGTCTGCTCGACGAATTTTCCGACGCCTTATGGCTGGAAGATGGTTTGTCGCGGAACACGCTGGACAGCTATCGCAATGATTTACAGTTATTTGGTGAATGGCTCAGAAAACGCAATCAAGATAATAGTGTGCTAACCGACGCAACGCACTCCGATCTGCTTGAATTTTTGGCATCCAGAGTGTCCGCCAAGATCAAGGCGAGCACGACCAGCCGGGAATTATCCAGTCTGAAGCGATTCTATCGTTTTCTATTGCGCCAGGGAAAAATTACTACCGATCCCAGTCTCAATATCGAAACCCCTAAATTGCAGCGCAGCTTGCCGGAAAGTTTGACAGAAAAAGAAGTGGACCTGTTGCTGAGTGCTCCTGACTTGCAGCATCCGCTTGGCTTGCGTGATCGTGCCATGCTGGAGGTGTTGTATGCCAGTGGATTGCGCGTATCTGAATTGATCAATTTAAGATACTCGCAAGTGAGCATGGATATGGGGGTATTGCGGGTCATGGGCAAGGGCAGAAAGGAGCGTCTTGCGCCGCTGGGTGAAGAGTCTCTCGAATGGCTAAGCCGCTATACTAAAGAAGCCAGACCTGCACTGTTAAATGGCATTGTTACAGATACCATATTTGTCACAGCACGCGGTGCAGCTATGACGCGCCAAGCGTTCTGGTACCTTATCAAACGTTATGCGCAAATTATCGGGATAGATAAACAGTTATCTCCGCATACTTTGCGTCACGCCTTTGCCACACACCTATTGAATCATGGCGCCGATTTACGTGTTGTGCAGCTGCTATTGGGTCATGCCGATATTTCTACTACGCAGATTTACACGCATATTGCACGTGAGCGCCTGAAGCAGCTGCATGCCAAACACCATCCGCGGGGATAGTTTCCGGTTGTAATCCGGCGTTATTTTTTGGCCAATAGTGCATAAAGCGCCAGAATTCCAAACCCCGCAAAAGCGATTAATGACCAATCCGGGATTGTCAGTGTTAAAAATTTCCAATCGATATTGGCGCAATCGCCATTAGCCTCAAACATTCCAGGCCACCAAGCGGCAATCGGTAAGGAATTTAGAAAAGCTTCTTCCGGACTGATGCCGCATTCAAATGCTTCCGGAAATCGTATTAACCACGCATGCCGTGCGGCAATGACTGCGCCTGTCAGCGCGAATACGCTCAACAAGAAACCATAAATCCGCCGCCCGATCACTCCTGGCTTATGCAGAAACGCCATTAGTGCAGTCAATCCTAACATCCAGTAAGCAACGCGTTGTGCTACGCATAATGGACAAGGCAGTAATCCTTCCACATGCTGCAAGTATTGCGCGTAGCCTAGAAGACCGGTACAGCAAAGCAGAATAAATAAGAATAATGGTCTCATTTGTTTCTTCTCCCAATCGAATTGGTTGCTCAGTTTGTCCATAAAGTGTTTGTGGATTTCAGATAGTTTGCTATGATGAACATATTCAGTTTATCGAATATTTAGAGTAGCACTGGAATTTACTTTTCATTTATTCAATCGAGGAAATTTGCCATGCGAACAAAGATATTGATCATAACGTTGATTACCTCTACTTTATTTGTCTCAAGTGCATCTATTGCAGAATTAGGGAAAATGGATAAAGCTGAAGCCCAGGCCACAACTAAATTCGATCATATCGGATTAGCTGAGATGTATGAAAAAGAAGCTAACGAAATGACTGCAAAAGCTAAGGTGCAGAAAGAATTGTTGGAAGAATATCAGCGCCATAGCGAGTATTACGGTCGAGAAGGTCAAGATTTCCAGGCGCACCACGAAGCTTTATTGCGGGAATATACAAAAGCAGCGGAGCGTAATACGGGAATGGCTGCTTCACACCGGAAAATGGCCAAGTAAGCAGAAATATGGGTAAATGGTCATTTCATTTTTCTTTCCAGACAGCATAAGCCAGCAATATCCAGGCGGTGAGGAATGAAACACCGCCGAAGGGTGTAATCATGGCAAGTGACCTTGTTCCGGTTACGCTCAGTGCGTAGAGACTGAAACTGAACAGCACAATGCCTGCCATCATCAGCCAGCCTGATACCGGCATTAACCGGGATTTCGGGAAATGCAGCAGGAGCAAGCCGATGACGATAATTCCAAAGGCGTGATAAAAATGGTACTGCACACCGGTATGATAAACCGACAGCATATCGGCTGATAAAAACTGCTTTAAGCCATGTGCGCCAAAAGCTCCCAATGCGATGCATAAAACCATATTCAGTATACCCAGGATCAGAAAAGTTTTTGGCATCGATTGTTTCGTCCTTGTTGTTCTTGTTAAGTCAAAGAAGTGAGAATTAAATGCGTGCGTTATGTCAGGAATCACCGGTTTTTGTGATATCCGCCTCGCACATTCCGTGCGCGAATTTTACCTGAATTCGATCGCCGTAATGAACTTGTTTGCTGTCACGAACGATGATGCTGTTTGCGGCATACGTAATGCTGTACCCGCGTTCCAAAACCGATTGTGGATTTAAATGACATAATTGCGCTTGTACATGGTGCAGCTTAATCGCCAAGGCTTCAAAATAGCGGATATAAGCAGTACGAAAACGTGCAATCGATTCTTTTTGCTGTTTTTCCATTTCAGTAATATTGGGGCTTGCTGCCATCAAGCGCTGATTGAGTTCGAGTAATTTCCACTGCTTCCTTTCCACTTGATGCGCCCAAGTCGTGCTGAAGCGGTCTTGCAGATACTGCAAATGAATGGATTGCTGTTTGATGCGATCACCCGGGTGAATTAAGCGATGCGACAGCATATCGGTACGCTGCATCGCATTTTCTATACGATGCAGCGTAATACGGTACATGCGCTGGTGCAATGCATTCAGGCCCTGGCTTAATTCCTTATGATTCCGGCTGGCCAATTCGGCGGCTGCCGTTGGCGTGGGGGCGCGAATGTCGGCAACAAAATCCGCGATGGTAAAATCAGTTTCATGCCCAACGCCACTGATAACCGGAATGTCACTGGCAGCTATGGCGGCTGCAACCATTTCTTCGTTGAATGCCCACAAATCTTCAATACTGCCGCCGCCGCGGCACAGTATCAGCACATCACATTCCGCGCGCCGGTTTGCAACTGTGATAGCGTCCACAATGGTGTTGGCGGCAGTTTTTCCCTGTACCAGCACCGGGTAGATGATCACCGGCAAGAATGGCATGCGGCGCCGCAGTGTCGTTAGCACGTCGCGCAGTGCAGCCGTATCCGGGGAAGTGACGATACCGATTTGCTTGGGGAATGCGGGTAACGGTTTTTTCTTGACCGGATCAAACAATCCGGCTTTTTCCAGCTTGGCTTTAAGTTGCTCGAATGCTTCAAATAATTCACCCAGTCCGGCGCGACGGATTGTTTCAACATTGAGCTGAAAATCGCCGCGTGGTTCATAGAGGGTGACCAGAGCAAGCACTTCTACTTGCATGCCATCTTTCGGTTGCCAATCGATATATTGATTTCTGTGACTGAATAGCACACAACGGATTTGCGCATTGCTGTCCTTGAGGGAAAAATACCAATGACCGGACTGATAGCACTTCAAATTCGAGATCTCACCTTTGATCCACAGCAGCGGAATATTCTGTTCCAGGAATAGCTTGGTGCTGCTGTTCAGTTCGCTGACGGTGAGCACTTTATGCGTAAGACTGGATATTGGAAATAGATTCATCATAGAGATCGGCAATCTTCACCTGCTGATCGAAACAGAGCCGGTGTAGCGTTTAAGTCCTGGAGAATGCTATAATTTTAAAGTAAATTATTGTTTATTAATCAGTATCATTCGAGATTAAAAAATAATCAAACTAGAAAAAATGTTTGAATTGGGCAACTTAATTCTCGTATTGGTTACATACTCACAAACTTATCCACAGAAATTGTGGATAGAAAATCGGTATTTTTTTGCAGCAAAACGGCGATCACGATACATTGCATGCCGAATCGAGCATCGTTATAAAATCAATTAATCGGGTAATATAGTAAAGCCACAGAATAATACCCGGATCTATATAGAGAGAGTGAGGAGATTATCACGTGTTATCGTTAATTCAAGCGGCCGGATGGCCGATCTGGCCGATCATCATTGCTTCAGTCGTGGCTTTGGGCATCATCGGGGAACGCATGTGGACACTGCGGTTGCGTGTTGTTTCACCAAAGGAATTGTTGCCCAGGGTGTTGAACGAATATAAACGCAATGGTGTGAATGCAGAGATGTTGGCGCGCTTACAGCAGCATTCGCCGCTGGGGCAAATTCTTGCCGCCGGACTTAAAAATGTTAAAAGTACCCGCGAAGTGATGAAAGAATCCATTGAAGAATCGGGCCGGGTGATCGCGCACGATCTGAATCGCTATTTGACAACGCTGGGGACGATTGCCGCATTGAGTCCTCTGATGGGTTTGTTTGGAACATTGGTGGGTATGATCGAGATTTTCGGTTCGAATTCTCCAACGGGCAGCAACCCGGCGCAACTCGCATACGGCATTTCAGTCGCTTTGTATAATGCGGCTTTCGGGATATTGGTGGCGATTCCCAGCATGATTTTCTACCGTCACTTCCGCGCCAAAGTCGACGACATTGTCATCGAAATGGAATTGCAAGCTTTGAAGTTAGTCGAAATGGTTCACGGGGAACGAGAAAGCTGAGTAGTGCGTTCTATAGCCTAGTGCACACCCTCAAACAAGATTAATCCGGAGCATAAAGCATATCCGGTCAAAAACCGGAATAGCCGAGGCAGCAAAACATGATGTCTAAGTAGTAGTGTATACTTCGGCTGGATTAATTTTGACTGGAAAAATGACACAAGAACAGGCGGGTAGCAATAGTAAATGGAGCTCGCCGTTATCAGTTGATTCAGAAGCCAGAAGTTTATTTGCTCAGATCATCCGCAGAGCGGATCAATGGTTTTTCTGCTATGAAATTTACAGGTTGATTGTTTTACACGTAAATGAATGAGAATATTCGTATCTTGAGAAATACAAATCCGATAATTAATCATAGCCGCTTAATGGTTGTTTTATTGTTTATCAGCGTTATTGCTTTGCAAGGCTGTGCATCAGCTCCAAAAAATAACAATCAGGATTTGGATCCGGCCGACCCGCACGAAAAAATTAATCGTGCTTCCTACGATATTACCGACAAAGTCGACCGGACTGTGTTTGTGCCGATTGTGAATGCCTACATTGACTATGTTCCCAATGCTGCGCAGCGGTCGATCGGAAATTTCTACGATAATTTGTCTTATCCGAACGTTGCACTGAATTCTTTTCTGCAGGGAAAAGTGACGCAAGGTGCCTCGGATACCTTACGTTTTTTTGTGAATTCAACAGTCGGTATGTTCGGGCTTTTTGATATGGCGACGCATATGGGGCTGCAAAAGCATGATGAGGATTTCGGCCAAACGCTGGGTGTCTGGGGAGTAAATCCGGGATCTTATCTGTTTATTCCACTCGTAGGGCCCAGCAGTGAACGTGACGTCACGAATATTCCCGTCGGTATTTTCACCAATGTGCTTTTTTATGCCGGTCTTGTGGTGGGTTCCTACTTCGCGGCTCCTCTGACCATTCTGGGGGCGATCGATAAGCGTGCGCGCTTGATCGGTCCGATGCGAATTCGCGATGAAGCTGCAATCGATCCCTATTTATTTGTGCGGGAAGCCTCGTTGCAACAACGCGAATTTCTCGTGCATGATGGAAAACTGCCATTAGATCTTTATGACTATGAGCATTTTCAGGATAATCCTTTTGAAAAAGACGGAAAAAAGCAAAAGTAATGAGCCGGTATAATCATCGTTTCATGGCTTTTGCAGCAAGGCATCGGCAGGAAGCCGCTCTTATGTCAAAATAAAATCAGTTTGGATCGCAGCAAGTGTTTTATCCATTGGGGAATTTGTAACGTACAGTGTTAGGAATATATGGACGGACTTCAGAGAGTAGCGAATCTATCGCAGCAACAAAGTGATTTTACGGTTAACGGTGAAACCCCTGAATCGGATGCGGCAACAACCCTGGATCAGGATGGTATCAACACCGCCGAGCTGGAAACGAAATTTGACCAAGCTCGTACAGCCATGCTGGCATTACAAAATCCGGACGGACACTGGTGTTTTCCGCTGGAAGCAGACTGCACGATCCCGGCCGAATATATTTTAATGATGCACTTCATGGATGAGATCGACGTGATTTTGGAAAACAAGATCGCCCGTTTTATCCGTGACAAGCAGGACATGACGCACGGCGGCTGGCCGCTCTATTATGGCGGCGCGTTTGATATCAGCTGCACGATCAAGTCGTACTATGCGTTGAAGCTGGTGGGGGACTCGACTGATGCGCCGCACATGGTGCGCGCACGGGAAGCTATCTTGGAACGCGGCGGGGCAGCCAAGGCCAATGTGTTCACGCGTTTGCTGCTGGCCATGTATGATCAGATCCCGTGGCGTGGCGTGCCGGTGGTGCCGTCGGAACTGGTGCTGCTGCCAAGCTGGTTTCCTTTTCATATCAGCAAAGTTTCGTACTGGTCACGTACCGTGATGATACCGCTGTCCATTCTGTGCACCATGAAAGCGCGTGCGATCAATCCGCGTAAAGTGAATATTCGCGAATTGTTTATCGTGCCGCCGGAAGAGGAAAAAAATTATTTTCCCAGAGCGGATACCGTTCTGAAGCGCGCGTTTATGCTGGTTGAGCGTATTTTGTCACGGGTGGAGCCGAAGCTGCCGCAATCAATCCGGCAATATTCGATCCGTAAAGCGGAACGCTGGACGCTTGAGCGTCTGAATGGCGAATGCGGTATCGGTGCGATTTTTCCGGCCATGGTCAATGCGCATGAAGCATTGACGCTGTTGGGTTATGCCTATGATCACCCCAATCGAGTGCAATGCCGTAACGCGCTGCGTGGATTGCTGGTCGACGAAGGCGAGCGTATTTGGTGTCAGCCCTGTACATCGCCGGTCTGGGATACGGTATTGACCAGCTTGGCATTGCAGGAAGATCCAACCACCGGTCAGGAGCCGGTGTTGCAAGCATTGGATTGGCTGGTTGAACAGCAGGTTCTGGACGAGCCGGGCGACTGGCGCGACAAACGCCCCGATTTGTTGGGCGGAGGCTGGGCATTTCAGTACGCCAATCCGCATTATCCGGATCTGGACGATACCGCCGCTGTGGCATGGGCATTGGATCAAGGCGGCGCGGAGCGGCATCATAAATCGTTGGAGCGCGCAGCCAATTGGCTGGCAGGTATGCAATCGCGTAACGGTGGTTTTGCCGCTTTCGATATCGATAACACTCATCACTATTTGAATGAAATTCCTTTCGCCGATCATGGCGCTCTGATTGATCCGCCAACCAGCGATGTGACGGCGCGTTGTGTCGGTTTGCTGGGGAAATACGGCAGGCACCAGCTCGAAGTGTGGCGCGGCATCAGCTTTTTGTTGCGCGAACAAGAGCAAGACGGTTCCTGGTTCGGGCGCTGGGGCACTAATTATATTTATGGCACATGGTCAGTGCTGGAAGCTTTCCAGCTGGCCAAGTTCGATATGCAACACCACTCGGTGCGCCGTGCCGTGAAGTGGTTGGAATCGGTGCAAAGAGCCGATGGCGGCTGGGGCGAGACCAACGATTCTTATTTGGATACGCAGCTAGCGGGCCGGTTTCCCGAAACCAGCACGGCATTCCAAACCGCTTGGGCTGTACTGGGCTTAATGGCAGCGGGTGAGGTTAACAGCGAATCGGTTCGCAAAGGAATTAATTATCTGTTGCGCAATCAATCCAGCGATCACTTGTGGGAAGATCCTTGGTTTACTGCGCCTGGCTTCCCGCGCGTATTTTATTTGCGCTATCACGGTTATTCAAAATTCTTCCCGATATGGGCGCTGGCGCGTTACCGTGCGCTGACCAGAACAGTCGCCGCGTGCGTGTAACCGGACTGGTGACAGCCTTACGGGCTGAAGCCAGTTGCATAGTACCGGCGCGGATTCCATTCAATCAGATGGTGCAGCTGAATGACCATGCGCGTTTGTGGTTAAGCGGCATGGGCGCGCAGGCTGCGGGTGCGGCCGCCGAAGGATTGTATCAACAGGGTGTGATGGCGCTGGTGAGCTTTGGTGTTGCCGGTGCGCTGGATTCCACCCTAAAACCAGGCGACCTGGTTTTGCCGGATGTCATACACGCAGGTAAGCAGTTGCCGGTTGATTTGGCATGGCGTGACCGGTTGCAAAGTTTACTGCCCACGGATATTACCGTCGTCAACGGCGGCTTGGCGGACAGTGCCGTGCCTCTGACGGATGAAAAAGCCAAACGCAATCTGGCGCAAGCCACCGGTGCTTGTGCGGTGGATATGGAAAGCGCCGCCGTGGCGCAAGTAGCGGCAGCAGCAGGCATCCCATTCATCACCGTGCGCGCTATTATCGATCCGGTTCATTTCTCGCCACCGGAAGCATTGCTCAGCGCCGTGTATCCCGATGGTGGTGTGAATCCGTTACGCCTTACGGCATTGCTGCTGAAACGCGCGGTGCGTATCGGCACGTTGCTGCAAATGGGTGCCGGTATGCGTGCGGCACGCAAAACTTTATCAAA
This sequence comes from Proteobacteria bacterium ST_bin16, assembly GCA_002083595.1. Lineage (GTDB taxonomy): Bacteria > Pseudomonadota > Gammaproteobacteria > Burkholderiales > Nitrosomonadaceae > Nitrosomonas. Next base: position 85,756 of record MSXT01000004.1, on the reverse strand, counting down.
GGTTATTCAATCCGCCGGTACAGGGTTGGCCTGAATCTAAGCCGGTGCCATTGACCCGACTCTGTTTGAGCCGATCGGACATTGTCACTTGCCGCTGTCTATCAGGATTACATCCAATAACCATACTGTGCTACAGAATAAGTCACTGATCAGACTTGTATTTGTTTAACCGGATCATTCTCAGTTTTTTGGAAAAATTCTGGCGGTTTGTATTTTTCCGTATCCAAATAATCATTCCGATTCAGTTCTAGGTTAAGTGTGACAAATTGCCGCTGTGGCAATTTGTCACTTTCGAACCCTCTTGCGTTAAGAAGATAATGGCAATTATCTTTAGTTCAAGTCTCAAGCAGATGCCGCAAGTTACTCAAAAATCTGAGAAACGATCGACCATGGTCCTCGCATTCGGATCACTCATACTGTTATCTTTTTTCTTGCCGCAAAACCCGGCCATGATGCTTGTCATTAGCAGTGATTGGCACGACGGTTTTCATCATCCATTGGAAGGATGGGATCATATTCTGACCATGATTGCGGTAGGAATATGGGCCGCGCAATCGCGCGGACAAGCTGTCTGGGTATTACCCTTGGTATTTGCCAGCGTCATGAGTCTTGGCGGATTTGCCGGGGCAGTGGATATCGCACTACCTTATACCGAAAATATCATTCTGCTGTCCGTCCTGCTACTCAACGTATTCGTTATCCGCAAAATTCAATTTAGCGCCCCGCTTAATATTCTGATCATCGCGCTGTTTGCTTTTTTCCATGGCTACGCGCATGGCCAGGAAATATCCGCTTCCGCCAGTCTGATTTCCTATACCTCCGGGTTCGTATTCGCCACCTTGCTGTTGCACGGCACCGGCATACTGATTGCGCGTTTAGCGATATTGGCACTGACTTTTTTCGTTGGTAACAACGTGCATGCCCAAGAAACTGCTCAATTGATCAATACAACCCCCAGATCAATGACGGAAATCAAGCCCGAAAACGGCAAAGCAAAATGGGTGGTATTCAACGAGATGCGCGTGACCGAGCGGGCCAATTCACTGATAGGCGTTGCCGATAGCGCTTCTCAAGGTAACGTGGGGCAAGCCCAGATCAAATTCCGGCCGATCACGCGTCCGGCGGAAGTGCTGGAAACCATTCCCGGCATGATCGCCACGCAGCACAGCGGCGAAGGCAAAGCCAATCAGTTTTTTCTACGTGGATTCAATCTCGATCATGGCACCGATTTTCTAACCCAAATTGAAGGCGTGCCGGTCAATCAATTATCGCATTCCCACGGGCAAGGCTGGACGGACACCAATTTTCTCATTCCGGAACTGATCGAAACGCTGGAATACAAAAAAGGCATGCACTATGCCGAGAATGGAGATTTTTCCAGTACCGGTTCGGCCAATATTCGCTATTTTAAAAAGCTACCGGAAACCATGGTCAGATTCACGGGAGGCAGCTTTGATTATTACCGCGGATTGATCGCCGGTTCCCGCGCATTAGGAACGGGTAATTTGTTGTATGCGGGAGAAATCGTGCACAACAATGGCCCGTGGACGGTTGGCAACGATTATTTGAAATTTAACGGTCTGTTGCGATACAGCCAAGAGTATGGCAATCATGGCTGGAGTGTAACCGCCATGGCCACTAAGTCCGATTGGAAAGCGACCGATCAGATCGCCAGGCGTGCGCTGCAGCAAGGTGTCATTGGCCGCTATGATGCGCTCGATCCTACCGATGGCGGCAGCAGCCAGCGCTATAGCCTGACCGGTGAATGGCATCACCGGGGGGAGAACAGTATTACCAAATTAATGGTTTATGGGGTGAATTCCAAGCTGGGTCTATTCTCAAACTTCACCTATTTTCTGGATGACAATGAAAACACCAACACCGTCGGCTGTGCCGGTTTAACTGGATTGGATTCAGGGAGACAATTCAATCCAGTTCTTTTTAATACGTGCGGCGATCAATTCGGCCAACCGGACGATCGTTGGACAACCGGTTTCAAGGGCAGCCACACGATTTTTCACACCATCGGTTCTGTTGATTCGGAAACTACATTCGGTTTGCAAGTGCGTAACGATAATATTCACAACGCACTGACCAGAACGCATGGGCAAAGAAGAACCGGCATCACGCGCCAGGATACCGTCTGGGTAACCAGCATCAGTCCGTACGCGGAAAAAAAGCTGACCTGGACGGACTGGTTACGCACCAGTCTGGGGCTGCGTTTCGACGGTTTCCGCTTTGACGTGAATCACAGCAATATCAGACAAAACATGGGTGAACGCTACGATGGTTTGGTCAGCCCTAAATTTGGCATGGTTCTAGGACCGTGGGCGGATACCGAGTTTTATCTGAATGGCGGTCTTGGGTTTCATAGCAACGATGCGCGCGGTATCAACACCCGTATCGATCCGCTCAGCGGTGATTCCGTTCAGCGTGCCGATCCGCTGGTTCGTACTTATGGTGCGGAGGTTGGTGCACGCACGGTGCGGATCAAAGGGTTGCAAAGCACGTTGGCGTTGTGGTGGCTGGATATTGACTCGGAGCTGCTATTTGTCGGGGATGCCGGAACGACCGAAGCTAGTCGCCCCAGCCGCCGCTACGGGCTTGAGTTTGCAAATTATTATTCGCCGACGGATTGGTTGACCTTTGACGCCGATGTCAGTTTTTCCCGTGCACGTTTCCGCAATAAAGTACCGGATGAAGGTAATTATGTGCCCAACTCGGTCGAGGCAGTGGTCGCAACCGGCGCTACTTTTCATCATGTTTTTGGCGGTTTTTTCGGTGGCCCCCGGTTACGTTTCTTAGGGCCGCGCCCTTTAATCGAAGACAACAGCAAACGCTCGGATTCCACGATTCTGCTGTCTGCCATGCTCGGTTATGAAGTCAACAAAAAATTAAGCTTGCAGGCCGAGGTGTTCAATATGCTCGATCGTAACGATCCCGCGATCACTTATTTTTATACGTCGCGGCTGCCCGGTGAATCGATTGACGGCGTGAGGGATTTTCACTTTCATCCGGTAGAGCCGGTGAGTTTCCGCTTGAGCTTTACATTGAAGATTTAACTTGATCCGGGATACCGGGAATTCATCACCAAAAGGAGGAAAACATGACCTTACGCAAAATATTTTTACTATGTGCACTCATTCTGTCATCCGGTTTTGTTTTACCGGGCAGTGCCGAGCAGGTGCAACTCAAACCTTTTACTCCCGGCAGTTATCAGAAATTGCTGGATAGCAATGCGGATAAGCCTTTCATGCTGGTGATCTGGTCCACCACCTGTTCATCCTGCATGAAGAAAATGCCACTGTTGCATGATCTGGCAAAAAGCAGACCGGAAATCAATATCGTGATGCTATCCGCCGACGATGCCTCAGCAACCGGTTTAGTTCAAACGGTATTGGCGAAAAACGAATTGACCAATCTGGAGCACTGGATTTTTGCCGAAGAAAATGCACAAAAATTGCGCCATGAGATTGATCCCAGATGGTATGGCGAGTTACCCAGAACCTACTTCATCAATAAAAATAATGAACGTCATGGCATTAGCGGCGCGTTATCCAAGGAGGACTATAACAATATTTTCAAGGTGTTGCTGAATTGAAACAGTGGATGTACACCATTACCAATGACATGCAATCCGGAAGAAAGCGCGGATTGATTGTTTCCCTGCAATTAGTTTTAGTGATCCTCGGTTGCTCGCCGGGACTGGCGCTAAGCACGGAAGCGCCGGAAAATACCGCACTCAATCCGGCAAACAATACCGCTTATGTGAAATCGACGCTGGGATTGTTCGATATTGCATCATTCGACGTTTATGTGGATCAAGAAATTATCCACCTCATTGTGAGCGGAAAACGCTCCGCTCAAAATCAGCATGCCTCGATTCGCTATACACGCTCTAAAGACGGCGGGCGTCAATGGAAAAATCCGGTGACTGTAAATGAGTCATTGCCTGCCGCACTGGCCAGCCGTGGAAACGATGTGCAATTGGCGGCCAACGGTAGCCATCTGGTATCACTGTGGCAGACTGAAGGCGAGTTCCCAACGATGGGACCGATGGTCAGCGCTTATTCCCCGGATGCTGGCCAAACCTGGAAAAGAGGCGCCAATCCGGCCATGGACAATGACGGCAGCCAGGCTCACATCGATGTGGTTGCTGACCGGAAAGGTAATTTTCACGCGGTTTGGCTGGCGGATCCCAAGGAAAATGGTTACCAAGGTTTGCACTATGCCCGGTCGATTGATCAAGGCAAACAGTGGAGTCAGCCGGTTACTTTGGATGACTCCACGTGTTCATGCTGTTGGAACACATTGGCACTGTCGCCCGACAATAAACTCGCTGTTCTTTATCGCAATACGGCGCCTCGCGACATGTCGCTGGCGCAGTCGCTCGATGCGGGATTAACCTGGCGGCACGCCAGCACAGTCGGTGATTTTCAATGGAAATTCGAAGGCTGTCCGCATGTCGGTGGCGCTTTAAAGTATGCTGGCACAGACCATATTGCTCAACTGCACAGCATTGTTTGGACCGGCGCTGAAGACAAATCCGGTTTATATCATCTCTCTTCAAACGATAACGGCCAAACCTGGTCGATTCCCCGGAAACTCGGAAGTATGGCAACGAATGGCGACATCGCGGCGCGCAATCGCAATGCTGTTGCGGCCATTTGGAATGAAATGGAACCGGATGGAGCGAGCATTTTTTTCTCGAAATCAGACGATGGCGGAACAACGTGGTCAACGCCCAAACGTTTGACCGAAGCAAGGTATTCCGCAACGCAACCCAAATTAGTGGCGACAAAACATGGATTTTTAGCCCTATGGATGGAAAGAAACAAGCAGCATTCCAGTGAATTGGCTTGGTATGTTTTTGAATGATGAACAGTGCGGAATTGCTACGACTATATTTTTACAGGAGAAACGCTATGGCACGTTGTAGTATCTTTTTTTCAATGAATCTACTGATATGTTTGTTCTTTATTACTTTCTTAATCTTACCGGAAGCCGCTCTCGCGCATGCTGTCATGGTGAAATCGGTACCTGAAAAGGATAGCACGATTACCACGTCACCGAAGCAGGTGGATGTCTGGTTTAACGAGCATGTCAGGAGCGCTTTCAAATCTCTTGCCGTGATGAATAGTGCAGGAAAACGTGTTGATAACAAGGATATTGAACAGGAAGTGCTGGATCCTTCGCATATCTATATCAGCATTCCGCAGCTCCCTCCGGATACTTACACCGTCCGGTACCGGGTGATATCGGCGGATACACACGCGGTTTCGGGCAAATTTGACTTTACTGTTGCGGAATCCGACTAGCTTCAATACCCATATTCCTTATCGATAGGAGCGCACTACATGATGAAATCACTCACTAGAAAACAGTTATTAACGATTCTATTATGCAGCACCATTCTGATGTTATCTGCTTGCAGCAAAAAAAATGTAACCGCCCCGGTGCAATTTGACTATACCGAAACGGTAGGTTGCCTCGTCACTAATGATTTGTACGCAATTTATTTCAGTGCTTATCTGAAGCCTGAAGGTGATCTGGAGAATATAAAAGGGAAAGATAGAAATAAATTGTTACGATCTTATTGTAAAAAAATCCCCAAAACGGGTTCGCTTTACTTTACCGCAGATCTGGTTGACGAAGACGCAAGGGAAACGCCCATCAGTGTTCGCTTGGTTAAACAAGAACTGATCGGACAGGATGAGAAGAAAGTGGAGAACTTCAAGGATACCGGCACCATTTTTGAAGTGCCGGCCAAGTTGTACCCGCGGGGTATGGTGGAGACACATATCGAGCTGGACAAAGAAGGTTTTTACGCGCTGTACCTTTCAGTCGGGGAAGAAAATACGATAACCGAAGAAAATATACTCAGAATTCCATTGCATGTCGGTGTTGATCCTGACGCGGTATCCCCGTGGCATATTGCGCTAAGAATTCTGGCCGTTTGCTTGGGATTAATTATTCCCGTCATACTGGGATTGATCATGTTCTCACCCATCATTCCGGCTAAGCAATGGGTTCAGGAAATTAGCAGAAGAAGTTTCTTTTTGAGTCATAAGCAAGGCATTGAAACTCAAAAATAACAGAGGATTAGTGAACGGTAACCGCAGGTGTCTTGCCAGGCCAGCTGCTGCACCGTAGAACCGGATACTTTGCCGGGGGACACGTAACTCCCGGTAAAGTACTTCTAAAGAATCAAAGTTCTCCGGCCAACATTAAATACATGAGGCCAATATCGTGATACTCAGAAGCCGTGAGATCAGCGCAAATATCTTTCCCGGAAAAACATCAGATCAATAATGTGAAACCGCACCATAAGAAACCGCAATAACGCTGGCAACTGATATTGTCAAAATGCTGGCACATCAATCAATCTGCTGATACCTCCAGAAGTCCGATCGCCGCTGTAGTGTCATGGGGTTTTTTATGTTTACAGTCTTATAGGCGTGAATCCGTGCGCGTTCAATTTGCGTTGTTATGGTCATGCAAAACTCTTCCCAATCTGATGCTGGCGCGCTATTATGTTTTGATAAGGGGGGCTATCAATTGAAGATTATCGGAGTTGTTACGGCACTGAAGTCAGAAGCAAGCTGTTTGGTGGATAAACGTCGTTTTCCTCTTTATCAAGTGGTGGATATCGGGGATAGAACCTCGTTGTGTCTCAGTAGCATAGGAGGTAGCGCGGCGCGCGGAGCGGCGTTGAAATTGTGCGGGCAGAACATTAATGCCTTAGTCAGTTTTGGTGTGGCTGCGGCCTTGGATGACAAGCTAATTCCCGGCGATTTGGTATTGCCCGAAACGATTATGATGGACGGCGAGATCCTGCCGGTGGATATGGAATGGCGCGACCGGCTGCACGGTATCATGTCAAAACATGTCACGGTTACGAGTGGAATCCTGACATCTTGTGAAGCGCCGCTCACTACCCGCGCGCAAAAACTGGCGTTGGGTGAGGCTACAGGGGCTTGCGCGGCGGATATGGAATCGGCGGCAGTAGCGAAAGTGGCGGCCGATGCCGGGATTTCGTTTCTCGCTATCCGGGCGATTGTCGATCCGCTCGAATTTTCTCCGCCGGAGGCATTGATGGGCGCGGTATATCCCGATGGCAGCGTGGATGCCATTCAGCTCATTAAATTGGTGCTTAACCGGTCGGTCTCAATCGTGACGTTGATCCATCTCGCACTTGGGATGCACGTAGCGCGCTCCGCTTTAACGGAGGTCGTGCAAAAAACGGGACTGACTTTCGCGAGTGATTACATGCCTTATCGTGATGCCGAGTTAAGCGAGAGCAGATCAGTCGATACGAGTGACTGAAACTGCAACGCCGCCAGCCGTGCATACAGCGGGCTGGATTGCAGCAATTGCGCATGCGTGCCGATCGCGTCCAGCCGTCCGTGATCGAGCACGGCAATCCGGTCGGCGGATTGCACCGTAGCCAAACGATGCGCAATGACCAATGTGGTTCGATTGCGCATCAACTGTAGCAATGCCTGCTGCACCCAATATTCGCTTTGCGCATCCAGCGCGCTGGTGGCTTCGTCCAGCAACAGCACCGGCGCATCTGCCAGAATCGCCCGGGCAATCGCCAGCCGCTGTTTTTGTCCGCCCGATAACCCCAAACCGGAATCTCCCAAATGCGTTTGATAGCCTTGCGGTAATTGGCAGATAAACTCATGCGCGTAAGCAGCTTCAGCCGCCGCTTGCACATCCGCGTCGCTGGCGTCGGGGCGGGCGTAGCGCAAATTGTCGCCGATGGTGCCGTAAAACAATGCCGGGGTTTGCGATACCAGCGCAAAGCAGCGGCGCAAGGCAAAAAGATCGAGCTGCCGGATATCGATACCTTCCAGTTTTATAGAACCGGATTGGCTGTCAAAGAAACGCAGCAGCAAATCAAACAGTGTCGACTTGCCCGCGCCGGAGGGGCCCACCAGCGCCAGTGTTTCGCCTGCCCGAACAGTCAGTGTCAGATTGTCGATGGCCAGCACATCGGGGCGGGAAGGGTACGCGAAGCAGAGTTGATCGATGGCGATATTTCCCGACACGTTGGTTAGAGGCTGAGGGGTTTCCGGCGACTGAATCCGGTTCGGCGCTTGCAGCAATTCCATGGTGCGCTCGGCGGCACCGGCGGCGCGTTGCAATTCGCCGATGACCTCCGAAATCGACGCAACCGCCGAACCGACAATAACGCTGTAGAAAACAAACGCCGCCAATTCGCCTGCGCTGATCCGGCCTTCGATCACATCGATGCCGCCGATCCACAGCATCAATCCCACAGCACCCATCACCAGCAAAATGACCAGAGTGATCAACAATGAGCGCTGCAGCGTGCGTTGCTTGGCGACGGCGAAAGCTTCCTCAACCTGTGCGTGAAAGGTGCGCTGATCGATGGACTGGTGATTGTAGGCCTGCACGGTTTTAATTTGCCCCAGCACTTCGCCAACATAAGCGCCGACCGCGGCGATTTTGTCCTGGCTTTGGCGCGATAAATGCCGCACGCGGCGGCCATAAATCAAGATCGGCACTACCACCAACGGCACGCAAATCGTCACCAGAGCGGTCAGCTTGGCGTTGGTGATGAATAACCAGACGATGCCACCAACCATCATGATCAAATTGCGCAACGCGAACGATACCGACGAGCCGATCACGGTTTGCAGTAGCGTCATATCGGCAGTTAGGCGCGACTGGATTTCGAGGCTGCGGTTTTTCTCGAAAAAACCTGGATGCAGCTGAATCAGATGGTTGAATACTTTACTTCGGATATCGGCAATCACCCGCTCGCCCAGCCAGGTAACCCAGTAATAGCGCGTAAACGTGCCGATGGCCAAGGCGATCACCAGCAGTAAAAAGATCATCACATACTGGCTGAGCAGTTCCTTGGATTGCGTGGCGAATCCCTGGTCGATCATTAACCGGATACCTTGTCCGATCGACAATGTGATCGTGGCGGTAAATAGCAGCGCCAGCAAGCTGTAGACGACTTGGCGCCGGTACGGTGCGATAAACTGCGCTGCTTTTTTGATGCTCTGCCAGCGGGTTTGCGTGTTCTTTGGAGAATCTGTCATGAATAAATCCCGCCACATAGCGGGCGCTGCTGAAATTACTATAAGCTGGATGGATTAATCTTGAGAATCGGGTTTTTTCACAAATCCGGCAATGAGCAGGATCCAGGCAACGATTAGCCCGATAATGGCCGGGATATGCGTCAGTTTCACAAACTGCTCCTGCCACATAGCAGCGCCGCTTGCACCGGCTTGCTGCGCCGCGATTGCCAGCGATTCCGCAGTACCCCACCAGGCATTGGCGATTTCGGAAATGACGGTGAGCCACGTCAAACAGGCTGCAACCAACATGACCAGCGCCGAACGCGCACTGACTTTATGCGGCAGCGTCAGCAGCAGCACCGCCATCAAGATGAACAGCATGCCGTTCAGCACTGCTTGAATGTGCGCGCTCAAAGCTAACCGAGGGAAGGGCGTGTGCGGTATCACCAATCCCCAGATGATGCCGACTAATACTAAAGCCAGGCCGTGGATTAGGATTTGTCTTGCTTGGCTTTGTACATTCATGTTTAAGTTTATTTGCCAGGAGAATTGCTTTCGAAATTAATGAAAGAAATTATTACATTAGCTTGCAAAGAGAAAATCCAAGACTGACAGCGCTAACTAGTAAGCCAGCAATAAAAAGCCACCACCTGATTGAGACATGATGAAACATCCACTTTAATGTAATTTTCTCTGGTGGATATATGCTAACGCTCGCTTGGGTTTCTGCAACTTTCAATTCGTAAGCCATTGCTTTAAGTATCCGACGAAGTCTTTCAATTCCTTCGTTCCAATAAACACGATTCATATAATGCCCAGTGTTATAGACGAGATCGATTGGCTTAAAAAATACATTGCCAAGCTCCACGACGTGTGGGCTTTCGGCGCCAAATAATGTGCGTGCTAAAACAATAGCGTTACTTAGCGCAGAATCAGCACTCGAAAAGTCAAATTCTTTAAGTTCGTTTGCTTTTGTGAGAAGCGAAGCAATCTCGATCGCGCTCATGATTTGCTTAAATTATCTAACTAAGATTAAATGAATCAGAAAGATCATACTAAATTGACGTTCAACGGTTTTACTCAGTGATATAGCAACAATCAATATATTAATTAATCGTTTCGTTTCGTCACTTCCACCAAATGATAGCCAAATTGCGTTTTAACCGGGCCCTGCACTTCACCGACCGGTGCGCTGAACACGACGGTATCGAATTCCTTCACCATTTGGCCGCGGCCAAATTCACCTAAATCACCGCCTTGCTTGCCGGAAGGACAGAGCGAATGCTGTTGTGCTATTTCGCTGAAACTGGCGCCGTTTTCGATTTCGGCTTTCAGGTTGTTACATTGTTCTTCAGTTTTTACCAGAATATGACGTGCGCTGGCTCGGGCCATGAGATTCTCCTTTGGTATTTATCAAAAATAATTTGCCGTACATGATACATTTAAGCACAGATTGGCGTGCTGATTGAAGCATTGTGCCATTTTTATGTTGCGAGGGTTTGATGAAAATTTTGTGCGGTGGCGGTGCGAATGCTTGAGTTAATGAATGTCAACAAAGCGTACGCCGAGGGGCGGAAAGTGCTGACTGGTTTAAGTTATACACTGGAAGCGGGCGAGTATGTCGCGATCATGGGCGAGTCGGGCGTGGGTAAGTCGACTCTGCTGAATCTGATCGCCGGGTTGGATACGCCGGACTCGGGCGAGATCCGTATTAACGGCGTGGCGATTTCATCGCTGGACGACGACGCGGCGACGCGATTGCGGCGCGAGCAATTCGGTTTTATTTTTCAGGCGTTTCATGTGCTGCCGCACTTGACCGTGTCGCAGAACGTCGCCTTGCCGCTATTGCTGAACGGTGCGCCAACGGAGCGCGTGACACAAATGCTGGCGGATGTGGGATTGCACGATCGCGGGCATCATTTTCCGCGCCAGCTGTCCGGCGGCGAACTGCAGCGCGTGGCGATTGCACGGGCGCTGGTGCATCGGCCCAAATTGGTGCTGGCGGACGAACCGACCGGTAACCTCGATCCCGATACGGCGAATGAGATTCTTCAGTTGATGCGCACTGAAATCAAAGCCAATGGCGCTACCGGCATTCTCGTGACGCATTCGCATGCCGCCGCCGCGACAGCGGACCGGGTGCTGAATTTGACCAAGGATGGTTTGCATCCGGCCAAGTCCGGCGAGCGCGCATGAACACGGCGACGTTATCCCGCTGGCTATTGTTCGGTGAGTGGCGCGCGCATTGGGTGCAAATGATTGTGGCGCTGATCGCCATCGCGATCGGCGTGGCCATGGCGTTTTCCATTCATCTGATCAATACCGCGGCGTTCAATGAATTTTCCGCGGCCAGTAAAAGCTTGTCGGGACAATCGGATTTGCAGGTGCGCGGGCGCAAGGCGTTCTTTGACGAAGCGTTATACCCTGTGCTGGCGCGGCATGACGGTGTCGCAGTAGCGAATCCGGTGCTGGAATTCGATGTGGCGATCCCCGGTAAGCAGCAAAACAGAAACGATCACAAACTGAAAATCATCGGCATCGACATGTTCCGAGCGATGCGGATTTCACCCGATCTGCTCGGATTGGTTGAAGAGGGGAAAACGCTGGACCGGTTGGCCGATGATGCGATTTTTCTTTCACCTGCGGCAATGGAATGGTTGCAGGTTGAACAAGGCGATTCCCTGCAACTCAACGCCGGATTGCAAGCCGTTACGTTGCGTGTGGCGGGTGGCTTGGTGCGCGCAAGAGCGGGGCAGCGTATTGCGGTGATGGATATCGGCGCGGCGCAGTGGCGCTTTCAGCAGCTTGGCGTGTTGTCGCGCATCGAATTGAAACTGCGCGATGGCGTTAATCACGCGGCGTTTAAAGCCAAACTGGCGGAAGAACTGGGCGAAGCGTATTGGGTGACCGAAGCGGCCGATCAGGAAAAGCGCATTGCCAATATGTCGCGCGCTTACCGCATCAATTTGAACATGCTGGCGCTGGTGGCGCTATTTACCGGCACCTTTCTGGTTTTTTCCACACAAGCATTGTCGGTCATCCGGCGGCGTCAGCAATTTGCGTTGCTGCGCGTGCTGGGTTTCACGCGTCAGCAATTGCTGCGGCAGATCATGACCGAAGGCGGGATTCTGGGGGTGAGCGGCTCGTTGCTGGGATTGGCGCTGGGTTATGCGGTTGCGGTGCTGGCGATCCGGTTACTGGGCGGCGATTTGGGCACTAATTTCTTTCCGGGTGTTAAACCGGGCATTCATTTCGATCCCTGGGATGCCGGGATATTTTTTGCAGTGGGCTTGGGTGTGACGATGCTGGGGAGCATCATCCCGGCATTGGAAGCGGCGCGGGCCAAACCGGCATTGGCATTGCGTTCGGGTAGTGAAGATACGGCAATGGCGAAATTGTCTCCACCGTGGTTTGCGCTGATTTGTTTGTCGGTTGCGGCATTGTTTACGCAATTGCCACCCATTTTTGAGCTGCCCATTTTCGGCTATCTGGCCATTGTATTGTTGCTGATCGGTGGCATTGCGTTAATGCCGTGTTTGACCGCAGGGTTCTTTTCAGCAGTGCTGGCCAGATGGCAGCGCCACCGGAGCGGCGCTGTGTCTACGCTGGCATTGGCGCGCTTGGCGAATGCGCCGAATCAGGCCGCCATCGCGCTGGGTGGCATATTGGCGAGTTTCAGCCTGATGGTCGCGATGGCGATCATGGTGACGAGCTTTCGTATCTCGATCGATAACTGGCTGGGACGCGTGCTACCGGCTGATTTATATGTGCGTGCCGCGGCCAGCGGCGATCTGCAAACCGATGCGCAACAGGCGATTGCCGGGTTGCCCGGTTTCGACCGAGTGGATTTTTTCCGTACCCAGCAACTGACGCTCGATGTCAATCGGCCGGAAATCACGCTGTTCGCCCGTCCTGTCGATAAAGCGGATGCGCGAAATACATTGCCACTGACGGACGACATGATTGCTTCGGAATCGTTGCCGGAAAATGTCATGCCGGTCTGGGTGTCCGAAGCGATGGTCGACCTATACGGTTACCGGGTAGGGGAGAAAATAACGTTGCCGATCGGCGCGGCGTCCAGCGAATTTTTGGTTGCCGGGGTCTGGCGCGACTATGGCCGTCAATTTGGCGCGATTCAGATGCAATTGGCCGATTATCAAACGTTAACCGGCGATTTGGGTGTCAATACCGTGGCCCTATGGTTGCAACCGGGAGCAAGCCCGGATGCGGCTACTGCCGGATTGCGCCAATTGCCGTTTGGTGCCGCGCTGGAGATATCGAGATCAAGCGATATGCGTGCGTTAAGCCTGGAAATTTTTGACCGCAGCTTTGCAGTGACGTATTTGTTGGAACTGATTGCGGTGGTGATCGGATTGCTCGGCGTGGCAGCAAGTTTTTCCGCGCAGACATTGGCGCGTGTCAAGGAATTCGGCATGCTGCGGCATATCGGTGTGATGCGCCGGCAGATTCTGGTGATGCTGGCGGTGGAAGGCGGTTTATTGACCGCGCTTGGCATGGTGCTGGGTTTTCTATTGGGGTGGAGCATCAGCCTGATTCTGGTTTTTATCGTCAATCCGCAATCATTCCATTGGACCATGCAGCTGCATTTGCCGTGGAATTGGCTTGCGATGATTGCGATGATCATGCTGGTTGCAGCGGCATTGACGGCATTGCTGGCCGGGCGACGGGCGGTTTCCGATGAAGTGGTGCGCGCAGTGAAGGAGGATTGGTAATGAAACAAAACAAGTGGAGCGGTGCAAGCGTTGTGATCGCCTTGGTGCTGCTGTTTCTTAGTTTACTGGGAACAGCGGCGCTGGCTGAATCGGACCGGTTAAAGCCGGTTACGCCCGGTTATAAACTCATTTTTCCGCAGGATTACGGCGCGCACCAGGATTTTCGCATCGAATGGTGGTACATCGCCGGCTGGCTGGAGACTGAAGATAAGAAGCCATTGGGGTTTCAGGTTACTTTTTTCCGCTATGCGACCGATCAGAATCATAATAATCCCAGCCAGTTCGCGGCGAAGTATCTGATCATCGCGCATCTGGCGTTATCCGATCCCGCCGCGGGTAAGCTGATGCACGAAGAAAAGTCGTTGCGGGAAGGTTTTAATCTGGCTTATGCCAAAGAAGGCAATACCGATGTGAGACTGGACGATTGGACGCTGGTGCGCGAGGAGGATGGGCGTTATCAGGTGGAGATGCAAGGCAGCGATATCGGTTTACGCTTAGCGCTGACTCCAACACAAATGGCGATGCTGCAAGATCAGAACGGTTTCTCGCGCAAAGGGCCGAAGTCGGAACAGGCGAGTTATTACTACAGCGAGCCGCATTTAAGCGTGACCGGCACGGTTTCCCGTGATAACAAGCCGGTTACGGTGAGTGGCCGTGCCTGGCTGGATCATGAGTGGTCGACCGCTTATCTGGATCCCGAAGCGGATGGCTGGGATTGGACGGGCGCTAATCTGGACGATGGTTCAGCGTTGATGGCTTTTCAAATACGCCGCAAAGGCGGGGGTAAAGTATGGGCGTACGCGGCATTGCGCGATCCTTCCGGGAATATGCGATTGTTTGAACCGGAGCAAGTCGAATTCACCCCGATCCGCACTTGGCAATCGCCGCATACGGAGGCGGTTTATCCGGTTGCGATGCATATCCGTACCGCTGAGATCGAATGGCGGCTTACGCCTTTGCTGGATGATCAGGAACTGGATTCGCGTCAATCCACTGGTTCGGTTTACTGGGAGGGCGCGGTGACGCTGACTAAAGACAATCAGCCCGCCGGAAAGGGTTATCTTGAGTTAACCGGTTACGTGAAACCTTTAGCATTATGAAAATGATTTTTATCCCGGAGAATATTGGCTCGATGAATGAAAATAGCCTGAAAACACAAGGCGAATCGGCCGATAGCGCGCGGGATATTTTGCCCGATTGCATGGATTTTTATAGTAAAAATAGGGCATACTCAATTTCAATACTTTCAATGTTGTTAAATGTGAGTTAGAATTTGCCCACGCAGTGATCTTAATGGTGCAAGATGATTGCGAATAATGTACTCGGTTCTATAAAGAAAGGATTGCTGTCACAGTGAATCTAAGGAACAGAGATAAAGTGAAACGGTTATAAAGTTTTGTAATCGTATACGGAGGGACCGGTCACTGATCGGTTTTAATTCTTAATCAAAGGAGATTGTTATGGCCGAAATCAACAGAAGAGAAACAGATGCGCAAGTTTTAAGATTATTCTTCATTTCAACAGCTGTTTTCCTCGTTATCGGGGCAATTATTTACGGCGTATTCTAGACTGAAATACTCACTAATGTCCTTTTGAGGTTTAAGTTTTACTAAAAAACTTATTCCATCACAGTAAGTGATAGATAGGACAGAGTCAGTCAATTATTCCCAAAATAATACCC
Source organism: Proteobacteria bacterium ST_bin16 (assembly GCA_002083595.1). Taxonomy (GTDB): domain Bacteria; phylum Pseudomonadota; class Gammaproteobacteria; order Burkholderiales; family Nitrosomonadaceae; genus Nitrosomonas. The sequence continues at coordinate 70,286 of MSXT01000004.1, read as the reverse complement.
ATCTGGCGGAGAATCCGGTAGATGGGTATTATTTATTCAGGCAATGGAATGAGTATGTGTTGTAGCGATCTATGTAAGATTTTACCCCGCACCAGTGATTGATTATATAGACTTCCTCAGTCTGAATTCATACTGTCAGATCTTTACCCCTTTGGAAGCTTGATGGTTCATTGCTCGAATGAAGTCCTGCTCATGCATGGGTAGATAGAAGAAATAACCCTGTATAAAATCGCAGCCATACTGTTTCAGCTCCGCCAGTTGAGCTTCGGTTTCAACACCTTCCACAATCAGTTTTAATCCTAAAGAATGCCCCAATCCGATAACTGTGCGAATCAGCACTTGTTTTTCATGCTGGCTTTCCAAATCGTCAACGAACGACTTGCTGATTTTTAATAAATTGATGGGTAACTGAATCAATTGCGCTAACGAAGAATATCCAGTGCCAAATTCATCAATGGCAATTTGTAAACCGAGATCTGCCAGCCGATGAAAGACTGTTAGATTCGATTCAACATCCGGCATGAGCGCAGCCTCTGTTAACTCAACCACAATCTTAGCCGGATTGGCGCCTGTTTCTTGCAGGATAGCCGAAAAATTATTGAGTAATTGCTTATGGTTGAGCTGCCGGGCTGATAAATTGATGGATACGTAGGGTGCTTGATCCCCCCAACGCCGTTGCCAATCCGCCTGCGCTTTGCAACCTTCTCGAAAAACCCAGTCGCCGATGGAAAAAACCATTCCGGTCATTTCCGCAACCGGGATGAAAATTTCCGGTGATATGGATTTTCCATTCAAGTTCCAGCGCAGTAGTAATTCTGCACCGACGATTTGCTCGCTATCCGGTGTAATGATCGGCTGGTAAACTACCGTAAGCTCGTTGTGTTCGAGTGCTCGCCGCAATCCTTGGCCGATTGAATTTTTCTGATGCGCTTGTTTCTGTAGCTGATCATTAAAGAATTGCCATCCACCCCTGCCTTTTTGTTTCATCTCGTACATGGCTGTGTCTGCCGAGCGCATCATTTCGTCCGCGGAGTACTGCTGGCCATGACCGATAATAATGCCAATACTTGCCGTTACCGATAGACTCATATCCTGGCAGGTGATGTTTTCCTTCAAAGCATCATTAATGCGCGTTGCTAAATTTGCAATTAACTCCGGTTTTTCAACTTGCTCGCATAATACGATGAACTCATCGCCGGATAGTCTGCCCACGGTATCGTCAGGGCGGATTTGAATCAGCAGACGATCAGCGATTATTTTTAATACCTCATCGCCGGTTATGTGACCATAGGTATCATTAATTAGCTTGAAACCATCCAGATCAATAAACAGTAACGCGACATTCAGTTTTTTTCGCAAGGAGCGCTGCAGCGCGTTATTCAGCCGTTCATGAATCAATTTGCGGTTGGGTAAACCGGTCAGTGCATCGTGTGTTGACTGCCGGATTAATTCCTGCACTTGGTGCTTACGCTGTGTGATATCGGTCATGCTGACCACCAATATCCATTGGCCGCCGCTATGGAATTTGGCGATTCCTGCATCGAGCTCGATCAGTGTGCCATCCTTGCGATAGCCGATGACTGAATCGCGTTGACCCATGCGGCGCTGTGTTTCGCCGCCGATGACAAATTGTCTCAGTGCATCAATATGCCGCTCGCGGTAACGCGGCGGCAACAGGAAATGTACCGGCATGCCGGTTAATTCTTCCGCGGTATAGCAAAATAATTCGCAAGCACTGTGATTAGCTTCGAGAATGATGCCTTCTTCGTCAGTGACAATAATAATCAGATCGACGAAAGACAGAATCTTTTGTGCTGCATCATTGATGACTTGTTTGTGTGTCATGGCCGTATTCGCCGTGACTGGATGGGATAGCGGGAATGTTCCGGCGTTATTTGCGGGATACATCCAGAATTCTCAATGTAGCTGGACGTATTATTTGCGTTCAATAGGCCTAGGACCGGTACGATGGCGGGGCCATCAATACTCGCCATTCCGTTTATAGTGGGAGCCATTGAATCAAACCGTATCGGTTCGATAACTACTTTCATAAAATCCCGTTTTGTTATAGTTATTGGGATAACGCAATAAGTATTTAGAATATGAAATAGAGGAAATATCCTACAACAATGGTAAGAATTTTACTATAACTCTAGTACTTATGAAAGATCTCTGATAATTCACAGCAGGATGCTGATTGATTATTTTTAATCCACGACGTCAAATCCGGCATCAATGATCGTTTCTTTGAGTTGATTCAGACTGGTGTTTTCGGGATCGAATTGAACGATGGCTTGCGCCGGATCAAGCGTAACTTCCAATTGAGCGATTCCCGGCACATTCTTGAGGACATTTTTGATGCTATTGACACAGCCCATACAGGTCATGCCTTTTATTTTAATAGTGGCGGTTTGCATTACGACGACTCCCTAACAATGATTTTATTTTTAATGATTGGCTTGCCAGCGTTTTAGTAACAATGAATTACTGACAACTGAAACCGAACTCATGGCCATGGCGGCGCCGGCGATGACTGGATTGAGCATACCCATAGCCGCCAATGGAATACCAAGGGTATTGTAGACAAAAGCAAAGAACAAATTCTGGCGGATTTTCTTGAGTGTGGCGCGTGACAAGGAAATGGCATCGGCGACGCTCATCAGATCATTGCGTATTAGAGTGATATCGGCCGCTTCAATCGCGACATCGGAACCGGCGCCGATGGCGAAACTGACATCCGCAGCAGCCAGGGCGGGTGCATCGTTGATACCGTCACCCACCATCGCGGTAAACTGTCCGCTGTTTTTCATTGTTAACACTTCAGTTGCTTTATCCTGCGGCAAAACTTCGGCACGGTATTGCGTAATGCCGGTACGTTTGGCAATGGCCGCAGCGGTCACAGTGTTATCGCCGGTCAGCATGATCACTTCAATACCCATCGATTGCAGTTGTTTGATTGCTTTGATCGATGTATCCCGCAGCCGGTCCGCAATCGCCAGATAGCCGAGCAGCTGAGGTACATCGCCAGTCGTGGATGCAACGCCGATAACGGTTTTTCCTTCCGCTTGCAACGCCGTGATTTGTTGCGCATCTACAGCGACACCGTGCTGTGTCAAAAATTTGGGCGAACCGAGCAGGTACTGGATGCCATTCATGCGAGCAGTGATGCCGCTGCCGGCAATGGCCGAAAAATCTTCAATGGCGTACAGCGATAGCTGTTGTTTTTGCGCGCGATCCAGGACCGCCCGCGCCAGCGGGTGTTCGGATCCTTGTTCCAGGGAAGCAGCGATGTGCAGCAATTCTTGTGAACTTAATGACTCCACCGGAACAATATCGGTGACTTCCGGTTGCCCTTCGGTCAAGGTACCAGTCTTGTCGACAATCAGCGTTTGAATTTTCTCCGCATGTTCTAGTGCCGCTGCATTTTTCACCAGCACTCCGGCCTGCGCGCCGCGTCCGGTGCCGACCATAATGGCGGTCGGTGTGGCAAGCCCCAGTGCGCAGGGACAAGCGATGACTAGCACGGCAACGGCATTGATCAGCGCGGTAACAAATTCGTGCGTGAGCCACCAGGTGATCCCCAGCGTCAGGACGCTGATGATCACGACGACCGGAACGAAAATTCCCGAAATTGTATCCGCCATGCGTTGAATGGGCGCTTTCGAACCTTGCGCTTCTTCGACCAAATGGATAATCGCGGCCAGCTGTGTATGCGCACCCACGCTGGTGGCGCGGCATTTGAGCAAACCTTGTTGATTCAGTGTGGCAGCAAACACTTTGGTGCCGGCTTGTTTGCTGACGGGCAAGCTTTCACCGGTCAGCATGGATTCGTTGACGCTGGATGTGCCTTCAACGACGACACCATCGACCGGCAAATTTTCACCCGGGCGCACAATAAAAACATCGTTGACTTGCAGGCTGCTGGCCGGTACTTCGAGAATATCGCCATTGCGTTCGATACGAGCTGTTTTGGGTTGCAGCCTGATCAAGGCCTCGATCGCCGCGGAAGTTTTTCCTTTGGCGCGTGCTTCCATCAATTTGCCGAGTAACACAAGCGTGATGATGGCTGCGCTGGCTTCAAAATAAACATGCTGATCCACCGCAAACGCGGTGACTGCGGCACTGAAGAAATACGCCATGCTGGTGCCTAATGCCACTAGCACATCCATATTGGCGCCGCCGCCTCGCAGGGAATGCCATGCGCCGGTATAGAAACGGCGTCCGATCCAGAATTGCACCGGTGTGGCCAGTGCCCATTGCAGCCAGCGCGGCAGCATGTCCATGTCGTGACCGGTAAACATGGCGCCCATTTGCAGTACCAGCGGCAAGGTGAATGCCGCTGCAATCCAGAATAACCGCAATTCGGCTTTGTAAGCGGCGAGCCGCCGCGCTTTTTCCTCGGCATGACTGGATTCGCTGATTTCAGTGGCGTCATATCCGGCGTTGATGACCGCTTCGATCAAACGATCGACTGTCATCATACCCGGCATGAAACTGACCCTGGCTGTTTCAGTGGCCACATTGACTGTGGCGGTGACACCGGGCAATTGATTCAAGGCTTTTTCGATGTGTCCGGCACAGGCGGCGCAAGTCATTTTGTGTAGTTGCAGTTGCACCGTACGCGGTGCAATGTGAAAACCGGCTTTCTCGATGGCTTTAATCAACACATCCGCATTTGCCTGATTCTCGTCATAGCTGACCTGAGCTTTTTCGTTGGCGAAATTAACGGCCGCTTCGACACCGGGCAATTTGTTGAGATTCTTCTCGATACGCGCGGCACAGGCTGCACATGTCATGCCTTCAATCGGCAGTTCAAGGTGTTTGAGCGGTTGGGAATTCACGGTAGCTTTTTCCGGGTGATGGTGTGATTATGGCAATTACTGACGATCCGGCACCAGTACGCCATCCACCAGCCGGACTCTGTCGCCTTGATGGAAATTGGCCGCATCCGGAAGTGCAATGATGGCTTGCCTGCCATCATTCATGGTGATGCCGATCTGATATTGATCGTGCGGCTGCGGTGTGTTTCCCGCAGGAACGCCATCCACGGCACCGGGATAGTGTGTGCCGGGCGGATACGGATTCTGGCGGATAATCTCCCGGGCGACAGTTCCGGCGACGATCCCGCCTGCAATGGCATTCAGGCCGGGGCCTTGTCCGATTCTATTGATGGAATTGATAACGCCGCAGTTGATACATCCTGCTGTTGATGGTTGCCGGGGTATGGCGCCGGCATCGGTGCTTTTGATACTAACGCTGTTGCGGGGCGCGGCAATGGCGGTGCCAATGCGATGAATGGTTCTGGACGGCCGGTTAACATCGGGTGGGCTTTCCGGTGGTGGCTGGGTGGTCAGGTGCTGGGATTGCAACGGCGGGTGATTCTGCTCCGCGACGGTTGATTGTGCGAATACTACAGCCGGAACACAGACACTGAAAAGGATGGCTGATCCTATCAGCCGTTTTACGGTATTCAAGACGGAACGGCTACTCAACATCGCGAATCTCCTTGCAGTCAATTGCTGTAACGAATTTTTTAGATCGAGATGAATGGCGTTGGTTTCATTATAGCGATTCCCGCCGGGTCTGATCGATTCCTTACGCGAATCCGGTCAGTTGGTTTTTTTCGGCACATCTTTTTGTGCCGAAGCATCCTGCTTGGCAGGTGTTATATCTGTTGCATCTTCTTGCTGCTGTTTTTTGATCATCAATGCAGCGATGAAGATACCGAGTTCGTACAGAAGGCATAAAGGTACCGCTAGCATAAACTGCGAAACTACGTCAGGCGGGGTGAAAATGGCGGCGATAATGAATGCGCCGACAATCACATATGGGCGGATTTTCTTGAGTTTTTCAATGGTGATCACGCCTGTTCTGACTAATATGATGACAAAAACCGGTACTTCAAAAGTGACGCCGAAAGCGATAAACATCGATAAAACAAAACTCAGATATTTGCTGATATCGGTCATTACCGCGACACCTTCCGGCGCGAAATAGGTAATGAATTCAAATACCAGCGGCAACGCGGCGAAGTAAGCGAACGACATGCCGCAAAAGAACAGCAGGCTGCTGCCGAAAACCAGTGGCAGCGCCAGGCGTTTTTCGTGAGAATAGAGCCCCGGTGCGACGAAAGCCCAGATCTGATACAGCGTGTGTGGCAAAGTAATGACAAAAGCCATCATCATGGCGACCTGCATCGGTACAAAGAATGGCGTCGCGACATCGGTGGCGATCATTTGCCCGCCTTGAGGCAGTTTTTCCAGCAACGGTTGTGCCAGTATGGTGTACAGTTCACGCGCATAGAAGGCGCAGGGCAGGAATCCAAGCATGAGCACGGCCAGGATGCGAATCATCCGGACGCGCAATTCCACTAAATGCGATAGGAATGAGCCTTCAAGCATGGTGATCGCAGTAGCGCTGGTTATATTGAATCGGCATCGATAAATACCTGGTAGTCCGCGCCAAACGGCTACTTTCTTTCCTGACCGGGACCATACTGTGCGGTTTCATTGTTGCCGGAGATTGTGGCTTGCGGCTCTTGACCGGATTGTGGCGGCAACGAACCGGGGGATGGGCTGTCTTCGGGTTTTGCATCGGTCATCGTTGTTTTCAAGCGATCGACGCCTTCGTGTACCGAGTCTTCCATCGATTGCACCGTTTCCTGCACCGAGGACTGCATTTTTTTCAGCTCCTCCATGCGCATTTCGTTATGGATATCGGTTCTGATGGCATAAACGAAGTTGCGGCAGCGTCCATACAGATGGCCTACTGTGCGTGCCACGGCGGGCAGACGTTCGGGTCCGATGACGATCAGTGCCACGATCGAGATAACCAGCAACTCCATAAAACTGATATCAAACATGTTGTTGCGTAGACCGAATTCAGAGTGGTGAAACGATTATTGATGTGAGCATGACCGGATTCTCCTGCGGAATGAGGCTCCCTAAGTCCTGGTGTGCGCTTTTTCCTTGATTTCAGCGTCAGCTGCCGCGCTATGCGATGCGTTGGCTGTATTGGCAGACGGTTGCGTGTGATTTTCCTTGAAGGTATTCGTGCCGGGTTCCTTGCTTGCCGTCACTTCAATCACAGTTTCATTGGCTGGATTTACGCGGGCTGAAGCTGTATCGGTTTCCGATTCCTTCATGCCTTCCTTGAATCCTTTCAACGCTCCGCCCAGATCGCTACCGAGGTTGCGCAGTTTTTTTGTGCCGAATACCAGTACAACAATAACCAGCACGATAATCCAATGCCAGATGCTAAATGTACCCATGACTTTCTCCTGTGAAATGGAACAGTGCTGGCCTAGCCGTGGTGAATCATCCCAGGCAGATGTTCCCGGCCGCCGATGATGTGGAAATGGATATGAAATACCTCTTGTCCGCCTGCCCGTCCGGTATTGATGATCGTGCGGAAACCATCTTCGCAGCCTTGCGCTTTCGCCAGTTTAGGCGCTAATAATAGCATTTTCCCCAGTAAATCCTGATGATTATCTTGCGCGTCTGCGAGTGAATCGATGTGCAGCTTGGGGATCAGCAAGAAATGCACCGGTGCGGCCGGATTGATATCGTGAAACGCGAGAATATCATCATCTTCGTACACTTTGTTGGATGGGATTTCTTTGCGTGCGATTTTGCAGAATATACAGTTATCCATGGCTAATCCGGTTTTCGAGAGGCTTTTTCTACGATGCCGGAGACGCCTTCGCGTCTTTCCAGTTCGCGCAGTACATCGTCCGGCGTCAGTCCGTGGTGTGCGAGCAATATCAGACAGTGAAACCATAGATCAGCGGTTTCATAAATCACCTGGTCGGTATTGCCATCTTTGGACGCCATCAACGTTTCGGCAGACTCTTCCGCGATTTTCTTGAGTATTTTGTCCTGTCCGCCATGTAGCAGTTTGGCAACGTACGAGCTGTTCGCATCGGCTGATTTGCGCGCTTCGATGGTTTCCGCGAGGCGGCGAAGAATGGTGGTATCGGTCATTGGGTGTAAATTTCGTCCGGATCTTTGATAATGGGGGCTACGGTAACCCATTCAGTACCTTCCAGTTTCTGGAAGAAACAGCTGTGCCGCCCGGTATGGCAGGCGATTCCGCCGGTTTGTTCGACTACGAGCAGCAATACATCTTCGTCGCAATCCAAATAAATTTCTTTTACTTTTTGTGTGTGCCCCGATTCTTCGCCCTTGTGCCACAGTTTCTTACGCGAACGTGACCAGTATACGGCTTCACGTTTCTCGACGGTCAGCTTGAGCGCTTCGCGATTCATCCAGGCGACCATGAGGATTTTTCCGCTATCCGCTTCTTGGGCGATGACCGGTATCAATCCATCTTCCGACCAATTGATTTTGCTAAGCCAAGTATCAGGAGGCATACAGTAAGCAGTACTTTCGTTCAGTTATAAATTTCACCGGCGATTCTAACATTATAACCGCACTTCAATACCATGCTGCGCCATATACTGTTTGGCCTGCTGCACGGTAAATTCGCCATAGTGAAAAATACTGGCGGCCAACACCGCATCCGCATGCCCTTGCAAGATACCGTCGACCAGATGATCCAGATTGCCAACTCCGCCGCTGGCGATGACCGGAATATCGATGGCGTCCGATATCGCGCGTGTCAAGGCAAGATCAAAACCATTTCGTGTGCCATCCCTATCCATGCTGGTGAGTAAAATTTCACCGGCACCGAACGACTGCATTTTGATGGCCCACTCAATGGCATCGATACCGGTTGCTTTACGTCCGCCGTGGGTGAAAACTTCCCAGCGCGGCGTAGCGCCGGGTGGATTGACTTGTTTGGCATCGATTGCCACCACAATACATTGCGAGCCGTAATGATCGGATGCGTCGGCGACCAGCTGCGGATTCAGAACGGCCGAGGTATTGATACTGACTTTGTCGGCACCGGCATTGAGCAGGCGGCGGACATCCGCTACCTGGCGCACACCGCCGCCAACTGTCAGCGGTATGAATACTTGTGTTGCTACAGCTTCAATGATGTGCAGAATCAGGTCGCGATTATCCGAGCTGGCGGTGATGTCGAGAAAGGTGAGTTCATCCGCGCCTTGCTCATCATAGCGGCGCGAGATTTCCACCGGATCGCCCGCGTCGCGCAGTTCAACGAAGTTTACACCTTTAACCACACGCCCGTTGGTTACGTCCAGGCATGGAATGATACGTTTAGCGAGGCTCATCGGATTTAAAAGCCGGTTGTGAAAATGAGAAGGAAATAATGTGTGCGGTAGTGATTGTCAGCGGGGCAGCATCAGGAGATGCCATTATCTTTGCTGAGTTTGTCAGCCAGTACCTGCGCTTCCTTGAAATCCAGCGAACCTTCATAAATAGCACGCCCAGTAATGGCGCCCATGATGCCTTCCGATTCGATTTCGCACAGTTTGTGGATATCATTGATGTTGGTGATGCCACCGCTGGCGATGACCGGTATGGTGAGCTGTCTGGCCAGTTCAACGGTGGCATTGATGTTGATGCCGTTCAGCATGCCGTCTCTGCCGATATCCGTGTAGATAACTGCCTCTACGCCATAGCTTTCAAATTTCTTCGCCAGATCGATGACATCATGTCCGGTGATTTTGGACCAGCCATCCACCGCCACTTTGCCTTCCTTGGCGTCCAGTCCGACCATGATCTGTCCTGGAAATGCATTGCAGGCATCTTGCAGGAATCCTGGAATTTTAATGGCTGCGGTACCGATAATGATGTACGTGATGCCATCATCGAGATAACGTTCAATCGTATCGAGATCGCGAATGCCGCCGCCCAATTGAATTGGAATCTGGTCGCCCAGGGCGTCAACAATTTCACGGATCGCAGCTTCATTTCTCGGTTTTCCGGCAAATGCACCGTTTAAGTCGACCAGATGAAGTCTACGCGCGCCTTGATTCAGCCAGTGCGCCGCCATTTCGCCGGGGTTCTCGGAAAACACCGTAGCGTCTTCCATAACCCCTTGTTTGAGCCGGACACAATGTCCATCTTTAAGATCTATTGCAGGAATAATCAGCATAGCTTAATCAGAGTTGATAGTTGATTAACAGAGTCAGTTTACTACTTTTGGTTTTAGAAGTGCGGTGTCCATTTGGCAAAGTTACTCAACAGGGTTAATCCTGCCAGTTGACTCTTTTCCGGATGGAACTGTACCGCGAAAATGTTATCTTTTGCAACGGCGCAAGTAAATGGGAAAGGATAATGGCTTTGTGCCGCGATCAATGCCGTATCGGGTGTTGCAACATAATAGCTGTGCACGAAATAAAAGCGCGCATCCGCCACGATGCCTTCCCATAAAGGATGTTTGACCGCCTGATATACTTGATTCCAGCCCATGTGCGGCACTTTCAGCTTCTGTCCATCTGCAGTTGTCATGGCTGAAGCCGGAAAGCGCACGACTTTTCCGGGCAGGATGTTCAAGCCTTTGACATTTCCTTCCTCGCTTTCCTCGAACAGCATTTGCAGACCCAGGCAGATGCCAAGAAAAGGTTTGTGCTTAGCGGCCTCGATGACGGCCTCGCGCAATCCGCGAGTTTCCAGCTCATCGATACAGTTACGCATGGCGCCTTGCCCAGGCACCACGACTCGATTGGCTTTGCGAACGATGTCAGGGTCGCTGGTGACCGTTGTTGAAACCGTTGGTGCCACATGTTCAAGCGCTTTATGAACGGAACGTAAATTTCCCATTCCATAATCAACAATTGCGATATCAGTCATACCGTGATGTATAGAAGCAAAGTGACTTACAAAGTACCTTTGGTGGATGGAATAATTCCGGCTGCTGCGGGATCGTGCTCGATCGCCATGCGCAGGGCACGCCCGAATGCTTTAAAGACGGTTTCGGCCTGGTGATGCGCATTTCTGCCGGATAAATTGTCGATATGCAGCGTTATCAAGGCATGATTCGTAAGGCCCTGGAAGAATTCATGAAACAGATCGACATCAAAATCACCGATACGCGCGCGCGTGAAAGCGACATTGAAGACCAAGCCCGGACGGCCGGATAAATCGATGACCACACGCGATAATGCTTCGTCCAATGGCACGTAAGCATGACCATAGCGGCGCAATCCTTTTTTATCGCCCACCGCTTTGGCAAATGCCTGGCCCAAAGTGATGCCGATATCTTCAACGGTATGATGGGCGTCGATATGCAAGTCGCCTTTTGCGGCAATGGCAAGATCGATCATGCCATGACGCGCGATCTGATCGAGCATATGGTCGAGAAACGCCACACCGGTTTCGAGTGTGGATTGACCTGTTCCGTCCAAATTCAGATTGACACTGATCTGGGTTTCCAGCGTATTTCTTATGACTTGTGCCCGGCGCATAGATGATTAATCTTGGATGAATGCAAGGAAATTTGAAAGGATTCTAAACTGTTTCACTCAGAATGGTACGTAATGCCGCGCAAAATTGTGAATTTTCATCGGGGGTACCCACGGTCACACGCAAGCAATTCTCTAATAAAGGATGAGTACCATCCAGGTTTTTGATCAGTATATTATGTTGTTTGAGCGCCTGAAAAATCCGGCTGGCTGCATTGACACGAAACAAAATAAAGTTTGCATCGGACGGATATACTTCAACGCCGTGCATTGTACCAAGAAATGCGTTCATTTTCGTGCGTTCCGATTTGATGGCTTCGGCTTGCTGCGATAATACCGCGGTATGATGCAATACTTTTTCTGCAATCAACTGTGTCATTATGCCAATATTATAAGGCAGACGCACCTTTTCCAGTTGTTTTAGCCATTCGGACCGGCCAATCAGAAGCCCAAGCCGCAAGCCGGCCAATCCTGATTTGGATAATGTTCGCATCAGCAGTAAATTCGGATATTGACTGAGTTTGTCGATAAAGCTCGCGTCCGCAAAAGCGTGATAAGCCTCATCGACGACGACAACGCCCGAAGTGGTTTGCAGAATGCGTTCAATCGCTGCCGGATCAAATAAATTGCCTGTCGGGTTGTTCGGGTAGGCCAGGAAAATGACTGCAGGCCGATGTTGAGCAATCGCCGCTAACATGACATCCAGATCCAGCGAGAAATCTTTCCGTAGCGGTACTCCGGCATATTGAATATTCGCAAACGTAGCAATCATCCGGAACATCACAAATGCCGGTTCAACGCTCATCAGCACAGCACCGGGTTTGGCGACCGCCATGGCGATGATTTGGATGATCTCATCCGATCCGTTACCCAACAGAATATCCATGTTATCGGCAATGCCCAGAGCCTGACGTAACGTTGCTTTAAGCGGAGCGGCGCTGGCATCGGGATAACGATTGACAGGCGCATGCAGTGTCAGTTGAGCGATTTCATCACGGAGCGCAGACGGTAGCGGATAGGGATTTTCCATCGCATCCAGCTTGATCATGCCGGTTGCCGGAGGCACATGATAAGCGGATAACGCGAGAATTTCCGGACGGATAATGTCTTCTGGGCTATAAAAATTAGGCATAGGCGCCTATTTTAACTCAATACAGGGTTTATAGTTCAACTTGTCGCCAGGCATTTATTCACTGGCACTCAGCAGTGATGGGGGATGGCGCCTCTTTATGTCGCTAAATCTTGCGCCAATGTACGAAACTCTTTTTGGCAGCCGCGTATTTTTTCTTGTACTGCTTTAGCTTGTATGGCATCGATTCCCAAGCACTCCATCAGTGAAGATGTATCGATATACGGGCAGCCGTCAGCTTGCGTTTGATCCTGCCGCAGGCGGTTAGCGATTGCGAGCAGTTTGACATAGGAGGCATGTTTACCCGAGTAATCCGGAAAATTTTGCTCGGCAACCGCAACGGCTATTTCTTCCGGCAGATCCCACGCTTTGATCAGATACATGCCGATCGTATCGTGGGTGATGCCAAAAACTTGCTGCTGCAATGTGCGCGCCTCTTGTTCTGGGTAGCGGGTCACCAAGTCATTCAGATAAGCGAATTCTTTAGGGTAAAGGTGCCCGAATAATAAATATCCAAAATTGTGAAATAACCCGCTCAAATAAATCAGCTCGCAATTGACGAGATGCTTTTCCGTCATGATCTGGCAAAGTTCGCGGCACAAGGCAGCACATTCCAAGGTTTGATGCCAAATGCGGATACGGCCGAGTGTGCCGTGATTCGGTAGCTTGAGGCAACCGGATGAGACGATGCCCATGGCTAAATTAAGTGCGGTGTTAAAGCCGAGTACCAGCGATACGGCATGATGAACCGAATTGATCCGGTTGCCGTAGCCGAAAATGGACATACGGGCATATTTCATAATAAAAGCTGCCAGACTGGGATCTTTCTCAATGACTCCCGCCAGCTGCTCCAGATTGGCTTCCGGATTGTTGCGTAACTTGAATAGTTCACGCGCAGTCTCCGGTAGCGGAGGAATTTGCCCGGCTTGCTGCAGGATACTGCGGAAGTTTTGGCTGAATTCCAGTTTGTTAATAATCAACATTGACTCGGTCTCAAAATTTTAGTTGGCACTATCAGTAACTGCTAACTTCTTATTATTTAATTGATATTTAGAAGAATAAAGTACTGATCGCAATGACATTGAAGAAAATTTGCCCGTTAGGTGAATCGGCAGGTTTCTTGTCTTCTTTACCGGAATCGCATTGTTATAATAGGCGGCTCATGTCGCCAGAATTAAATCCGCTCAGCGGCGCAGAAAAGTTTTTTCCAAAAGCGATCACTTTAAATAGCTCTCCCATTTCAGCCGGACTGACCAGTTTTTGTAATTGATTCGATTGCGGCAAGTAATGGCTGGTATCTTCCGCGGATGTTTGCGCGAGAATTTCAGTGATGCCGCAATTGAGCAGAAAATAGGCTTGTGTTGTGTAGCCCAGAAGCGCTAGTCCGCCACTTTGTCCGGCTTGGGTGATGGCGCTGAAATCGACATGACTGGTAATATCTTGCAATCCGGGCAGATAAAACGGGTCGTCATGCGCATGATGGCGGTAATGGCACATCAGCGTACCCTGGCTGCGTTGCGGGTGATAATATTCGCTGCGGCCAAAGCCATAATCGATGAGCAATATGACCCCTTGTTGCAGCGTGCTCGCCAGGCTGCGCATGAAATGAACGGCGGCAAGATTGATTTCGCTGACGTAATCGAGAGGGTAATTACTCGGATTAATTTCGGATGTCAGCTGATTGGCTATGGTATGCAGTTCCGCATCTTCAATGGGACGATCCTGCCATGCGAATTGATTGTCTTGCCAAGTCACGCCGCGTTCCAGCACGGTATCATCATGCCATCTGACGACATGAACCGGCATTGCATCCAATACTTCATTGGCGAGCACGACGCCGGTAAATTGACCGGGTAACTGCTCCAGCCATTCGATTCGATCCGCAAGATGGGGTATTTCTTGCATAAGGCGTGATTGCTGCCGTTCACGCAGATCGGCGCTGACTTCAAGAATAAAATATTTCTCTGGCAACGCAGCGCATTTTTCCAGTTCCAGCAAAATATCCCGCGCCAGCTTGCCCGAACCGGCACCAAATTCGAGAATATTAAACTGAGCGAGGTGCTGTGAAATTTGCCATAGCTGTTGCGCCAGTGTGCGGCCAAATAGCGGAGAGATTTCCGGGGCGGTGACGAAGTCTCCTGCACTGCCCAGTTTGGTTGCGCCGCTGCTGTAATAACCCATTCCAGGTGCATACAATGCAAGATTCATATAATCTTCAAAAGAGATCCAGTTATTGGCTGCAAGAATCTTTTTCCGGATCATCGCTTGTACCGATCGGCTATGTGCTAAAGCAATTTCACTGGGAGGTAGCATGTTTATGATCAATGATATAGGAAATAAAGTTAGAGTGGATTGTAAAGTTTATTCGTAAAATGGGCCATAGTGTATCAGTTCTTTGAAGGAGACGTACGTGCAAGGAAATGTGATTTTGGTGACTGGTGGTGCAAAGCGGGTAGGGGCGGCTATTTGCCGCCGGCTGCATGCGCAAGGCGCGCGGCTGGTTGTGCATTACCGCTCTTCATTCGAGGAAGCTAAAGCGCTGCACGACGAATTGAATCAAGAACGCTCTGATTCCGTGGCTCTGGTAAAGGCGGATTTGCTCGATACGGAATTATTGCCGGATTTGGTGGAAAAAGCAGTCAACCGTTTTGGCCAATTGGATGTGTTGATTAACAACGCTTCGAGTTTTTTCCCGACCCTGCTGCAACAGTGTACGCTGAACGATTGGCGCGATCTGGTCGGCAGCAATCTCCAAGCGCCGCTTTTTCTGGCTCAAGCGGCCGCACCCTATCTAAAGGAGCGGCACGGCTGCATCGTCAATATCGTCGACATTCATACCGAGCGGCCATTAAAGAACTATGTGATCTACAACGCCGCCAAGGGTGGATTGTTATCGCTGACCAAATCGCTGGCGGTGGAACTGGCGCCCGAAGTGCGCGTCAATGGTGTTTCTCCAGGCCCCATTCTGTGGCCGGAAGACGGCGAATGGGCTAATGAAGCGGAACGGAATCAAATTGTTGCCAGCACCTTACTTAAACGTTGCGGTGAACCGGATGATATCGCCAAAACCGTACAGTTCTTAATTGCCGATGCGCCTTATATCACCGGGCAGATCATTGCGGTGGATGGCGGGCGGAGTATTCATTTATGAAGGGTGTTCATTCAGGTTGAATGGTTATTCGCCAAACGCATCCTTAATCCACTCGATTTCCTGTCCACTGATGCCCGATAACAGCAACGCATCAAACCGGCAGGGCGGTTCGCTATTGAGCTGGGATAGATAATGCCGGGCGGTGCTTAGCAGTTTGGCTTGTTTCGCCGGTGTGATGCTGACGGCGGCACCGCCGAATGATTCGTTTGCACGCATGCGGACTTCGACAAAAACCAGGGTTGCGCCGTCGCGCATAATCAAATCGATTTCACCGAAACGGCAACGGTAGTTCTGTGCCACGAGCACGAGGTTTTGCCGCTGCAGGTACGCTAGCGCTATTTGTTCGGCGTCACTGCCCTTCATCTTCGGGGGGATTCTGGGGTGTTTCCGGCGTATTCGATGGTATTGTGATCAATCGCACTTTACCATTATCGAATTGCGCCGCTACGGGCTCGCGCGTGAATAGGTTGGGTGGCGCGAAGCGGATATTGCCGGTGACACCATCCAAAGTAATTTCTTTGGCGAATTGCTGTTGCAGCAGATTGGTCATCAAACGGAAAGCATCGATACCCAGTGCGTAGAGACGTTCCATCTCGGTGCTCCTGGTTTTGCCGGTGTGACGATACGCCATGACGGCAGGGTGATCGGGTTGCAGTAACCACGGCATATCGAGAAACTGAATGCCATTCAAATCGCTAGCGAGCAGGAAGTTATCGGTTCCGGTAAAAATCTGTGAGGTGGCATACACCGGCGCTTCCGGATCGAGATAAGCGCGCAGGATGCGTGACTTGGCGGCATCCAGGGCCAGAAAAGCCAGCCGGTCAGTACCGGTTGTCAATTCGCGCAGTTGTTGCAATATCAACGGATTCTCGCTATAGCGCACCGATTCGAGGGTTTTTCCATATTCATCCTGCCAGCGCTGTTTAAAGGCATTTTGCAGGCGTTTCGATAGAGCACTGTCGTCGCCGATAATAACGGCATGGCTTCTACCGCTTGCGAGCGCCAATTTTGCGATTTGAGCGGCTTCGGTATCCGTTTGCAAACCGAATAGATATAGTTTGGCAGGCAGGGTCTGATGGTTATCGGCCGTGTTGAGTGTCAGTGTCGGTACTGCTAGTGTTTGATTGGAAGCGATGGCGGATACACCGTCGCGCGTCAACGGTCCGACCACGAAGGTCGCGCCGGAAGTCACGGCGTGATAATAGTTCATCACGATATCGAGCGGATCGTCACTGGTCGGGTACAGACGGATTGTCAGCGGCAACGATTGTCCGCGCTGCGCGGCAGCTTCAAATCCTTCTTTGACCACATTTGCCGCTTCTGCAAACGCCGTGGATTCAAGCGGAAGCAACAGTGCAATATGTGCAACGATCAACGGCCCGGGTACAATTTCCGGCTGTGAGGATTCTTCCACGCCGGTGGCCATGGCTGGCGGGTTGCCGTATAGTGCCAGGAGTAATACCGCGAGAATCGTCAATAAACGTGGCATAGTGAGGATTATGCTGGAAAAAAGTGCATTATATGTGGTTGCAACCCCAATAGGAAATTTAAGCGATATCAGCTTGCGCGCGCTGGATGTATTAGCAAAAGCCGACGTAATCGCCGCCGAGCATGTGCAGAATTCCAAACATTTATTGGCGGCGCATGCCATTACGGCGAAATTGATCGCGCTGCATCAACATAACGAGGCGGCAGTCGCGGGCAAAATAGTCACTTTGCTGGAATGCGGGAAAAGCGTCGCTTTGATAACCGATGCAGGCACCCCCGGTATTTCCGATCCCGGCGCGATTGTCGTGCAACGCGTGCGGGAAAGCGGCTACCGGGTTGTTCCGGTGCCCGGCGCGAACGCGGCCATTTGCGCCTTATCCGCAGCTGGCATCATGAATCCACATTTTTTGTTCTATGGCTTCCTGCCAACAAAAAGCGGGTTGCGCAAACGTGAGTTGATGGCATTAAAATCGCATCCCTATACATTGATATTTTATGAAGCGCCGCATCGGATTCTGGAATGCATTACGGATATGATCGATATCTTTGGCGCGCAGCGCGAAATTACCCTGGCGCGGGAATTAACCAAATTATTCGAAACCATTCATAGCGGAACACTAGTCGGCGTATTGTCTTGGTTGCAGGCGGATACGAACCAACAAAAAGGCGAGTTTGTATTACTGTTATCCGGGGCGGAAATTGTGGATAAATCCGAGATCAGCG
Source organism: Proteobacteria bacterium ST_bin16 (assembly GCA_002083595.1). Lineage (GTDB taxonomy): Bacteria > Pseudomonadota > Gammaproteobacteria > Burkholderiales > Nitrosomonadaceae > Nitrosomonas. The sequence goes on along the minus strand of MSXT01000004.1, from coordinate 52,463 downwards.
ACGAAGCTCGGCATACATTAACCTGTTTGCTGGCTGAGTTACCATTGAAACAAGCGGTTAAACTGGCCACAGCGATTACCGGCGCGAACAAAAACACGCTGTATCAATTGGCGCTGGATTTAAAGGCAGGGGGAGATTCCGGATAGCATGGATGCTTGCGCTATAATGCGGCTATTTAACCCATTTGTGGATAAATCTTGACCAGCATTACCATTACCATTACCCGGCCTGACGATTGGCATTTGCATTTGCGCGATGGCGAACAGTTGCACGTCGTGTTGCCACATACCGCCAAACAATTTGCGCGCGCCATCATCATGCCCAACCTGAAACCGCCGGTGGTGACAGTCGAAATGGCGCTGGCGTATCGAGCACGAATCCTGGCGGCTTTGCCTGCGGCATTGCAGTCCGCATTTGAACCGTTGATGACGCTGTATTTGACCGATAATACTCCGCCGTCGGAAATTATCCGGGCTAAGGACAGCGGCATGATACACGGCGCGAAATTATACCCGGCGGGCGCTACAACCAATTCGGATGCCGGTGTTACCGATATCGCCAAATGCTATGCCGCGCTGGCGGCGATGGAACAGAATAATCTGCCGTTGCTGGTGCACGGCGAGGTGACGGATTCCGACGTGGATGTGTTTGATCGCGAAAAAGTTTTTATCGACCGAATACTGGCGCCGCTGACACGCCGTTTCCCGGGTTTGCGCATCGTATTTGAGCATGTCACCACGCGCGATGCGGTGCAATTTGTAACGGCAGCATCCCGGCGGATTGCTGCGACAATCACGGCGCATCACCTGTTATTGAATCGTAATGCGCTGTTTCAAGGCGGTATCCGTCCACATCATTATTGCCTGCCGGTGTTAAAACGTGAAATACACCGGCAAGCTTTGCTGGATGCGGCGACCGGCGGAAATCCTAAATTCTTTCTCGGTACCGATAGCGCACCGCATGGGCAAACAAGTAAAGAAAATGCCTGTGGCTGCGCAGGAATCTTTACAGCGCATGCGGCCATCGAGTTATATGCGACAGCTTTTGAACAGGCTGGAGCGCTGAATAAACTGGAAGCGTTCACCAGTTTTCATGGCGCGGATTTTTATCAACTGCCGCGCAATAAAGACTCAATTACGCTGAAGAAAGAAAGCTGGATTGTCCCGGAGCAGTTTGATTTTGCCGGAGAGCAATTAATACCGCTCTATGCGGGTAATCCTGTAAATTGGAAATTGGTGTAAAGCCGGGAAATTTTTGCAAAAACGTGGGCGCGGAGAATTACCAATGTTTTAATGCCCGGTTCCAGCAGTAAAGCAACTTGGCAAAGCCATTGTAGGCGAGTCGTGCCAGTGACCTGATGACCGGCAATTGCAGCAAGTTTGCCAACCAACGCTGATTCGGAGTCTGCTGCCAGAGATAGATAAATGCATCGATACCGATATGCAACCGGCCACTATCGTCTTTTACGTGTAATCGTTCGCGCACCTGTTCCAACGGATTGCCCGTTTCTGACACCGAGCCCGGGTTGTTGTGTACATCCACCCAGTCAATGCCCTTGATCCCGCGCTGTTCCATGCGCTGGCATTGATCTTTTATGCCTGCATTGCAAACAGGGCAAGCACTGTTGTAATACACTTTAATCGGCATTCCGGAGTTTGTTTCTATTTAAGAATCGACTGAGAATCAGTCTGTTGCGTGCTTAGTGCAATTCCGGATGTTGATTGATGCTTGTGCGTAAGTTTTTTTGTCTGTTCTCATTTCTTTTATATCCCAATAATTTATGGGAGCAATATACGCCTAAGCTCAGCGCGATGATAGTCAAAAGCAGTGGAATAGGTGTAGGTATTTCCAGATACCAGCGCCACCACTCCAGGCCGGCAAATATCAGGAAAATAGATGGCGCGATGATTAAAGGCAATACATCATTATCGAGCATCCTGTGGATTTTTTCTTGCACGAAGCGGCTCGCATTGTTAAGAAAACTGTCTGTTTTAGGTGAATACATTTTTGTTTTGGGTTTAATGACTTTTAGGTGTAGTTTTGGCATAGGAATAATTCGTCAGTGTGTGATTGTGAATGTGGATTAATTGAACGAAGTCGGATCAAATTCCTGATCTTAATCTCTCAGCACTTATCGGAAGCGGATGCCAAAAGTTTATAGTTTGATAGAATGTAGTGCTGGATTCATATCGTGATAACTGTTATGAAGATCGCTCGTCAGCGCGATATATCAATCCAATTTGGTATTTTCTGATGTAACGATAGTGGATCGTGGACTGCTGTCCAGAATGTACGTAAATCCTGTGAAACTGCGACAAAAAGCGAATATTCTGGTGTCGATGGAATGAAGCTGATAAATCGGATTTTCCAGCGAGATTGGATCAGTGCTTTGGAAGCATGCCGCTGGTGTAGGTGATACCGCAAATAGTTAAATGAAAACTGCCCGATAAAATCGGGCAGTTATTTTTAGGTGGTTTGATTTTTGCGGCGTATGGCTAATCCCAGCAATCCTAAACCGGCTAATAGCATCGCATAAGTCTCAGGCTCAGGAACCGCGCTGGTAAATGAGATATCGACGTTTATGCCATCTAAAGATCCAAAAGATTGTCCGGCACTTTTTGTAAAGGCGAATGAAAGTGTATCTCCGGCAACAACGGCCAAATCATCACCGCTGATATGCCATGGATTGGTTCTGTCGCCATAAGAAGCGTTTGATATTGTGGCTGAACCCAGGAAAGATCCGCCCAACGATATAGAAGCATCATTTGAGCGATTTACAATCGAATGGGCGTACCAAATATCACTGGTGAAATCGACTATGCCGTTACTGGGTGCAGTCCATACTACAAATAATGGATCTCCGCTGTTGGGGCTATGAATGATTACATCCCCAGCTAAGAAATCGGTATCGGTTTGACCTGCGCTACTACCGCTCACTGCGGTTTTAGTGACGTCAGGTGTGTCGGTATTCAAATTAGGCCCGGTGCTGAAATAGCCTGAAGTAGTCGCAGGATAAAGCGGGTTGCCATTGTTCAAAGGTATTTGAGACGCCAGCAGTGTCGTCCCTTGTAAGAAAGACCAAGCTCCGTTTGGATTATTTGTGTTGCTGAAGTCACTGGATAAATTATAACTTGTTGCTGCAGAAGCAAGCATCGGTGATGCCAGCAAGGCGCCAATTATATATTTTTGAATTTTTTTCATTGTTGTCTCCAACTGTATGAGGATAAATCTCAAAGTGTTTCGCGAAATCCACTTAAGTGCTTAAAAATAAAATAATCCATTTTTAAGTCTGAAATGCTATCTTAAATAGAGGTCAGTTTCTATTATTGATTTGTCCTATCTTTGGGGGTGTTTAAAAACGTCAGATTGATTGATTGGATCGATTCCTGCCAATCCGCCGATCAGCCAGCTGGTTCGATGTAACTATGGGGCTAAAACGAAATTGGGGAACGGATGTTTTTTGCGGAACAATATTGAGTACTTTTAAGCCCTAGAGAGGAATTAGAAAGCTCGTTGTTTATTGGTGCAGAAGATCGGCAAGTCTTCGAACCAACTTTTCTCAATTCTACAAGACTGGAACCAAATCCTGAAGGATATTCCGATAGATAATTATCCGGAGCCCTGACAATATCTTAACTAATTGACACGCCTCTAGCAGCGGTACGCCGAGCAATCGGATACCGCTGTTTTCATATCTCAAATTCTTCTTTTCGTTCTGTGACCTTCCTCGTTTCCCGACGAGTGAAGGCCGGATGTGTATTGTTCAAGCAAAGGAGTAATGAATGCCCGAACAAACTACAAAAAATGCTTCCCCTTTTTGCCTGCGCCTGACATCTGAAGAGCGTGCCACGCTTGAGCGTGAGGCCGCCGGACTACCTTTAGGAGAATATATCCGAGGGTGCGTGTTTGATGTAAACCGCGCCAAACGCCGTACTCGCAATAAACATCCGGTCAAGGATCACAGGATTTTAAGTCAGCTCCTGGGCGAACTGGGCCGGTTGAGACTGGCGAACAATCTCAATCAACTGGCCAGATCCGCTAATTGCGGCCTGCTGAATCTCACCCCGGAAGTTAAAACATCATTGCTGAATGCCTGCGCCGATATCCGCCATATCCGGGAAGTTCTGATGAAATCCCTAGGTCTTGACAGGTAGCTTCATGATTATCATTGCCTCTCAGCGTGGCGGTGCAGCCAAACTGGCCGCGCATCTGCTCAATGATCGTGATAACGATCATGTCGAGTTGCATGAAATCAGCGGTTTTATGTCTGAAACGTTGGACGATGCGTTGCAGGAAGTTCGTGCCCAGGCAATGGGTACGCGCTGCAATCAGTATCTATTCTCCGTCAGTCTCAATCCGCCAGAAACGGAGAAAGTCGGAACGGATGTGTTCGAGCAAGCTATCAGCCGCATCGAAGAGCGCATGGGCTTACAGGATCAACCACGCGTTATCGTATTCCATGAAAAAGAAGGCAGACGCCATGCGCATTGCGTCTGGTCACGCATCGATACCCAAGAGATGAAAGCGGTCAATCTGCCGTTTTACAAAAGCAAGCTCATGGAGATTTCGAAAGAAATATACCTGGAGCAAGGCTGGAAACTGCCTGCCGGATTGATCGAACGGAGTCAAAGCAATCCGCTCAATTTTACACGGGCGCAATGGGAACAAGCCAAACGGTTGGACGACGACCCAAGGCTGATAAAAGCGACCTTGAAAGACTGCTGGGCAGTATCGGATAGCAAGGAATCTTTTCAAAGCATATTGGAGCAACGCGGCTACTATCTGGCTAAAGGAGACCGGCGCGGTTTTGTCGCTATGGATTGGCGCGGAGAAGTGTTTTCCTTGTCGAAATGGCTGGATGTTAAAACCAAAGAACTCAAGGAGCGGCTCGGTGATCCCGCGCAGCTTCCCAGCGTGGAGGAAACAAAAACCAATATCGATCAACGCTTGGTTGAGCGGATGCAAAGTTTCACTGCCGAGATCCGGAAACACAGCCATATGCGTATGGAACCGCTGCTGGAACAGAAAGCAAGAATGAAAGCGCGGCATCAAACTGAGCGGGAAAATCTTACTGAAACACAAAAACAACGTTGGCAGCAAGAAAGCGAAGATCGACAAGCTCGATTAAGCAAAGGCATCCGGGGTCTATGGGATCACCTGACCGGACAACACGGTCAAGTGATGGATCAAAACGAACGGGAAGCCTGGCAGGCAGTGATACGCGACAGGCAAGAGCGGGACGATCTGATTCAGCACCAGCTAGAAGAGCGCCGTGCTTTGCAACTAAATATCAAGAATGTGCGGCAGGATCGGAACAAAGAAATCGATCACCTGAAAACGATGATGTTTTCAGCATTGCCGCCGGAAATAAAAGCCCGGCTTCAGGAACAATTTGAATTGCATCGATCTCGACAAACCAAGCAGTCACTCCATCGGAACAACGATTATGATCTCTCGATGTAACAGCAAATAGGAAATATTCAGTGAACGCGCGGCTCAAATTCGATTTTTACCGAATAGCCGAGTGCACGGGCGTAATCTTCGACAGTAGCCAGCCTCGGCGACACATTCGAATGTAAGCTTTCCAAGCGCGAGATATTACTTTTTTTGGTACCCAGAAAATCGGCCATCTGCTCTTGCGTTACACCGGCCTTTTTACGCAAGGCAATCATCTGGCGTTTCATCTCGAATGCCGTCGAAAGTGCCTCGTATTCGGCTCTGACTTCGGGATCTTGTAAAGCCGTTTGCTGGAATTTATCGAATGTCGGGCGTTTAGTTGTCATCGCTTTGTACCTCTTTTAGTCGTTTTTGCACCGTTTCCATATGGTGTTTCGGTATTTTATTGTCCTTCTTGATCACCGTCAGCAGAATCACGATTTCCCTGTTTCTGACGGTGCAAAATACCGACCGGGAAATGCCCTCACGTCCCTTGGCTCGGATTTCGAATAACCCCTGCCCCAGTGGTGCGGTATGGGGCCGCCCCAGATCGGGGCCGAATTCCTGAATGAGTTCCGCGATACGCAGGAAATTGGCGAGAATCCCAGCTGGCAATGCCAGCGTTTCCGCCTCGACCTTCTCATTATAGAACGTGATCGTCCATGTCATAATTAAAGTTATCAGATATGATAACAATAATCAAGACATTCTTTCGAATGACTGGCTTATTTCAGACCAACCAGCAACCTCTAACAGAAAGACAAGCCAATGATTAAGAATTTCTTCCAAAAGAAGAAACGGATACCGTTGTTTCTCGTACCTAAAGTGCGCAAGCGTTATGTGCTACCCATTTACAAAGACCATGAAACGCAATGGAAGCTCTTTGCCGAAGGGGCGCTCAGAAACCAGGTGTTCCATGACGAAGTGATGCACCGGGGAAACAAGTGTCTGGCCTGTGATCGGTTGCTTACCACCGGCAAGACGAAATATCCTCATATCGAAAAGCATCATCACTGCTATATGCGGCTGTGTACCGGCAATATCCTGCCGGACGATTCAAATGACATTTACCGAGAGGCCAGAAATGCCGAGTTTCCGCATGTTCCGGATTGCAGGCAGTGTAAGGTGGATAGACCGGAGTATTTTGAAGGGTGCATCAAAAAAATCTTTCCCGTTCACGGTAAATGTCACGGCCATATTCATGAAGTTGAGAAATACCGGTTTGACAAGCTCGCTGAAAAATTACAGAGAAATTTTGCTTATCCCGGTTCCGGTACGAACGAATGCGTATAATTTCCGAGCATCTGTATATACAGCAACAGGTGGATCAAGCGCAGTATGCTATTGGGGTTTATGACATTACCGTTCAAAGGAGAAAAATCTATGAATCTTCCATTTCAAAACGATGCACTGGGTAAATTAACATTGCGTCTCACCGTTGGCGTATTGATGCTGTTTCATGGCGTCCATAAGGTGCTCAATCCAGGCTCTCTCGATTTTATCGGCAAACAGCTTACCAGCATGGATTTACCGCAAGCCTTAGCTTATGGAGTTTATTTGGGAGAAGTGATTGCAGCGCTGATGATTATTCTTGGAATCTTTTCCCGGTTTGGCGGATTGCTTATTTTCGGTAACATGATATTTGCAATCGTGCTTGCCCACCGCAGCCAGTTATTCACATTGACCGATCACGGCGGCTATGCGCTGGAATTGCAGGTTTTCTTCATGCTTACAGGACTTGCAGTGTTCTTTCTTGGAAGCGGCAGATTTGCCATTAAGCCTGACTAGAAGCTTTATCAAAGGATAAAAAAGAATCGCACGAATGCAAAGCGCAACCACAATGGAAAAACAAACCGTCCTGTCTATATATGACGATATTGCCGAGTGGTTTGATTTTGCACGCAACAAATCTTTGTTTGAGCGTTCATGTCTGGATTTTTTTCTATCTCATCTTCCTGAAAAAGCATCCGTTCTGGATTTGGGCTGCGGAACGGGAGAGCCTATCGCGCAATACCTGATAAGCATGGGGCGCCGGATAACGGGCGTGGATGGCTCTCCCCGCATGATTTCCTTCTGCCGAAAGCGTTTTCCAGACCATGAATGGATATTGCAAGATATGCGGCAATTTCAAAGCCCGGAAACCTTCGATGCCATTATTGCATGGGACAGCTTTTTTCATCTCAACCGCGATGACCAGCGAGAAATGTTTACCGTGTTTACAAAATATTGCCGACCGCAAGGAATTTTGCTGTTCAGCAGCGGTTTGGAAAACGGGGAAGCATGGAGTCCAATGTTTGGACATGATAACGCGCGGATGTTCCATGCCAGCCTTGATACGGATGAATACCGCGCCTTGTTAGAAAAACACGGATTTGTCATTCTTAAACATGTGCAATCCGATCTCGCTTGTGGAGGGCATACTTATTGGATAGCGCAGAAAATTTAAGCTGCGCCATTTTCATCATAAACTGCATTGGGTCGGTAAGAGCCGAATAATTCGTCTGCCGTTTCGTTTCTGGTTAGCTCATTCATGCGTGATGTGGCCAATTCTATAAGTCATGAAATCTAACGGATAAGTTACCGAGAGATTTCGTACTATCTCAATCCCGGCACGGGTGAGTGTATATAACGTACAGGATGATTTTCGGCAACGGGTGAAGGCTGTTTGGTCTCCGGCAGGTTTGCATCGATATAAGCCTGTACCTCGGGCAGGCCGCCGTGCTGTTCGACTTCAGCAAAATGTTTCGCAAACAGCGCTCGGGATGCCTTAACCTCAACGAGGGCGGCAACTTCCGGCGGCATATCAGACGCAACGCTGTTCGGCAGAGCGCTAAAAGCTGCATGCATGCTTAACGCCGGTTTGTGGTCAAACCATGCTGCCACAGATCGCTTCGTATTTTGTATGGCGTTCGTCAAATTCTCGGCGGCTTCATCCGCAAGCCGGATGGCTTCATTCTTGATCTGCGCATAATTGTCATGGATTTTTTCCGTGAGATAGCCCGTGCCGACTCCGCCACCCAGCGCACCGATACCGGCACCGATAGCTGTTCCGACGCCGGGCAGGATCATCGTGCCGATAGCCGCTCCGGCTGCGGCTCCGCCCAGAGAGCCGATATTGGATGCCGTTTCAATGGTGGCCGATTTTTCAGCTGCTCTCAAGTCACCGTGCGCAAGATCGAGCTGCGTTTCGCCATATGGAACGGCAGCCTCGTAAACTGCCTGCGCGGCTTCAGCCTTCGATCCGCCCGCCGCCAGCGTGAACGCGCCCGAGAGTGTGCCCAGCGCTAGCCCGGCAACAACGCCGCCGTTCTTCCCGAGTTTGCCAAAGGTTTCAGCCATCGCTTCCAAACGGGTGTTTCTATGAATCTGTAGTGTTGCAGCACCTTTTTCGTTCAGAAGTGTGTCCAGATTGGCTTTGTGAGATGCGCGGTCAAATTCTATTCGTTGTTCTTCTAAGAGACGTTCCCATTTTTCCGTTTCGGCTTCGGTCAGCGGTCGATTTTCCAACTTGGCCGTGCGCTCGATCTTTTGCATTTCTTCATACAAGTGATGTGTCTGATCTCCAGCTATCGACAAATCAATTTGATCGATACGAAACTCAGCAACATGGTCGCCTGGCAAGCGAACCTGGGTATTTAGGGTTCTGAAATGTGTTAAAAGTGGCTCAGCATAGAAATCCTTGTACTTTTCAATGCGCATATCCTGCTGTAAAGCCGTCATTTCCTGACGGATGATTTCAATTTGCTCAGGTGTTTCAACCAAGAGACGACCTCTTACCATATCGGCGACTCTGGTATGATCTCCATCATAATCAGCTGTGACTTTATCCTGGATGCGCTCGATTTCCTTCAGGAGCGCCTGCTCAAAGTAGGCACCGTCAAATTGGCCGGGATGTTTTTCTTGCAAATAATGAAGGAAATTCTCGCCGTAGCTTTTCAGCTCAGGTTGTGCCTGAGTTGCCTGCTCATACAACTGCTCCAAAGATAGATCAGGATTTTGCAATCCTTCTCCCATACTTCACACCCCCATAATCAGCCTTGAGTTTTGTTTTTTATCTTAAGGCTCTTAAGGTCTTCTTTTTATTCCAGGCTCTTGCCCAGCATAGCTTCTGCACGTGCGCGAAACTGTTCCTGCGTGATTTCCTCGACTTCGAAGCTCGTTGCCAAGCGGCTCAGGTATGTCGCATCCTGTACTAGCATTCCCTTTTCACGGTTCGGGACTTCCGCGCCCATGCGAAACCCTTTGGCATTGAAAGCCACGCGAACGGGCACGGTATCGCCTAGCAAGAAATATTGATATGACACAGCTTTCGTCTCCATAAATTTACAACTTCACTTCCTGAATTTTCGGATTGGAAGATGGAATACTTTCAATCAATCCGAATACGCGGTCTTTGTCTATCTTCAATGCACCAGCAAGCTTTTCTATGGATCGCCGGTAACGCTCGCCAAGCCTTTGCGCTTTTTCAGGATCGATCTGACAAAGCTCTTCAACTCGCCGGGGGTGTAGGTTGTCCATATTGTCCGCAATCTTGACCATCATGGCCTCTCTGTTTCCGGAGGCAACCAAATTGTCGATCACTTCATCATAATTGCGTTTGTCTTCCGGATTCTTCGTAACCAGGGACACGATTTTAATACACGTTTCCGTATAGTTTTTCTGTCTCAAATCAGTTTCACTGATACCGCAATCTTCGATCACGTCATGCAGTAGTGCCGCCATGACAACATCATCACTGCAATCCGGAAAAAGCCTTCTGACGTTGTGGGCCACGCGCTGAGGATGATTGGCATAGGGCTTGCCGGTTTGATCTGTTTGACCGGCATGCAATTGCTTTATCAATGCCACCGTATATTCAATATCCGGTTTCACTACTTGATCAAAGTCAATGCGCGGCATATCGGCTCTGTTTCACTCAATTCTGTTATTGCTCCTATACTCTATATCACGAACACTAAGATTTTGTAAAAAATGGAATTCTCACATATTAACCAGTCGCAAAATTTCTGACGCTCGCCTGTAATGGATCTCAATCCAAGTGCACAACCGCTTGCTGTCAATATGACGGCTTAAGTTATGTAATCTTTGGAGCCATCGTCGGCAACTGCGTTGCCGACGAGCCGTACGGCTCGTGCTCGCTTGCAGCCTTAAAGTGGTTTTGGACTTTTGGCGCATTGGGTTCGTAAGAGCCGAATAATTCATCCGCCACACTGTTTCTGGCAGGCATATTGTTGGTCTTGATGGGTGCATTCTCCAACGTGTCGTATTGCGCCCGCACATCGCTGGGTGCACGATCCTTTAGAGTGCCAAGGTGTTCCAATTCTTCTGTCGATAACGGATTTTCAGTATCGGCTAGCCGCTCTTTAGCGGGATTGATAATTTCAAGTTGATAGGTTTCGACTTCCTGCTTGCGCCGTTCAATATCTTTGGCATGATCCCTGGCTTCCTGGAATTCTTCCCAACTTGGGGAAACATCAGTTAACCCTGTCATCGCATCGCGTAGATGCGTGACATCCTCAGAATCTTCGGTATAAATACGCCCATTCTTCGATTGGAACACTCTACGCCCGTCGGGTAATTGCGCGGCGGCTTCTTTTAATTCCCGAAGGCGTTGTGCCGCAACTTCGCTTTCACGTTCGAGTTTGAACAAGGCCCGTGCAGCTGCTCTGTCCACTTCATCAACGGCATCGACTGCTTGCCGGTACAAACGGGCATAGTGAGGATTTTGCAGTAGATACATCAAATTGCTGAGTTTGCGTTCTTTCTCGCGCTTTTGGGATTCCGGCCCTTCATAGCGGCTGGATGCCGAGAAGCGCTTTATCCGTCCCGTTTCACGCCCGGCGCTTTCATTATTGATGTCGATGAGATCACGAAGCCAGGATGGAAGAGACTCAAACGCCATGCCGTCCGGTATGGTCATCGGGTCTTTGCGCTCATTTTCCAATCATCTCCCCCCACTATGGCAATTTGTGGTTGAGTACATATTAGCAGCGAAAGCGTAAAGAAATCGTAAATGGCCTTATTGAGACAACAGCGGTCCGCACGCTCTGGTCAGCAAGCCCAGGATGATCGTCGTCGGCAGTTCAGTTGGGTTTTGAGCAAGCGAATCCTCGATCAATTTTCGTTTGGTATCACGGTCTCTTAGGTACCAGCTTGCCGCACAATCGCCTTTCTGCTGGTTCTGTGTCGCAATCAGGTGCGCGACAGTCGCCACGGCACCCTCCAGATACCAGTAGCGTTCTCCCTCGCCCAGCTTGAGAAACTTGTTGGTCGGCGTGGGATCGGCCGCTAGGGCAGTTACAGGCGGAATCGCGATAGCAAACAGAAAAAGTATCTTTATCAAAAAATTCCTTGCTTGCTTCGCACTTTCCCGCGTAGGACTTAAAGGAACCCTTTTGGCAGAATTCTAACAGCAACAAATAAAAATGTGGCACGTCAGCAAAACTGCGTGTTTCAGAAAAAATATACCAATGCTAAAGAGGGAAAAATATGAATGACAAAAGGGTTCCTTTTTGTCCAGTCGAGTCCGGCTCACGATTTCGCCATTTATGGGCAAAAAGACAAGTGCAATGAACAAAAATACGAACAACCAATGCCACTGATAGGATATGTAAGATGCAGTACCAACCGGCAAATGGTCTTGCAGCAGATCGATGCTTTGCATGCCGCTGGGTGCGTGCGTATCTATAAAGATAAGGCTGTCCGGGCAACTGCCAGAAAACGACCGGGCTTGATGGCCGTCCGCAGAGCGCTCAAACCCGGCGATACCTTTGTTATCACTGCCATTGACCGCGCCTTTCGCTCAACGATAGATGCCATTATCTTTCTGGACGACATTACCAAAGATGGCATTACGTTCCGTTCATTGGTGCAGAACATCGATACCCGTACACCGGAAGGCCGCCGGTGGTATATCCATGCCGCGTCCGATGCGGAATACGAGCGGGCGGTCATATCACGCCGGACGCGCGAGCAAATGGCCGCTGCCAAGCGCAGGGGCAAGAAATTCGGACGGCCGAGAAAACTGAGCAAGGCGCAAATTGCCTGGGCGCGTAAAGTGCTGAAAGCAGACAAAGGGAGAACCAAGGTCGAGGTCGCCCAGGAACTTGGAGTTTGTCCGCGCACGCTGACGCGGGCGCTTTCAGGTATTTGATCCTGGAAGGTTTAAATTGCCATTAATACCAATAAATATTATGATTAGGTATAGGCACGCTAACTTAAGGGGGTAGAATATGGCGATACAAAAAAACACTAGCGTTACGCTGGGTGAGCATTTTGAAAAATTCCTGGCGCATCAGATTGAAACCGGACGCTACGGCTCAGCAAGCGAAGCAATACGCGCAGGGCTACGCCTATTGGAGGAGCGTGAGGCGAAGCTGGAAGCGCTGCGAAAAGCACTAGCCGAAGGCGAGCAAAGTGGCCCTGCCGATTATTCCCTGCAAAACCTCCTGGATGAACTGGAAAGCGATGAATAGATGGGATCGTTCATCCTCACGAAGAAAGCCAGGGATGACTTGCTTGCCATTGGCCGCTATACGCGCAGGCAATGGGGGAAGGCTCAGCAGATAAGTTACCTGACACAGCTTGACGCTGCGTTTCACGATCTGGCGGACAAACCCGGTCTGGGCCGCGCATGCGATGACATTCGAGAGGGGTATTTTAAGTACGGTGTCGGCAAGCACGTGATTTTTTACCGCCACAAAAAAGGCCTGATCGAAATTGTCCGCATCCTGCATGGCCGTATGGACATCAAACAGCATTTGTAATGCTGATTACCATTGACGGCCTTGATTCTAAACCCATCGCCGAAAGCTGAAAGATTTCGGCGGCGCGATTTTCCTTTAAACACATAAGTAAGACGCTGCCAGCCTGGGCCAGCAGCGTCTGAATTGCTTTAGTGGTTCCAGAAAATGTGAATTTCTTCGTAACCGGTTTCTATGGTGTACACATCGCCGTTTAGTCCCATATCGCGCCCCATGCGCTCGTAGTCGATATAGTAAGAAAGATTCTCAGGGATTTCTGTCGTTTCCTCGGTCAATTCCTGCGCGTAGTCAGCTAGCGATTTGTAGCAGCCGCAATAATTTTCTTCTGCCGCTGCTCTGGCTTCCTCCAGGTCGCCGCCGAAATTGTTTAGCAACTCCCCGCCAAAGTCCGGATATTCTTCGATAAAGCAAGCGATTTCATGCGTGGTTTCAAGCCCTGCATATTCACTCAAGGCGTAGCCACCAAACCCTTCATGGTCATGTATCGCGTATTCTTCTGCAAAATCTTCGGGGCTCTCTGCCAGCATCTGACTGACTTGTTCCCGGATAGCATCCAGGTCGTCGGTAGCATCGATCCAAACGCCGTGAAGTTTGCCGTTATTGTAAGCCGCCAAATCTGCTACATAGATTTTGATATCGGTGCTCATAGTCTTTTCTCCTTAATTCGGTGTTGAGGTTCTGAGCGAAGCGTTTTGCCTCGCGCATAACCTCTGCCGACTAGGGCGACTAAGGCGGTGGTGAAAAAGTCCAGAAAAATTGCGGAGGGTCTATTCAGCGTAGCGCCAAATGGAAACCGTCATTTTTCTTGACTTTTGAGGGGGCAAGACCCCTGTGTACTTCTTCTATTTATAAACCTCCCTTTAAGAGGGATAAAAAAACATTTTTTAAACAGCAATCAATTATCACTATCCCGATTGATTGTTATCATGCGACGGTGCAGATTGCTGCCAATCTGAAACAATTTGATCCCAATCCAGCCTTCGTTCCTTTGTGCGAGACCAAACTTCCCAAAAGTCAGGGTCATCTGACTGAGGGCGCTCGTGATCCTCTAAATCATTCATTCTCACCAATATAGGTAACTCCGATGCCCAGCCTAGTAATATAGCTTGCTGGGAAGGCAGCGATGGCAATTCCCGTAAAAGACCTCGAAGATTATCGGGAACCAATCTGTGAATTAGCTCTTGGTCTCGATCATTGCTAACACGATGTAACAAAAAGGTATTGCATTGCGACAGAACGGTTGGCGAGAGTTCTGATGGCCGCTGAGAGGAAATCATTAAACCAAGCCCAAATTTTCTTCCCTCTCTTGATATTTTTTCAAAGACTTGGCAGCAAATTGAAGCAGCACTTTGACTTTCTGAATCGTCCTTGTAGCGCTTGATAAAAGTATGCGCCTCTTCCATAACCAGAACAGTAGGCAATGACTTTCCATGTAGCTTTCTGTATCTTTGCAATGCTTCAAAACTCATTCGCGCGACGACGGCAGTTACAATGTGAACTATATCCGCAGGAACCAAAGATAAATCAATTACTGTAACACAGCCATATTGGGCACTATCGTTTCCAATATAGGATTCCAGCCACCCTCTGAGCGACATTTCAATTTCATCACCAATTATGCCCTTCATGCGCGTATCTGCGAGCATAGTCTTAATGCGTGCCAACAGAAATTCCACATACTGTTCGTTTCCTGTCTCTTGCGCTAAAGCCTCAAGATAATTGACAAAAACATTACCAGAAAACTTTGTTGGAGCATCTTCATTTTTAGGTAGTAGATCGTTATCTGTTCCCCCAAACAATGCAAATGCCGCTGACATTTCATCAATGATCTCTGTAATCTCTCCGATAGTAGAGTCATAGGTTGGGTATTGCCCTTGTCGAGCGTTTTTATACGAGGTTAATTTGGTTGTGAGATTGTTGAGCCTAACGTCATTCGCACCTAGCTGATTCTGCAAAAACTCCGTGCTTTCCAGCCACTTACAAAGCTTCTCAAAGAAATTCTTTGGCTTTGGGAACGATCCCCACGGAGAACCTACGCTTCTTTCATGGCTAGCGCTAATCAAAATGGTGCCCAAGAATCTCTTGATCCGTATATTTAGCTCTTCGCTCAACTCAAATTGCTCGTTGCGCATTGCACGAAGTGCTCTTTTCAGCAAAGGAACTTGCGCTTTGGAGCTTGCTTGTGTGAATGAACACCATTCGGCGCTATTCCAAAGCCACAGCGGCACCTGAAGCGGATTTGCGTCATTTCCAACTTGAAATACCCGTCCAGAATCTTTGAAAACCTTAGCGTACTCACCATTGGGGTCGAGGATTATAAATCTTGCATTAGGGTATCTTTTTCCTGCTTCTATCCCCAACCCAGTCTTCCTGTCTATTTCTTCCTTAGCTGCTGCCAAAGACCACTGAATTAGCCCTGCAACAGAACAGGATTTCCCGCTGCCTGTATTTCCAAGCACAGCAATATGCCGTCCAAACAACCTGTCTGGATCGACACATACATCAGCGTTTGCAGCCATTGGACTAGTGCCAATCTTGACCCTCCTTTTCTCACCCGATTCAACAATTGCTCTAAGCTGGTCGTCGGTTGGGATCAAAACAGGTTCGCCTACGCTCGGAAAACCGTGGATGCCGCGCTTGAATGTGAACTTTGCACCATCCCTCTTCAAAAGGCCGAGAGGATTAACTCGCATTTTTCGCAATGGGAAAGGTAAATCAACAAGGCCATAATCCTGAAAACCTTTGCGTTTTGGAAAAGGGGATCGCTCGACTGCAATCCATTCCACTTGAGCCACAATGTGGCCTGCCTCGGTTGCAATAAGAACATAACTATTGATACGCGGGAACGATCTTGGAATTCCAGCGTTCGCAGCTATCCCTTCTGGAGCTTCCAGATCGAGGCCAACTTTAATTTCATCAGGAGAAACAAATTCAACCGACCCGATGCGAAGCGATGCGGAATGTTCTACAGGGGAGATACTCATGAGTTACCATCAGCGTGATCAAGGTTAGGCGTTGCAAACCCTCGTGCTTTCATTAAGTCGGCCATTTTTATTGTTGTGCGATCAATTGCTGGTTTTGGTAGGTAGTTATCAACCAAAGTCCTTAAGTCCCCAAAGTGCTTTCCGATCAATAGCGATATTTGCGCTTGTCTTTTTACCCGCTCGTAGAATCGCTTAATCCTGTCCCCTTGGTCATCAAAGCTGACAATCACCAGATGAGTGGATGGTATTGTCAACATGTCCTCTATGACCCTGTTTATATGGTCATCACCAAAGCTGTATCCGTAAACTACCACCGTTGAATTTGCTCGACATACTGATGCGGCAAAATCTCGAAACAACTCTATATACGGGTATTCAGCGGTTTCTTTATCCTTCGATGCATTTGGATAAATCAGGAGATTTTTGCTGTCGCCATCAAGATATGTCCGTATGTCTGTTGCCCCATATGGCAGTGCATACCTCCGCACAATTTCATTTTTAATACTCCAGTCTAAGGAACCGTGCAGCTTGGTAAACTGTACAACTCCTTCCAAGTATCTTGGCTCTCCCCGTATTCCAGGTGGATTATAGTGCATGTCAACTTCTACTCGTGAAGAGCGGAAAACTGGATTAACTGTACCAACAAATCTGTCAATTAAGCGGATTCCAGCTAGCTCAGAGCCATATTCGACAATGCGATCATAGTTTGTAGTGAAGATATTCAAGCGCTCGCGTGTCGCGGATCGGCTGGCAAAGCTAATCAAGAAGCTCATGAGATACTCAGCCGCTTGTTGAGCATTTTCAGAGTTTATGATGTTCCTTTCACATTCAAGTACCAAATTAGCGAACGATGTTAGCCCATCGTTCAACTCACGCTCAAATTTTGCAAGTTCTTTTTTGATTTTCTTGGCACCATAAACATTACTCAGAATATAAATTTCAAGCCCTTTGATTAGCTCGTTGCATATCCTTATTTGATCTTCGATGTTAGGCGTACCACGCCCAGATTTAACTGCGCTACTGTTAATCGCAGAATTTATTTGACTCTGAAATGCGGTGAATGGAATTTTTTCCATTCCTGCACCAGCTCTTCTCTGAGCAATCCAATGAGCGGCAGACGAAATGCCTGCCCCTAGCAAAAGCGACAAATGCTCACTCTGGAATAATGCTGTCAACCACGGTTCAATTTCTGGGCGGAGTTTTTCTGGCTCTAAATTAACAGCTTCCACAGACTGCGGCAGTCTCTGTTCTCGCACTTTGTATAAGTGCCTATCATTCCAACTGACATTATCAATTAATTCACTCATACATAAATCCTATGCACTTATTTCACCTATACAATTCAAATTATTCATCATCACATGTAGTAACCATATCGAATTTGCGGTGTTTCTGCCTCAGTTAGATACTTCATTATTTCTCCAACCTTACGTGAGCAGCCGAGCGTTACCGGGTATTTGCCGTCAAACTGTGTGTTATTCCAATTCATCTTGGTCAATCCAAGAATTTCTTTCGCGATATAGCTTGGGGACTCTTCTGATTTCACAATTCTTAATTCAATTGGCTGGGGCACGTAGAGACCGGGGTATGTCTGGTAGTACCAAACCGATCCTCTCGTATAAAGCAGTTGTCGTCCTTCATCCAATTGTGCCAAAGTTCCTCTATAAGGCGGATAGTTGCCGTTTCGAAACAATCGGAGCTTAGAATCCATAACAGTAACAAAATCTACCGTATCGATTTTCAGTTCATTTGCAGCAGCTTCCAGTCCTTCGATTTCTTCATTACTGAAATTCGATGACTTATGAATAACAACGCGAGCCGGAAATGTTCTTAGTGCAACGCGATACTCATTAAGCGCTGCATGTAAAAGATCATATGACTGTTGCGCGGTAAGCTTCGGCACTCTGTCGTGCTTATTTATTTCTACAGGTGTGCCTCTTAGAATTAGCCCATTGCCAAGTTCATCAAATATCTGGGCTAGGCTCGTATTTAATGTCTGGCGGTCTCTACTACGATAGAACGAAATACCTACTGCGCACGAGGATGCTCTTGCAATATCTTGATCTAGCTTCCATGGAATTGTCGGTCCCGATTTGTAATACAATGCTGTACAAAAATTCCACGCTTTGGTCGCATCATCCTGCTGACCCGCCACTTTGGCTTCTTCCAATGAAGACTGCTTAATAAGCTGCAATGGCTTGCCAAGCGGCATAGCTCTCGCTTTTAATGCGCGGCGAAAATTGAGCTCTTCGTATTTTTCTTCCCTGACATCAAGACTCTCCTCGCCGGTACTCTCTTCGGTAGCAATTACTTTAAACAGATTTTCTGGTATCACGCACACTATGACATCGACATGCCGATTCTGAGCCAGAAACTTGATGTTTTCATAGTAAAGCTCTATAGCTTTCTTCACTCGCTCAGTACGGCTTTCTATATCGACAACATCTTTAATTTCGGAGTTTTTCAGTGAACGCGCGAGATCATTCGAGAAATGGATATCTGCTCCAAATCCGCTTGACTGGCTAAAACCACAAAACGGTAATCTGAGATTTTCTTGTCTAATCCCTAAAGGGGCGGAAATAGCGCCACGACATCGAGTGATCCATTTGTCAAGCAAATCAACACTATGAGATGTTCCAATACCACCAACATTAATTTCCTTTCTTCGCGTTGCCTGCGTTTGATCAAATACACCATATTCGGTTATTCCTCGCCGAGGGCATATATGCGTGCCGTTAGCAAAAAGTAATCTTGGTTCTGATATGTGCTCTATATTCATAGGAGACCAAGCCTTCCTTGATCAGAATCCCCGTCATCGATCACTACCAACGGCTCCCATAAATCCTCGTTTAGCGACCTACTTCCGCTAAATTCTAATGTTTGCCCGAAAGTAATATGTGGAAAAGTAGCTGCATCCTCGGAGAATAGATCGTCCGCATCTAAATCTCTTAACCATGAGCAAAGGAATCGGAATTGATCAAATACCGACCGATTCTTCTCCATCCTCTTAAGACCGCTAAGTAGTTTGTCACTAAATGCCGATTGCCTATAATCTTCTCCATAACTAAAAAACCAGTCTGGGGTAATCGCTACATACCATTCATTTTCCACAGTGAGGAAATTCAAAGAAAACGCAAAATGCCGCGTGGAGAGAACCTTTTTAGGCTCATTTCTCTTGTATTTTCTTTCGAAAACGGTTCTAGTTGCTTTCTTTTGACCAATCCATGTTTCCGTCCGTACATTTTCAGAATCTGTTAACGGTAGAAAAATGAATATCCGTTCTCTAAAATCCCAGAACACACGGTGCTTATGGAGTTTCTGCTGCATGCAGAATCTGAGCAACGACTTAAATACACGCTCATGATCTTCATCAATCGAGTAGTAGTCCTTTGGATGGAAAGGCTCGACTGTTCCCCTATCAATCAGAAATTCAAAGGGGTTATTCCGATCTTCAAGATTATGAAATGTTATCAGTCGGCCGTTACTTACCTCGTAATCGGAAGGAACACTGCGCTCAAGATTTCGAACGTATGATCCAACCTGCTTTCTCTGATTACGCACTTTTTTACTTTCAAAGACTTCGGATAATAACTCAGCTATGTATAGTGTTTGCGGAAAATACAATTCCAGCATGTTCGCGGTCAGTATTTCTGAAGGCTCTTCCGGTGGATCAAGGTCTTGTTCCGCCAAACCTACATCACAGCCTCTCAAATAGGTGCCCAAAATATCGACAGTATTTTTTAATGTCTTGGGCGTAGCATTAGCAGCTTTCGTTGCAAGATCAGTAAAATCTAGTATATCCGCGTCCACGTCGAATCCGATTTTTCCTCCGCATATTCTGTTGATAGTATCCTTTGAATAACTTGTTTGTTTGCGGGTCAGAATATAGATAATGATTCTGTCGTATTTTTCATACAGCTTGTGATTTATGAACTTTCCAAGTGAATCCTTTATCTTTTCTAGCGACCTATCCGAAGTGACTTGAATAGCAACTCTTGCGTAGTTATCGGCAAGATCTATTCCGGGAAAATTCTTTCTTTCGTTTTCATTTAAGTTTTTAAGGTTTCCAAAGCCATATAGTTCTTTAAAGATTCCGCAAAACAAATCTTCACATATTTTGTTGATATCGAAATGTCCCATGGCCACCGAAGTCTCTACCTCTCGGGTGACTTTTGTTAGCTCTTCGCGGAACTGATTAATTATTTTTATATGGTTCAAACTCTATACCTACTCGCTGATTGATATGCCTCATCACGTTTTTAACATCTTTCGGGCAGGCTAAGTACTATTCCCGTTTATTTTGAAGTTTTTCTTCTTTTGCTCGATCCAGCTTTCTATGTTTTCTCGTTTAAAATGCCAGCTTCCTCCGATTTTGAAACCTGATAGCTGGTCCTCGACGGCCAGTTTGCAGACCGTTTTCTCAGAAAGTTTAGATATGCGACAACCTCTTTTAACGTCAAAATTTGATCAGTCATTATGTTTACTAGTTACAGAACTTAGGGGAGAATATGAGAGAATCGTGGAACCAACAACCCTAAGAGAGCAAATCATTTTTTTAAACAAATATTTCTCTGCTCCAAATATATACCATTCGCTAGTTAAATGACGACCATGATCGAGCGGCAAAATGCTCATGGCATCCAATCTGCACAAGATTGGTCATGGGGTTGTCAGGGGCAGCAGGAATGCTCCCCTGACTGGCGGTCAATCGACCACACGATTGTGCATGGTTCGGTGCAGGTGGAGAGGTATATCTCCAAGACCTGCAAGTGATGAAACGGCGATACGTTTGCTGGCGCATGAAGGGCTCGATGCCTGGAGGCGCCGGCATGCAGGGGGTATCCAACAGGGGGCGGCACGCTCCCTTTGGCAAGATGGTGTTGTATTACAACACACATCTTGCAGTCAGCCTTATGTGACAAGATCAGAAGAATGAACCGTTATTGCACCGGCTCATGGATCAACAGTAAAAGAAGCAAAGCTGATTGCTAGTCGTTTTACCGTAACTTCAACCCGCGTGGATGCAGCGTGATTTATCGATACAGAAATTCTTTGTCGGCAAGGAAAAGAATAAGTCCGGCATCTTTGCATAATCGAAAGATGCCGATCCTATTTCATTTTTAGAAATACAGCTTGATCTTACCTTTGAAAGGCTTATTGAACAGCGGATTGATTCCAACCCATTTCGCCCAGGGTTTGATTTCGTGATAACCGATTTTGGACAAACGGATGGGGCGGTGATTACGCACGAATAGAAGGGTATCATCCGTGCGCCGTACTTCATCCGCTGTCATCAGACGGCGCGGCGCATCCTGAATCGACCGGGTCGGTGCATCGAACAGGCTGCGGCCAATATTGTGACTGTGCGCCTTGATCGTCGCCTCACCCAGCATATCCGATACAAGCTGACAAGTTTTGTATGATCGGACGCCCATTATAATCTTCACCTCTGTTTGAGAAAGCAAGGTTTCCAAACTTTCGCGCCCATACACATGCGCCCATTGCTCTAATTCCTGCACGATCAACCACAGTTTGATTTTGAACTCTCGCGCTAACGTCAATAATGACGGTAAGTCATTGATCTTAAAATTAGTCACCTCATCACACATAAAGCAAACCGAGCGATTATTTTGAAACCGAATTAATTCTGTTAAAGCGCACCATGAAAGAAGACCTAGCCATGACGCATAAACTGCCATCCTTGTTGGATCAGCCAATAAATAGACAGTCATCTTTTTCTTTTTCAGATCGGCGAAACGGAAATCGCAAGTGGACGTGCATTCGGCCAGTTTGCCGCTCGGTGAATAAATTTCAAGTGATTGAACTGCTCCTTCTCGGAACGATTCAATCTGCTTTTGATCGCCGCTGTCGAATTTGGCCAGCAAATCCTTGGCCAATCGTGCCAAGTCGCCGTTGAGATGCGCGGAATACTGCGCATCCTGAAGCGCTTTGAGCAAAGCATCTTTGTCGCTGAGCAAACACAATGCATTAGCCATTGCGGAAATACTGATTTTCGCTCTGCTGGGCCGGGTCCTGGCAAAGCTGTTTCGCGATTGCTTGCGCATCGGACATGAGCTGTGCATGCGTCTTCGGATTATTCCAATCATCGATCAGAATTTGCAAAGGATTGTAACGTGCCCCTGCTCCCAAGATATCCTGATATAAAGCTCCGGGATTGACGCACAGGATTTCATGCTTATAGCGCTTGCGCCGAAGTTCTGCGGTCATACAAGCCAGCGTGCCTTTTAGGTCTGGTACAAACATGCTTGTGGGATTGTGGCACAAAGCCGGTATTACGAACGTCACTGTTTTGCCGCCCCCAGCTGGAGAGAGAACTAAGCCGGAGGACTCGGTATCGACGAATACCGGCTTGTTTTCCTCGTGCATACCGGCAAGAAATCCTTCCCGTTTGAACAATCCCATTTTTTCGATATCGCGATTGGATGCCCAGGCGGCACTGCCGGAACGCTCGGTAGGCTTCATCGCGCGTCTGCGCAGGATCAGTCTCACGATGAGAATAAGGCTATAGAATATGCCTTTGATGAAAGCGAGCACGGCGCATAGCGCAAAAAGCGCCGGGACGATGAACAGGTCACTGCGCAACCAGTCGAGCGTCTCCCAGGTTGCCCAGCTGTATAGACAACCCAGGATCAGCAAAGCAAACGGGTTGGTTATTTCACCCTTCGAAGACATTACCGCGCCTTGACGATGCGAAGCGCATCGATAATCAACGAATGATTACCGCTTGCTTTGCCGGTTTCGAACACTTTTGCCATATCGTTTCCGCCGTTGCCGCGTGTGGCAGGAATATGAAAGGATGCAGCGTAAGTTTGGTCATCGACGGCAATGCGAATTTCACCGGAAACGCCTTTCGGCGCTTCCCCTTCGTAGAAATTGATGGCAATCATCAAGGTTCGCAGATCCAGCGGTACATCGAAGCTGATGGTTTCAAAGCCATTGGTCGGCTGCGGAGAATTGCGGTAGTCCTTCCAGTAATAACCGTGTTTGGTTGTGATATTGCCGAAATACAAAACCGGTGCGTCCGGCATGGCTCTGGCGTACAAATCCAGGTCGCACAAGGCGCATTGCCAGGAAATACCGATCTGCACATTTTCGGAGCGGCGCAGTTGCGCCTGCGGCAAAGCAGTTTTGCTCACGGGCCGCTCAAAAATCGATTGCTTGTTTTCCTGTGGACGCAACAGGATCATTTCCAGCTTGTCCGAGTGCACTGGTTTGAAATCATGCGCAAGCGGGCTATTTTTTTGCGCAAGACCGCGAAATAAAGTCGGCACATCTGCGACGAAACTACTCAATTTACCGCCCAGCCTCTCCACATACAGTGTCCAGAAACGTTGTACGAAATAGCGCTGCCGGTCGCCTTGCATGATGCTGTCGCTGCCGTAGCCGATATGCACATGCACATTCTTGAGCAGTTGCCCCTGACCTTCCGTACCGAACGGCGATTTGCCGGGGGTAACGAGCAAATGACCATCCGACGGAAAACGCCCGCCAGTCATTGAAAAGGCAGGCTCCTTCGGATCATCAAAAAACGGTGAACCGAGAACGACCACATCCAATTGCTTTGTATGCGAGAAATGCTCAGCCGCATAGCGTAAAAGCTGCGGCAGACGCACCGCACCAGGAACAGACGGATGGCCTTCACTGCCCGGTGCAACCGATTTGTCCGCAAAACGCTTGAGCGCCGCCACCGCATCACGGTTGAGGCCAAGACGAGCCTTGGGATTGCTGTAGGCGGAATTATCCGGAATATTGAATTCCCCAATGATCGAGAGGTGGTAGCCGTCGATCAATGTGACTCGGCTGCCTTGTTCCAGTTGCGTCAGTTGTTGCAATAACTGAATGGAATGCTTCTTTGCTTCATCCGGTGAGTAGGATGGCGAGACCGCCACGACAAGATCGCGAGCAAAAGCCGCTGGCACAACCATCAGTGCCATAAACAAGGCAAAAAATGACAAAGTAATTTTATTCATGTGAGTCTCCAAAATATTAACGGTCGCTATGTGCGTTCATGGTCGCGATATGGCGGGCGCGAAGGCTGATGAATTCGACGACTTTTTCGTTAATGAACGCTTCGCGTTGCGCTTCCAGCTCGACCAGGCGGCCATGCAATTGGCCGCGTTCTTCGCGCAGGACTTCGTGCGCAGCACGTTGTTCTTTCAATGCTTTTTCGAGTTCGAGGTACTCCAGGTTGTCCACATAAATATCAGGGGAATAGCGCATATAAATGTCCTCAGCCGCAAGAAACAGTGCGCTGGCTGCAAGCATCTCGACCAGAAGCTGCGACCAGACGAAAGCAAAACCATAATCGGCGGCTTCGCCAAGAGAATTCCAGTCAATCCCGCTTGCCACCCCGGAATGCGTTAAGCCAAACAGCCCACCCCAAAAGATAAAAGCAATGCCGGTTGCCGCGTAGATGCACTTGGCATACAGCTTGCGGGAAGTGTCATAAATCAAGAAGTTAGTTACGAACTTCACTGAAACCGAGGCAATGGGCATCAAGGCCGAGATCATGAGTGCAATCCATGGGTTTTCAATGAAAACGGCGTTGCCCGATGCGACCAGGTTGGCGTACACGTTCCCCATGCCCAGTCCAGCCGCAATAATCAGGCAGAAAATAAGAAGAGACAGTAGAACCTGGTCTTTGCGCCGCCAATCCTTCCAGCGGATGTCTTCGATGTTTTTACCGCCGATGCTGTGCAGCGTACCGCTTTTGATATAGCGGTTCGTATTAGCCAGCTTGGTTTCACGCTCGGTCAGCAATTTGAGTGAAATTCTGAAGGCGGCATCGATGTCTTCACTATCCAGCCGCACCCTTGTCAGCTCAGCGCCGAATTGTTGATCGGCCTCGTGGATCGCTTGCTCTGTAGCCATGGCGCCTGCGATTTCAGGATCATTATGATGAACCAGCCTGCGGAAGAAATCGGGTGTTGCGGTATCCGGCGGCTTTCTGACGATATTCACCGTATCGTTTCCGACCAGTTTTAGTGCCAGTGATTGTTTTTTATCTTTCGTTGCCATAGGAATCTCCTTGTAAGAATGAAACAGAGGTAACCATCAGCTAGGTTAGCGATGGCTCTCATCAGATTTGGGAAACGAATGTTGTGAAAAAATGACAATGGGCATACCAGCCATTGAAGCTGGTGTGCCCTTTTTTGCTATTTGTTGAAGTGCTTAGCGATTTTCGGATGTTTGATTTTGAAATAAACATCCAAGATTCTCAAACGTTCAAGCAGGATTACACCTCGACGCGGATCACCGTTAAGTTCCTCAAAATAATAAGACAGCCAACGTGGATCACCCATTACCGAGTCGATATCTGGAATCGGCCAGCGCATACCGCTCGGAAGCAGGATTACGCCCGGAAAATTGTAGATGGCGTCGGCAAGGGCATTCGGCCAATTCCGTCGAGAAATACCTAAATTTCGTGCGGCTAGCCAGAGACGCTTTTTATAGACCGGGTCGTTCAAAATGCCGATAGTTACTACATAAACTACAATTAATTTCTCGCTGCTACTCATAATTACTCTCCGAAATGAACCGCGTCCGGTTCGTTAATAGAGCTACGCGCATAGTTTTTTTGCTTACGAAAAAACAAGTAAGCTGAGTAGGAGTTTAGAAAATTTTTGCAGCTGTCCTCCTCACGCCCCCCTCATTAGAGGTCAAAAAATGGATTGAAGATGGGTATTTGTAGCAGTGGTAAGATAAGCCGAAAAATATAAACAGAGGTGATTTAAGGAAATGCAAGGCAGAAAGCGCGTCTATATATTTAGCCAAGATCAACGAGAAAAATTGAGAAATGCTCTGTTGCAAGCCTATAAAAACGCACAGAAAGAAGAAAAATGGAACTGGAGTAGTACAGCTGAGAGGATTGAAGAATATTTCGAGCATAACATTCCAGATTCAGTACGTAACAAATGGCCAAAGCCGTTCTGTTATGAAACAAAAGTAAATTTGGGAAGATCGGATAACTTTGCAAGATTTGCACAAGGAAAAGTTATCTGGCCAGGTGAATTAACCTTATTAGCCATAGCCTGTTGGCTGACGAGTGAAGATGCACGTCCCTGGTCTGATCTCACAGAAGAAAAACTGTATGACAAACCGATTTTGCCTAAAGCTGCACAATATCTGAAGGATTTTTTGTACGAGAACGTTGAAGAAAAGCCCGATTTATATGCAGAACTGTTAACTGGCAGTTTCGAATTTCATAGCGATGCCACATCGCTTTATTTAACAGTACATTGTGGAGAGAATGAACATACCTTGTCTATATGTATAGATGAGGTTAGAAGTGGGAGCTCAGGTACTGGAGGCAAGTCTGAGACGGAAGACTTTAGATATGAAGGCTGGATCGTGATCTCGCCTAACGATTCTCTTTTTTGCGTTCTTAAAAACCAGACTGAGAAAAGCAATCATCTATACATTCCCTTAGGTGTGAATGAAAAGGAATCGTGGGCTGATGAGCCTGTTAAAACCCTCCTATTCTTAAACCAGCCGATTGCCGAACAGTTCTGCGAAGCTGACATTGGTGGGGGTGGGCAAAATATTTTGAATATATGGTTATCTGGAAAATCCAATAATGTTCTAATATTCCATAGAGTTATATAATTTTCTTGTGGTTATTGAAAAAAATATGGTAAAGGTGGAGAAGAATGCGCAATAAAGTATGGCGCACACATGTGAAGTCAGTACTCAATGGAGAAAAACACTCGGTTCTGGGTATGATCTTGGATAATCTGGGGGCAGAAACAAAAACGCGGCGGCGATTATTAGCGTATTCGCCTTTGGAAGGATTAAGCGATGATATATCCATCATTCTCGCGAGATTGAATTCCGAGCTTACTGATCTTGTGAATGGCACTGAGCGGAAAGGAATTGCCATGAAGGACTTCGATAAGGCAAAGGAAGTCGACCGGATTATAGAGCGACTGGGAAAAGCCATTTCCGACATCGACCCGTATCAGGACATTATGTATGAAAGAACTGCAGAAATAAAAACAGGGTTGCGCAAAATGGAAGGCCATAATCAGAGTCTCATTGCAGGGCGTGAAAGAGAATTGCTCAAATTAGGGCTGGTACTTTTAGAATCGGCGAAATACGGCGATGAGGATACGCTTCGTGAGTATCTGAATTGCGATTTTCCGATTAATTTTCAACATCCATTAACCGGGCGCACGGCTTTACACAATGCAATGGCCGGTAATAAGTGGGAATATGCAGAAATATTGATGGATAGCGGACGCTGCGACTACCTTCTGAGAACCAATGTAACAGAAGATTTAGCCTGTGATTATTCTTATCACAGTTGTAAGAATAGCGTTCTGGCTGATCGTCTTGATGTTGAAACCATAAAACAAGCCAAAGAACGAGGCGTAGATATTGAAACGCTCTTTGATAAACGTCCGGATTATGCCAGGAAGCCGACTATTGACGACTTATCCATGTGAATTATCGACTTGTGATACCGCCTTGAATTCCAGCCTTTGTTGTCCTCGAAAAAACAAAAAAGCTGCCAGATATACAAACACTGATGCCACAGACCATAATAAAAACAATTCAAAAAGTATGTAAGAGATAGAAAAATTAGTAGAACCAAAATCCGGCTTTGTTATCCATTTCGGCCCCAATATATCTATCAAAAAAACTTCCCATTTATTCAAAACTATATATGACACGGTCACCCACCCCATTGTAAGCGCAACAATGGTGGAGATGAATAGGCTTGTCACCCGATCTTTAGTAAGAAAAAATTTACCGCAAAAACGATAAAAAGCTCGCATGTGAAGTAGCAGGAAGGTGAAAGAGGCGGCGAATACTGAAGCCTCGCCTCTTTTCGATTCTGATAGATCGGGAAAAATGAGATATAAAGAAATGAACGCGTAAAAAACTGAAAGCGGTAAAAACTGCCATACCAATTTATACGTTATTTTCAAGCTGCCGAGCCAGTTGGAACACGTCAATTTTCCAGTCATGAAAATTTTTTTCATCGCTTTCTTGTAAAACCAATCAAAACCGTGACATGATTCTATAAGCGTCATTCGTCCGTTAACTGAAAGTACAAATCCACCTTTCCTAGAGTAACTAGGAAGCTGGATTTTATCTTGTGTTATTTGCAGCAAGTTTTCCCAAAGCTGTTTGGCGGATATTTTTATTCCTTCATTGGTCTTAAAGTGGGTGTCTTTATCGGGCATGATAAAAACAAGCTTTTCCACGATGGAACGCTCCAGCGCCATTTTAATTTCCTCCGATGTAGAAGAATCGGGTGTGCCAGGAGGCACGATAATACATAGCGCACATCTATCTAGCATTCCATCGACCGTGCCCGGCCAATCATCCGTATCGTCAAAATGCCTTCCGCATCTATAGGAAAACATCGCCCGAATTTTATAGAGGAGTTTTTTTGATTCATTATTTTCAGATTCGTCGAATTTTACTGGAATGTACTTTTCACATACTACAGATAGCAGTTTTCCCTCGAATACATTGGCTGTATCAACCACCTCTAAGATCCCATTTGCTGGGCGAATAATAAGGTAGCCATCAGAAACAAAGGGTCTTAGATATAGCAATATAGGCTTAGCGTTACTGCCCGAGAGCACGTTGGCCACCATCATATCAAGTTGTTTGTTAAAGGTTTTGTAGTGCTTCCACAAAAGGAACAATATGATTAATGTAGAAATAATCAACCAATGCCAATACGATGTGGATAGTAAATTTGCTTCTGGGATAATTGCGTCGAAATAAGCTATGGCTATCGCAACGAAATTGACAGCGAACATTATTTTTATAAAAAGTCCAGCTATTGGGGTAGAATAAAAACTAGATCTATCCATCGCTTAGACTTTTTCCAATTTAATCAGACTCCAATATTGTTTTCCAAGGTTTGTAAGCCGACAGGATTTACTGTTTATTGCAGCGTAATACATATGCTCTTCTCCTACCGGAGCAACCAATCCGACACCTTCCATTTTTTGCAGCTCTTTGAATATTGCCACGCATTTATCATCCGCAGCTGGCTCGGTAAATTCATAGCCTGGGTCAAGTGGATATTCAGCGTCCCTGTCTGAGAAATAAGTAATAATTTTTCTCAATACGGACAGTTCTATGAGCGGTTCCACTTCTTTCAATGAAATAAATGCAGATACATTTGTTTTAAAAATCGGCCTTTGTCCTCCCCATTGGCCCAGTGTTCTGTCTATATACGCATAAATATTGCTGGGCAGGATGTTTCCGGTCAAATCGGCACATTGCCCATCGATAGCGTCTAGCAAGAGCGATGAGAAAATTCCTTTTTTGTTGTTTTCCTGTGCGGTTTCGGTTGCTTGGCAGGAGGTTAATATCGTAACGCCGTCTGCAAGTTCCGATACTTTTCTATTCACCAGTCGAGGGGCTGCAAGCCTTCCAGAATAACAGCAATCAAGAATAATGACTTTATTTTGAGCCTCAGATTCATTGGCGCATCGCATAATTTCGTCCATCGACACACCTTCGTCATATCGGTCGAAGTCTTGCGTAACCAGATAACCGCCATAGGAATTTAAATAGCCATGCCCTGCGAAATACAAAAGGGCGATAACTGGACTTCCGGAAAATAGATTCTCAATTTCTTCCTTAAGTAATTTTTTTTCGATTTTTCCATTGGATGAGAGCAGCGTTTTGGTTTCGAAATTGGGCTTCCCATCATAGTGTGACTTGAGCAGCTTACTCAGCTTTACTGCGTCTGACACGCAGCCTTTAAGCGGGCTGCATGGATAATCGTCGATACCGATAATCAACGCTTTTCTCGCTTCACGATACATTGGAGCAACTCCTGGATGAAAATCACAAGTTTAACATGCGCTGAACAGCGCCAGAGCAGCTGCATATTAACAGCTCTTCATATCCTGCTTTAGGCTGTTCAAGGAATTTATTCCTTGACTCATTGTTTTAAAGATCCTATCAATTAGTCAAATTACCAGATCTGTGTCCTCGGGTCGCAGTTCTCTCGGTGAATTCGATTCAGCTGTTTCCCGCCTATTAAGCAGGAAGCTCTCATAATTCCTGCATCTTCAACTCTTAAGGAACGTGCTTTTGCCCCGGCAGAAGCATGCATTCGTGTCTGCTATGAAACTGGATATAGAAAAATACCGCAAGCACCTCGCGCCGTATAATCTGGGCAAAGAGCGCGAAGAAGAAATTATCCGCTATGTTTATATGATTATGGATGAATTCGTATCGGCGGCTTTCAATAAGCATCCAGTTCAGCATGCCCTGCAGGAAAGAAATTGCGAAGCTTTGCAAAGTCAAGGGGGCATGATAGATTCAAAAGATCATTCAATCAAATCGCCACCCCTAAAAGCTACATCCCATGCGGGTGAATAAGGAGGATTCTGCCATGACACAACAAGCGGTTATCTATTGCCGTGTATCGAGTCCGAAGCAGGTGACCGAAGGCCATGGCTTGGCTTCTCAGGAGACGCGCTGCCGGGAATACGCAAGACATAAGGGTTATGACGTCGTGGAAGTTTTCCATGACGAAGGGATCACTGGCAAATTGCTGGATCGCCTGAACATGAAAGCGATGCTGATGTATCTCAAGAAGCATCGTGCCGATAATCCAATAGTCATCATTGATGACATCTCGCGTTTAGCTCGGGATATCGAGACACACTTGCGTTTGCGTGCTTCTATAGCCGCCGCCGGAGGCAAGCTGGAATCCCCTTCCATCGAATTTGGCGACGATTCCGACAGCAGGTTGGTCGAACATTTATTAGCCTCGGTAGCTGCACACCAGCGGGAGAAGAACGCCGAGCAAGTTTTAAATCGCATGAAAGCTCGTATGATGAGCGGATATTTCGTATTTAACGCTCCAGTCGGTTATCGCTATGACAAGGTGGGCAAGCACGGCAAGCTGCTCGTTCCGGATCAGCCCTGCGCCTCCGTCATTACGGAAGGGCTGGAGGGATTCGCGTCAGGCCGGTTCGAGTCGCAAGGCGAATTGATGCGGTTTTTTCATTCGTCGCCGCATTTTCCCAAGGACAGATTCGGCACTGTGCATATGCAGAGGATAAAGGAAATCCTCAATCGTGTTTTATATGCCGGGTATCTTGATAAGCCGGACTGGAATATCCACCTAGTCAAAGGTCATCATGAAGCGTTGATCAGTTTTGAAACCTTCCAGAGAATACAGGCGCGGCTAAAGGGAGAAGCTAAAGCGCCAGTGCGCAAGGACATTAATGAGGACTTCCCTCTGCGCGGCTTTGTCGCCTGCGCCTGCTGCGGTACACCCCTGACGGCCTGCTGG
The DNA here is from genome assembly GCA_002083595.1 of Proteobacteria bacterium ST_bin16. Classification (GTDB taxonomy): domain Bacteria; phylum Pseudomonadota; class Gammaproteobacteria; order Burkholderiales; family Nitrosomonadaceae; genus Nitrosomonas. The sequence goes on along the minus strand of MSXT01000004.1, from coordinate 20,979 downwards.
TCGCGCGGCAGAAATGGGCTGTATGCCTATTATTTGTGCCACGGTAAAGAAAATGGTGTCAAATGCAGCCAATATGGCAAATCCGTTCGCAAGGACAAGCTGGAAGGTGAGTTTGAAGCGCTGTTGAGTGAAATGAAGCCTTCCCAGGAAATGTTCTTCCTGGCCGCTGAACTATTCACCGATCTGTGGAATGTGCGACGTAACGACGCAAAACAGGAAGCGGACGCTATTCGCCGTAATCTTATTCAGATCGAGCGCAAAACCGAACAATTCCTGGACAGGATTGCGGAAGCCGACAATGCAATCTTGATTACGGCTTATGAGAAAAAGATACGTAAGCTTGAAGAGGAGAAAATCGAACTCGATGAAAAAATCGCAAAATGCGGTCGTCCGCTGCAATCGTTCGATGAAACGTTTAGAACCGCCTTTTCGTTTTTATCAAACCCGCAGAAACTCTGGGTTTCTGACAGACTGGAGCATAGAAGATCCGTACTAAAGCTCGCTTTTAGCGAACGGCTTCAATACTGCCGAAATGAGGGGTTTAGAACCCCTGAAAAGTCGCTCCCATTCTCGCTTTTGGAGCAGAACTGCATGGGTAATAACGAAATGGTGCCCGGAACCGGAATCGAACCGGCACGGGTGTTTTAGGCCCGAGGGATTTTAAGTCAGTCAAATAATATTTTTTAAACAATCACATATTTGTTTTTGCGTTCCGCAAAACTATAATTTTTCAGCAAAAAGTACCACAAATAATCAATAATGCGAATCATGATTGCGGAGTGGATTTCCGCGTTTTTATGGGGTTTACTCTCTCCTTTCCTGCTTTTAACGTAGTGTTCAGTCATTGTAATATTTGTGTGCTCAAGCTGTTTTTGAGCTTGCCGGATGTCGCCGGTAAATTCCGCTGTATCTGTGGCTGCTTTCGCCTGCAGGTCACGAAACTGGAATGACTCCTTGTTGATTCCGGCGGCCTCCCTGGCACGGTCAAAATGACCTCGTAAAGCGCGCGACGTCAATCTTTGACCTTTATCATCAACTATTAAAGAAAAACTTATGATTTTATGTGCTGCCTTGCGTTCAGATATTTTTCTGATCAGGTTATCCAAATCACCTGCGATATTAATCCTGAGTTTTGCGCCGGTTTTATTCTGCGTGACGGTAATCGCTCCATCCTGAATGTCGTGGTCTGTCATTTTAAGCACATCAGAAGGTCGCTGACCATATCTACTGCCTCGCGTAATGGCTGCGACGCAGTGCGATATACCGCGCTATACATGCCATCATCAATATAAACGTTCTTGCGGCCCATCTCTTTGAATCCACGTATTCCAGCGCATGGGTTTGGAAGGTTTGTATATCCTCATTCGCGTTCCTTGTTCCAAATGTGGTTGAATAGTGCTTTCTCACGATTTGCCCTTATTACTCCGCGCCAGTCAAGATACTGCCTCATGTTTATTGGTTCAATCTTATGAAGCGGCACAGGTGGATCGTCAAAGAATTTGTACAGCTGCTCCAATTCCCTGAGATTGTCCTTTTGTGTTGCCGGTGATTTTAGTGGGATAATGTTTCTAATATAGCGTTCTGCCACATATCGAAACGTGATTATTTCTTGATGTGCTGGCTTTGCGTCAATCTGGCCGGATTTTGTTTTTCTGCCAGTCAGTATGGAGACGTCTTCTGAATCAAGGAACAAACTCATGACAATCTATTGATTCGGTATTTCTAATTTATCTGTACGTATGAGCGCGTAAGGGTTGTCATTTATCTGCTGGAGTCAGAGACCATTCAGTATCCTCTGTTGCGTAATAGTTGCACCGATGAAAATCCAGGCTGACTATTTTTCCGAGCACTTTTCCTTTGACCTTTATTACTATCAAAGAATAGTCCTCTGGGGGCATCTGTTCGCTGCATTTTATCCATTGAGTTTCGCTCATTTGGTCATAACCCCATTTAAAGATGATATCAATTATTGAATTGTTTAAATCTGAATCAGTTGCTCAGTAGTAACGCGCCAAAATCTTCCGGTAAATTTCGCTATTACAGTTCTAAGATCATGCACAAAATTTTCTGACCTAATGTTAACAACCGAACAGATCAATAATTTTTTTGCAGCTACATTGCAGCTTTTATTAAAAACGAGGTTAACCATGAGTACCAATAATCCCAATGAATTCGAGAACAAAACCGTCAATTCAGACGGTCTGCGACTTAGTAATAGCGATATTCTGATGTGCGTAGTTGTCGCTTTAATTGTGGTTTTCCTGCTCATTGCGGGTGGATATTATTGGTATACCAACCCGGACTGGATTAATAATTTGATTAATAATCCCTAAAGTTTTTTTAATGTCCGTCCAATACTAAATTAGCGTATCCACATATGATCTCCACGCCCGGCTGAGATTCAAAGTCCCTCACCGGGCGTTTCTATTGATATTCCGATATGAGTAGGAGCTTCTATTATTTCCTGAGATCTTTGATTATTTCTTTTATTACGATGAAAATCATCCCGGCCGAGATAACGCAGAGAATTAATGCCAATAAAGCCTTTGTCATTACAAAAAAGGTGCAAGCACTGAAAGCCAATTCACACGGCCATTCGAAAAAACTCATTTCATCCTATCCTTATACGATCTAATCTCAATAATCCTGCCTACTTCACCGACTACGTCGCGGCTTCCATAGCTTGATAAACAATTATGCCATCATGAATCCAATATGCAGTTACTTCTGCGGGTAGTTTTACCGGTTTTTCTTTTAAAGTACCGAACAGCGGAACCGAGTCAATTTCATGGTTGCGCGCCCATCCGATGAGCCACTTTAGACAAGTGCTGCGACTTGATAGATCAAGCGAATCAAATTCATTTGCCATCACGAACTTGATGCCGGCTACATGGCTGATCGCTTCAGCGATCATCACGTTTGCACGCCACTATGCGGCTGCTAAACCGCATTCACCATTTGCAACCGCGTTTCTAAACATCGATAAAGCGTGCTCATACCCAGCCATAGGCAAACTATGGGCGTAAAAAAACCACGACTATCGGGCGCGTGGCTATTCACTTTGAGAGGTGTTTTGAGCACCTGCACGAATTCTACGCTTAGATGGTTTTATTTGTTAAATTGACCTGTATTTCTCAGAATTGCGGAGCAGAAAGGCAAATTTTTTGATAGATGAAATAAGTCTAACTTATTGATTATTGGTGCCCGGAGCCGGAATCGAACCGGCACGGGCGTTTTAGGCCCGAGGGATTTTAAGTCCCTTGTGTCTACCAATTTCACCACCCGGGCTATGGAAATATCAGATCGGTGGAGGCGGGGGTCGGAATCGAACCGGCGTAGACGGCTTTGCAGGCCGCTGCATGACCACTCTGCCACCCCGCCATTATTGCATAACTTCTAAATGTCTTTTAATCCTACGGAAAAAAGCCGATCAGAAGTAATTATTCGATTCCCAGCAAGTAAAATTTCAAAGAGCCATTCCACAGAGAGGAATGGAGCGGGAAACGAGGCTCGAACTCGCGACCCCAACCTTGGCAAGGTTGTGCTCTACCACTGAGCTATTCCCGCAATAAGAAGTTGCTGTGTGACTGGAATCACTTCAGAAACGAAGGGTGGATTATAGAGATGCTGTACGTTTTGGTCAAGAAAATGCAGGCCAAGAATGAATAAACATTTTTACTTAAGCGTGAATGAAGATTCCGGGCGATGAACAGTGGTATCGTATGTGTATACGCTATTGACCGTTTGAGACCGACAAAAATGCAACCAACTGTGATTATCAATCAACATCGACATACTGCAATCATTGCGGGGGCGAGTGGAAAGAAGCTGCTTGTGATCAAGCTGGGAAAAGGAAAACTGACAGTGACAACGATATCGCAGCAAGAAATCAACGCGCAGGGATATACGGTCAGTGATTATTCACCCGCGCTGGCGGCGAAATCTTATCTGCAACATGGGGCCGGGGTCAGTGAAAAAGCGAAGAAATTGCTGGAAAAAATAGCCACAGGTGAGTTCTCAGATCAATTAATGTTTGCATCCCATTGAGTGAATTGAGGAAACATGCGCTTCACTTGTGACGGGATTCAAATACAAAAATACTAAGTTCCTCCAGTACCCGCAGCGATTACATCCGTGCGAATTTGCGCTTGTGTGATGTGACTTCCGGGTGAGATGCTGTGTGTCAGCCAGACATTGCCTCCGACCGTTGAGCCGTGGCCGATGGTGATACGCCCGAGAATCGTAGCGCCGGCATAGATCACCACATCATCTTCAACGATGGGATGACGCAGATTGCCTTTCACCAAAATGCCGTGCTCATCGACGGGGAAGCGCTTGGCACCGAGGGTGACAGCCTGATACAACCGCACATTGCGGCCAATGACCGTAGTTTCGCCGATCACTACACCGGTTCCATGATCAATAAAGAAACTATCGCCTATCTGTGCGCCCGGATGGATTTCTATGCCGGTGAGCGAATGAGCGATTTCCGACATCATGCGGGCGATCAGCGGCACACCCAGCTGGTTCAGCTCATGCGCGATGCGGTGGTGAATAATCGCTGTAATCCCGGGGTAGCATACCAATACATCGTCAATGCTGCGTGCTGCCGGATCGCCTTCATAAGCTGCACGGATGTCATTTTCCAGCAAACTGCGGATTTTGGGTAATTGCTGGGCAAACGTATTGGCAATGCTCGCAGCATGTTCACGAATCGACGGATCGGCAATTTCCTGCCCCGAGACAAAAAACAATTCGTGGTGAATCTGATCGATCAGGTCGCGTAATGTAACATCCAGAGTATGTCCTACGTAGTAATCGATTCCTTCATCGGAAATGCTGAGTGTACCCAAACGATTCGGAAACAACGCCGCACTTAACCGTTCAATGATCGATGCCAGGACTTTTCGTGAAGGCAGTTTGGGAGGCTTGTTAAGCCGCTGACGGTGCTCCAGGGAGGCCACACGTAATGCGCGCAATTGGGAAACAATATGATCGATTTCCATACGATTGATTTCCGGTTCAGCTGTGCCCTGTGTTTTGAGTTCGGTTGTCATGACTTCAATCCATTTTGTTCAATCTGTTTTTTAATGCCATGCCTTAATGTTTCAATTGGCTCTGCGGATAGCTGGGGAACAAATCAAGCCGTTTGGGTTTGATAAAGACTTTCTCTCCCTTGGTGAGCTGCAATTCGCGAAAGCGCTCCTTGCTGATTTCAGCGTGCACCGGGTGCCTATCTTTGTCGTTCTCGCGTACCAGCTCCAGTCTGACGATCGGGCCTACCGATAAAATATGGACAATCTGTGCCGCCAGCGCGGCTTCACCGTTTTGAGTGCGTTCGACTTCGATTTCATGTGGGCGGACATAGGCAATGGCGGCCAATTCTTCCGCTTCTGCGTGTTCCGGCGCATCGACTTCCAGATCGCCGATCCAGGCACGGCCACGGTGCAAGCGGCTATGAAATAAATTAACGTTGCCAAGGAACTCGTACACGAACGGACTGGCAGGCTGCTCGTACACTTCATCCGGTGTGCCGATTTGCTCAATCCGGCCTTCGTTCATGACGACAACCCGGTCGGCAACTTCCAGCGCTTCTTCCTGATCGTGCGTGACGAACACACTGGTGATGTGCATGTCATCGTGCAGTCTGCGGAGCCAGGAGCGCAGCTCCTTGCGCACCTTGGCATCCAATGCGCCGAAAGGCTCATCGAGTAATAGCACTTTCGGTTCCACCGCCAGTGCCCGCGCCAAGGCAATACGCTGACGCTGACCGCCGGAAAGCTGATGCGGATAGCGGTCCGCCAGCCAATCTAGCTGCACCAGATGTAATAATTTCATCACGCGGTCATGGATTTCCTCTTTGGAAGGGCGGAATTTCTTCGGACGCACATTTAAACCGAAGGCGACGTTCTCGAAAATGGTCATGTTGCGGAACAAGGCATAATGCTGAAAGACAAACCCGACTTGGCGGTCACGCACATGCTGATCGGTTGCGTCTTCGCCATGAAACAATACCTGGCCGCTATCGGCGGTTTCCAGTCCAGCGATCACGCGCAGCAGAGTGGTTTTACCGGAACCGGAAGGTCCCAGCAGTGCCAGCAATTCACCGGAGTGCACTTGTAAATTGACATCGTGCAGTGCGGTAAACGTGCCGAATTGTTTGGAGAGACTAATCACTTCAATGCTCATTCGAGACCTCGTTGTTTTTGGTGTTGTTTGTTACGAAATTCAACCAGTGTTTTTAGCACCAGCGTTACCAGCGCCAGCAAGGCGAGCAGCGAAGCGACCGCAAACGCAGCGGCGAAGTTGTATTCGTTATAGAGAATTTCGACATGCAGCGGCATGGTATTGGTGCTGCCGCGAATATGGCCGGATACCACCGATACCGCGCCAAATTCGCCCATCGCCCGCGCGTTACACAGAATAGCGCCGTACAGTAGACCCCATTTGATGTTCGGTAGCGTGACATGATAAAAAGTCTGCCAGCCGCTGGCGCCCAGCACGACGGCCGCTTCTTCTTCCTCGGTACCTTGCGCTTGCATCAGTGGAATCAATTCGCGTGCGATGAACGGTACCGTTACAAACACAGTTGCTAACACGATACCGGGAACGGCAAAGATAATTTTGAAGTCATGTTCCGCCAGCCACGGCCCCAGCCATCCCTGCAAACCAAACACGAGCACGTAAATCAGCCCGGAAACCACCGGTGAAACCGAGAAAGGCAGGTCGATCAACGTGATCAGCAGATTCTTGCCGCGAAATTCAAACTTGGCGATGGCCCAGGCCGCTGCGATACCGAATATCAGATTCAAAGGCACGGCAATCGCTGCAACCAACAGCGTCAGTTTGATGGCGGAAACCGCATCGGGATCGGTGATGGCCGCGACATAAACTTCTACGCCCTTTTTTAAAGCTTCGTAGAAGACCGAAATCAGCGGCACAAACAAAAAGAGGGTTAAAAATACCAGTGCCAAGCCGATCAAGGACCGGCGTACCCAGGCAGGCTCCTGTGTGGCGCGCTGCCGGAAGGTTTTGCCGGCTAGGGGGAATGTAATCGTTGTGGTCATCATTGTTCTCAGGTTGAGGTGCTGCGGCGACGGCTCCACCATTGCAATAAATTGATTATCAGCAGCAGAACGAACGAAATGACCAGCATCACGACCGATAAGGCCGTAGCCCCGGCATAGTCATACTGTTCCAGCTTGGTGATAATCAACAGCGGTGTGATTTCGGAAATCATCGGCATATTACCGGCGATAAAAATCACCGAGCCGTACTCGCCGATTGCGCGTGCGAAAGCCAGCGCAAAACCGGTCATTAAGGCGGGATAGAGTGCCGGGAAAATCACGCGCGTAAAAGTTTGCCAGCGGTTGGCACCGAGTGTCGCAGCCGCTTCCTCCAGCTCGGCTTCGATATCTTCGAGCACCGGCTGCACGGTACGCACCACAAACGGCAAACCGATAAAAGTCAGCGCTACGAAAATTCCCAGCGGCGTGAAAGCCACTTTGATGCCGAGCGGCTCAAGAAACTGTCCGATCCAACCATTGCCAGCATACAGCGCTGTCAGTGCGATACCCGCCACCGCGGTCGGCAGGGCGAAGGGGAGATCCACCAAGGCATCGACTATTTTCTTGCCGGGAAAATGATAGCGAACCAGCACCCACGCGACTAACAAACCGAAAAAGGCATTGACAGTGGCGGCCGCGAACGACGCGCCGAATGTCAGCCGGTAAGAAGCCAGCACGCGTGGGGTAGTGACAATCGACCAGAATTCCGGCCAGGTCAATTCAGCGGTACGAATGAACGCGGCCGACAATGGAATCAAAACGATCAGACTGAGATACAACAGTGTGAATCCCAATGCCAGATTGAACCCTGGCAAAATACTGTATTGCTTGAAACTGCTCAATTAAGAATTCCTTGTGTTAATTTAGATTAACCCATCATCAAAAGCCCGGACGACCGCTTTGGATACGGCGCAGTGCGGCGACCAGAAAATCGATATCCGCACAGGTATTGTACAGTGCCAATGAGGGACGAACCGTCGTTTCCAGACCAAAGCGGCGCAAAATCGGCTGTGCGCAGTGATGGCCGGAACGCACGGCGATACCTTCACGGTTCAACGCTGCACCGACTTCTTCGGAGCTGAATCCCTTCAGCACAAAAGACAGCACACCCGCTTTTTCCGGCGCGGTGCCGATCAGCCGTAAACCGGGAATTGAGCTCAGGCCGCGTGTCGCATAAATCAGCAATTGATGTTCATAGCGGCTGATGTTTTCAAGACCGATGCGCTGCACGTAATCGATCGCAGCGCCCAATCCGACAGCATCGGCGATATTACCGGTACCGGCTTCAAAACGGGCGGGTGCCGCATGATAAATGGTTTTTTCAAAGGTGACATCCTGAATCATATTGCCTCCACCCTGCCAAGGCGGCATGGCATTGAGCAATTCTAATTTGCCGAACAGTGCGCCGATGCCGGTTGGAGCGAATACTTTATGACCGGAAAAAACGAACCAGTCGCAATCGAGCTGCTGCACATCGATGCGCATGTGTGAAACCGATTGCGCGCCGTCCAACAGCACGCGCGCGCCAACGCGATGCGCCATCGCGATCATTTGCTGCGCCGGTGTGATCGTGCCGAGCGCGTTCGAGACTTGCGAAAATGCCACCAGCTTGGTGCGTGAGTTCAGCAATTTTTGATACTCATCCAGCAATATCTGGCCGTGATCGTCCACGGGCGCAACACGCAATTTGGCGCCTTTCTCGGTGCACAGCTGCTGCCACGGCACGATATTGGCGTGATGCTCTAGCCAGGAGATGACGATTTCGTCGCCTTCATTGATATGTTGGCGTCCCCAGCTTTGTGCGACGAGATTGATACCCTCGGTCGTGCCGCGCACGAAGACGATTTCATCGACGGATGGCGCATTCAGGAAATGACGGACTTTTTTGCGCGCATCTTCGTAGGCATCGGTCGCGCGGGCCGCCAATTCATGCGCGGCGCGATGGATGTTGGAGTTTTCGTGCTGATAAAAGTAGCTGAGGCGGTCGATGACTGATTGCGGTTTCTGTGTCGTCGCGGCATTGTCCAGCCAAACCAGCGGACGGCCATGCACCAGTTCTTTCAGTATCGGAAAATCGCGGCGGATGGCATTCACATCGAACGGCGGATGCGCAGCCGCATAAGCCGGTAGCGGCGTGCCCGCCGCTGGTGATGCGATGCTGTCGAGAAAATAGAATGACGATGCCTGGTTTGGATTGGCTGGGATGGCGGCATGTGCGAGTGTAGCTTTTTGCGCCGGTGTGAAGAGCGCGCGCAATTCTTCCTCAAACGGTAGCGGGATGACCGATGGAATAGGGGAAGTGGCCAAATTGAAATGATCCGCGTTCACTGCGGAAATTTCCGGCGCTGGCAGCGGCGCAGCCGTGAGCGCTTGCGCAGAGGGAGTGCCAGCCGTTTGCGTTAGGCCGGGCACAGCGGAATAACTCTCTTTTGCCGATGAAAGCAAAGTGTTGAGTTCATCCTCGAATGGTAATGGAATGGCTGAAGCGTACACAGAATTCCCCGCACGCGGATGATCCGCGGGGAATGCGGGAATTTCCAGCGCAGACGGTGATGCGGCCGCGGACGTGCCTGTCGCAGAGAACGGTACGCCTGCGGCAGGCGTTGCATTGGGCAAAGCGGAAAACATTTCGTTGGCCATGCGGGTCAGTAACTCGACATCCGGCAGATAGCTGGATGCTGCATCCAAACTTTCGCCTGTGGGATGATCGAGATTACTTGTACTCATGATATTTACCCACTTCGACATTTTCGAGCACGCCGAGCGCATCCTCGGTCAATACCGCCAGCGAGCAATAGAGAGAAACCAGATAAGAAGCGATCGCCTTGTGATTGATGCCCATGAAGCGCACCGACAATCCCATGCCTTGCTGGCCCGGTAAATCCGGTTGATAGAGTCCAACCACGCCTTGGCGGCTTTCACCCGTGCGCAACAGGATGATACTGGTTTTACCACCGGTGATATTGAACTTGTTGCTCGGAATCAATGGAATGCCGCGCCAGGTCAGGAATTGTGAACCAAACAGCGTTACGGTTGGAGGAGGGACGCCGCGGCGGGTACATTCACGGCCAAATGCTGCAATCGCTTGCGGGTGCGCTAAAAAGAAAGCAGGTTCTTTCCACACGCGCGCAATCAGTTCATCCAGATCATCCGGTGTGGGCGCGCCTGTGCGTGTTTTCACCCGCATCGATTTTGCCGCATTATTGAGCAAACCATATTCTTTGTTATTGATCAGCTCGCTTTCCTGGCGTTCTTTGGCTGTTTCAATGGTTAAACGTAACTGCTCGCGGATTTGATTGTGTGGGCTGCTGTACAGATCGGAAACACGGGTATGCACGTCCAATACCGTGTTGACCGCGCTCAAGACGTATTCCCGTCCCCATTCTTCATAATCCACGAATGTCGCGGGTAATTCGCGTTCATCCTTGGCGGAGCAATCGACTTCCACCTGATCGGGATCCTTCACTTTGTTCACGCGATAAATACCCGCCTCGACCGGCACCCAATGCAATAAGTGGGTTAGCCAGCGTGGCGTGATGGTTCCCATCATCGGGACAGTTTTGGTGGCATTGGCAAGCGTGCGAGCGGCTACGTCACCTAATGCGGTGTTTCCTTGATGAATATCGGTCATTGTGATTCTCCTTGGATTAAGTCAATAATGTTGCAATGTGTACTGCTTCAGGCTTGTGAAACGAGTTGAAATGATGACGTACGGATGTTCTCTTTCTGTTTTAATTATCTGGCCTTGAAACAGGCGTCAGCTCGGATGTTTTGATCACGGATGCCGGTTTGCCGAGCAGATTGCCTTGCAGATAATCGGCTTCGGTGCGTTTGGCGGCCGTTAACTGTTCCACTGTTTCGATGTCCCGCACCAGCAAACTTGCGCCGAAGCTATGGACGGTATCCGCCAATCCGGAAATGGTTTCATGGCGCATCAGATCGCTGGCCGAGATTCGCACCACATCCGGATACAAACTGCCCAGTTCCGCCATCCAATCGCTGCTGGTGCCGGAGTAGTTGGCGGCAATCCGGTAGCCGCGCGAACGGTAGTTGCCGATGACATGTTGTAGCAATTTCCAGTTGCGGTTGACGATAGCCGGGATTTCGATGACGACGCGCGAGGTTTTCACGCCGATCAGGTCGAGAAAATTCTCAAATGCGCGGCCGTGATCGTCCTTGACGCTCTCCAGCAAACGCGGGTGAACTTCGACAAACAAATTGTCCGACCGGGATATATGATTGAAATAATAATTCAGCGCATGAATCGCCCGGCATAAGCGATCCAATTCGATCAATTGATCGTCTTTTGACGCCATGGCGAACACTTGCCATGGCCAGAGTGCAATTTCTTCGTTTGATTTTGAGCGCACATACGCGGCATGTGCGATGGTTTTACCCAGATCGATGCTGAAAATGGGTTGAAAAACGCTGGTTAATTCGCATTGATAAAAATATCCGCTGATCCAGCCGTTGTCGGCGCGTTTTAAAGCGTAGTCGGTGGCGGAATTGATGAGCTCAAATTCTTCGAGAGCGGTAAATGTTTTTTGTGCTGATGAATTCATGGAATTATCTCCATAGAAATGAACTGCAATGCGCAGACAGAGAAAACAATGGTTCTGTTACAGGCTTAAGATGTTTCTATGGGCTGCAAGTGAACTTATTAGTGATATCTGCGTGTTGGATTTCTTTTTTCGCAAAAACTATTACAACAACTGTCCTTATCGGTTGGGTAGATATCCTTTAATTTGCGTTTCAATTCATTAACAGAACGATGGCAATAAACAAGCGGAATACCATTACGATTCGCTTGCTCTTTGATCGAATTGGCAAAGTTATGATTAATGAAGTCGCAAATAACGATGATCAACTGTGTTTCATGTGGAAGCTGCCGCTTATTAAAGCCTTTTGCGCGGCCGCTCCAATGCTCGATGCGTGCATTGTGTTGCGTGGCAATCAGCTGCTTGAACGATGCCACGTAATCTCCACCCACGATAAGAACGGTCATGTTAAATCCTCTTTGTTTGTTAGCGCGCCGTAGCGCGCTATGTTGTCATTACTTCAGATAAATCTGATCGAATGTGCCGCCATCGGCGAAGTGGGCTTTGTGTGCATTTTTCCACCCGCCGAACGCTTCATCGATTTTGAATAATTCGATCTTGGGGAATTTGGCGGCATACTTTTCAGCCACGCCAGGATGCGTAGGGCGGTAAAAATGCTTGGCGGCAATTTCCTGACCTGCTTCGGAATAGAGGTACTCCAGGTACGCTTCCGCAATTTGGCGTGTGCCCCGTTTGTCGACCACTTTATCGACGACCGCGACCGGAGGTTCGGCTAGAATGCTGAGCGATGGAATGACAATTTCGAATTTTTCTGCGCCATATTCCTTCAGCGCCAGAAAGGCTTCGTTTTCCCAGGAAATGAATACATCACCGACACCGCGTTCGACGAATGTGGTGGTTGAGCCACGCGCGCCGGAATCCAGAACCGGTACATTTTTATAAATGTTACTGACGAATTCCTTCACTTTGCTTTCATCGTCGAACTTGCGTTTGCCGTATTGCCATGCCGCCAGATAATTCCACTGCGCGCCACCGGATGTTTTCGGGTTCGGTGTAATCACGGCTACGCCAGGGCGGGCCAGATCATCCCAATCCTTGATGCCTTTGGGATTTCCCTTGCGTACCAGAAAGATGATGGTCGAGGTGTACGGCGTGCTGTTCAGTGCCAGCCTTGATTGCCAATTTTCCGGCAGCAATTTCGCTTTCTCGGAGATAGCGTTGATATCGTTGGCCAATGCCAGTGTCACTACATCGGCTTCGAGGCCGTCAATGACGGAACGCGCCTGCTTGCCAGAGCCGCCATGCGATTGCCGGACCGTGACTTTTTCGTTGTTTTTTGCTTGCCAGTATTTGGCGAAGGCCGCATTGAATTCTTGATAGAGCTCACGGGTTGGATCGTAGGATACATTGAGCAAGGTTTTGTCCGCCCATGCGTTACTGCCGGCAATCAAACCGACGGTCAAGAAGCTTGCTGCGAGCCATGTTTTGATGTTCATGAGATTTTCTCCACTAATGATTTAAAAGGGTTTATAAAAGGCTGATAAGCACTTCAAAATATAAGAAATCCGTGTTGCCTGAGCGTTGATCGGTGCAAGGGTGCTTGTGCAAAGTTGCGCAAGAAGTCGCTGCAATACGGTTTTTAACGAACTCTCCGGCGGTAAAATGGGTGTAACCCAATATGGTGCTGATTCGCGATGTGGCTTGGTAGCGTATGCGTCCTTCGAAGGCATGGCCACCGAAATCGCCGCTCTGCCCAGTGCGGTCGCGATTGAATCCAGGGTCCTTGATGGTATTACTGATGTTGCCATCGAGAATATCGAACATGCGATCTTTGCTGCTGGCCAGCCAATAGGCGCCATAACCAACTTCAAATCCTAGTTTCTGCGTCGGGCTGAATTCAAAGCGGATTTTCGGTGCTTTCAAGTTCTCATAAATCACATAGTGATCCGCCGACCAAGGCCGCGCAAATCCGAAGAAGCGGTCAAAGCGGTTGTCGACATTGTCATTGGGATTTTTATCGCCGCTGGCATAGCCGTAAAACAGGCCAACCCGTGGTTTCCAGGCATGATCAAATGTTTTTCCTACCTCGATGGTGTATCCATGCGCGTCCACGCGATTGGGGCCGCTGAATCCTAGCTGATGGTTATAGCTGACATCGAAATCGAGAATATCGCTCGCCTTGCCATATACACGAAACCCAGGCATATGAATTTCCCGGTCCAGCCGGTTGGTTGCTGTGAAACCATTCGGATCACCCGTTTGCTTCTGCCCCATGTAGTAAGTCTGTAGGGTAGCGATGTCAGACCATTTGCGCAAAGTGCCGATCCCGCCAAAGAACCAGAGATTATCATTTGCTTCATCAAACTTGGTTTGCAAACGCCGCACCGGCTGCATGCCGAACAGATCAAGCTCCCAATCATTGGCTTCACGACCCAGATTCAAGCGGAAACCTTCAAATGTATTGGTGGTATTGCGCCACTCATTACGCGCGATAAAACGCCGGTCGGTTGTTTCATAAGCCATCCGGCCTACGCGAAATCGAACCGGTCGATCATTACCCCGGTCATCGGTGCCGAGCGCTTTTTTGAAATACAGTTCGCCGTATGCGTTGAGCAGGTCGTACTCGTTTCTTTCCTGATCGGTCCGTACAAACCGGTTGTTATAAACACGGGAGTCTTGAAATTCGACCGCGAAGCGGAATGGATCTAGAATCTCTTTGATCCCTATCCATGCGCGTTGGCGCAAGAAAAAAGGATCGTCGTTTCCGCCTTCGATACGCCGGATATCGTTGTGGCGATGCTCGTAGCGCATGCGGGATTCCAGGCCGATTTCCAGCCAGGTGACATCTTTAAATGCCTCAACACCGATATCGCTCAAGCGGCGCACATAGCGCGGCGGATCGGAATCCGGATTGGTGGCATAGCTATTGGAACGCTGATGATAGCTGGTCGTTTTTTTTACTTCCGGCACGATAGCAGGCAAAGATTTTTCCTGCTCCGATGATTTAGCCTGATCTGATGGCTTGGTCTGTCCCGATGATTTATCGGTTGATGGCTTGGCAGTTTCATCAGATATCTGTTGCGCTATTTGCAAGATATTCCGTTGCATTGCCTGGAAATCGACAATCTTTTTATCATCGGAAGCAGCCTGAGCTGCACCGATAGTCAGTGCACTAAACGCCGCACTGTGTAATAAGAACCAAATAAACTTCACTCTATTCTCCTGAGTGAGCTCTCCGGAAATCCGGTTGAGTCACTGATTTTGTTTGCTTTCCAACCTCCAGTATTACTGGTCGGTATTATTATTACGGGATCGGCTTTGTTGTATCAGCCGGAACTTGAAATTGTTAAAGTGGTTAAGATTTCAGTGCTTTGCGGTTCGATCCACTTTGGTTTACGCGAATTTTTTCCCGGCACTCGATTTGTACAACTCTATTGTCGTGAATGACGATTTCAATCGATCCATATTCGATGTTTGCAACCGCACGCAAAATTTCCTGTGCAACTTCCGCAGGAATCTTTTTGGCTTGATCGCTGGCAGCAATAATTTTAGGTTCCAAACCGGAATCAGTAGTCATTTACAGTACTCAGCAATGGTGTAGAAATTAATGGAAACGAACGATACCAATTTTTTTATATAAATAGAAATAATATTTGTTCATTTCTATATAATATAAAATTATTACGATGTGCTGTGATGGAAAGCATGTCAACCCGGATAACAGACGATTCGGAGAGATGTGCAACGAGGGAAAATTCTTGGAAAATAGTGGATTTGTTATTTTGGAACCGGGTGAATGCAGCATAATCAACTGATAAGTAAATGAAGTTATGAAATTAATGTGAATCCGGGAAGTCTTGGTTGATATGCTTGAATGAATAGTGGGTTTAATAAATCACTGTGATGGCGACGCCACCTTGCAACGATTCCAGTAAAATGCGCAATTAAAAACCGCAGAACTGAGGATCATAGAGCGTTGAAGTCTTTTCTTTATTTGTGCACGAAGTTGTTGGGTTATTGTGGAAAATTGGGTTGAATATGATTAACTTAAGAAGGTTTATGTTTTTTACGGCGCTGCTGATATTGCTAGTATCAATTTCCGGCTGCTCTGTTTTTATGGCGGCCAAACAGCCTGAAAAGAAGGATGTCGATTTGTTAAAGGAAGGCACGTCCCGAGCCATGCTGATTTCCGAATTCGGTGCGCCGGTTATCAGCGAATTCCGCGACGGTAAGCGCTATGAAATCTTTAAGTTTGTTCAAGGGTATAGCACAGGCGCGAAAGCGAGCAGGGCCTTTCTGCATGGCGCGGCGAATGTCGTGACGCTGGGTTTATGGGAGCTGGTCGGCACGCCCACGGAAATCACCTTCAGTGGCGATGACATGGCATTTCAAGTGCGTTATGACGAAAATGACATCGTGGATGAAATCGCGCTGATTAAAAAGGAATAGCTGGTCGCGAAGCGAACGATTGGTTTTGAAGGCGTGCGCGTATCACAGGAGAATGCGGATGAAAAGCTTGCGGGTCTGTTTCATGAATGGTTTTCTTGCTTGCGCTCTGTTATGGGCGAGCATTTCGCAAGCGCTGGCTGAGGATGTCGCGTGTGAACAGACCGGCGCGGCGCATATTTGGATTTCGCCGTTAAATCCCAGAAGCGGCGAACCGGTCAAGATCATGGCTGTTTCGACGGATGGCCCGCTGGCGGAATTGACGCTGACCGGCGCTCAAGGCCAGCGGATAGCGCTGCAACCGCGCCGCCGCGGCGGTCCGCCCTGGAGCGTGGCTGCCGCATGGGAAGAACCCGGTGCGGGGCATTATCGCGTCGAAGCGAGCCGGGATGGCAAGCCGGTTGCCTGTCATCGATTCACTATTGATGGATCCAATTCGCAAGAAAGACTCAAAGAATGGAATCTTGCCGCCGAAGCGTTTTACTCTGCCTGGATTGAAACCTTGTTTGGCGCGCCGCCCGAAGAAAATCTCAGTTTCACCTCGCTGGAACCGGTATTGCGCAACGCCGAGCGCAACTTCTTGCACAATTATCTTGGTCTGGGCGAAGACAATAAATTGCCGCTGACGCCCGACTGTGCCGATTTGCCGTACACCTTGCGCGCGTATTTCGCCTGGAAGACCGGTTTGCCGGTCGCTTTCCGCGCGTGTGGACGCGGCTCGGCCAAAACGCCGCCACGTTGCAACGCACCGACCATCGTGTCTGAATTTACCCGTGGCATCACTTCGCAAAGCAATTTCACGAAGTTCAGCAGGCGACTGGTGGATACCGTTCACTCGGGTTCGGCACGCACCGGGCTGGCGGACGAATCAACCGATCTGTATCCGATTCCGATGAGCCGGGAAACGCTGTGGCCGGGAACGGTCTACGCCGATCCCTACGGTCATATTCTGGTCGTGGCCGAGTGGGTGCCGCAAACCGCGGATAATCCCGGCGTGCTGCTGGCCGTCGACGCGCAACCGGACAACTCGGTCACGCGCAAGCGCATTTGGGAAGGCACCCTGTTGTTTGCCAACACCGCGAATGCAGGGCCGGGTTTCAAGGCCTTCCGTCCATTGATTCAGACTGCTCCCGGCCAATGGCGCGTGCTCAGCAATAATGAACTGAGCGGTCACCCTGAATTTACCGCTTATTCCTTGGAGCAAGACCAACTCACACCCGATGATTTCTACGCCAAATTGGCCAAGCTCATCAACCCCGAGGGTTTTGATCCGGTGCAAGCATACGAAGCCACATTAGCGGCATTGGTGGAACAAATCGAAACGCGCGTCACTTCGGTGAATAACGGTGAAGCATATTTACGCAAAAATCCGCGCAGCGTTATCCCGATGCCCGGCGGCGCGGCGATTTTTCAGACCATCGGGCCTTGGGAAGATTATTCCACGCCGTCGCGCGACATGCGCCTGATCATCGCGATCAATGTGCTCACCGGCTTGCCGGAAAAAATCCTACGTCATCCGGAATTATTTGTTCTCGGCAGCCAGAGTCCTGCGCAAGCCAAAGCCCAGATCGAACAACATCACGCGCAGCGCATCCTGGAAAGCAGTATCCGCTACACGCGCAGCGACGGCAGCTCATGGGAATTGTCGGTGGCCGACGTGCTGGCACGCAAACCGGCTTTTGAAATGGCCTACAACCCCAATGACTGCGCCGAAATCCGCTGGGGCGCCAAGCCGGATACGGAAGAATTCACCACCTGCCGCCGCCGCGCTCCGGTGGAACAACGCGCGAAAATGGAACAGTACCGGGCTTGGTTCCGAGAAACGCGCAGACCGGTGCAGTGAGGAATCGCGCGGCTTTTGCCGCAGCGGGGATGAGTGCCAGGAGTATTCGTGATCGGGTCAGCTACGATTAACCCGGTTAGTGCTGCCGCTGATAGCGTCCGATCAATTCAGTCTGGCCAAGAATATGGCCTTTCATCGCGTGCTCAAGTGCGGTTTTGCTTGGATGCTTTAAATCCGGCAACACGGTATCCAACCCGTACAACTTATGAAAATAACGGTGTGTGCCAATCGGGGGGCACGGGCCGCCATAGCCGGTTCGCTTCCAGTCGTTAACTCCCTGCAACGTGCCTTGCGGCAACTCTTTCTCCGCAATACCCTCGGCCAAACCGGCAACAGATGGCGGAATGTTATACAACACCCAATGCACCCACGTCATTTTCGGCGCCGCCGGATCGGGCGCATCCGGATCGTCGACGATCAACACCAGACTTTTTGTGCCTTCCGGTATGCCGCTCCAGTTGAACGCGGGTGAAATGTTTTGTCCGTCGCAGGTAAAACGGGCGGGGATCGTACCGTCGTGGGTGAAGGATGTTGAAGTAAGCGTCAGAATAGTCGCGATCAAAGCAGCCATAATGTTTTTCTCCCTATTAGATGACACTGCTTATTACTTGAATGGATTATTCTAATTTTTTCTGATTGATGGCGAGGGAATTTTAGTAGGAGCGATTTTCGGCTCATTAAATCGGAAAAATCTGGTAACTGGAAACTAGTTGTATTTATTCTTCAATAGTATTAACAAGATAAGGCGATATATCAATGAATCAGCATGTTTATAATCTTAATTCTGTAATTTAATACTAACCCAACTCTAATTAATTGATATCATTAGCTTCGCATCCAGTGGCAATTATTGTCAATCGCAGAGCTTCTTTCGTTTCATCGCTTACTATTGCGCCTACAAGTATGTATGTATTTTCTGGTACAGTATTTTTAAGAATATTTAAAGCCTCATGAACTTCTCGCATCTTTAATGACTGGCTTGCTGAGAAACTCAGCATAATCCCTTGAACATTGGATAGAAGGTTATCTTTTTTTAGAAAATCAGCAATTATTTGTTGAATTGCTATGGAAGCTCTATTTATACCAGCTGCTTGAGTTGAATAAATAATTGGATTTCCAAAAGCCAGAATAATTTTAACATCTTCAGGATCAACGCCGATTATTTCAGAATTTAGAACTTCTCTTATACCTGAAATTAAGGCGTCTGGCATATCTCTTATGTTCAACATTTCAGTGCAATACTATTAGCTGGTTTATTAAGGTTCTAGCATGATATCTCTCCCGTATAAAACAATATAAAAATTGAGCGGAGAAAGATTAAAACTTATTATTTCAATCACTTTGCTACCTTTGCCAACATAATAACACCTGGAAGATAGTTGTTGTATCTTTCGCCAATATGGTTACGTAAGCGTTTGGGAAAGCACCAAGCGACCAAATCGGTAGACAATTTTTGTGTACCAATAATATTTTTGGCGATAATATTTTCTAAAGATTCTACGTTACCGACCTTATCTGCTTTGGCATATACAGGTAAAAAAGCAACACCGATTGCTCTAATTTCGTCATTTCCTCTTGTGTCATAAGCATTTCTCACGGCGGCACTAAGACAATCAGTCGAAATTGCATCAATTTTCTCTGACAGCAAATTAAGCCATTTGAATTTTGCCTCAATAATTTCCTCAGAACGATCGTCGCTTATCCATAGATCACAGCGCCCCATCCATTTTTCCTGACTGGTTTCATCTGTTTCCTCATTAGCTGAAACATCTATTTTTTCATATTGGAATTCTTCGAGTGCTATTCGACCGCAGCGCCAAGCTGCTGCGGCAAGTACACCAACATTTGCGCGCTCGTTATACCAATATGGAACATCTCCATCAGTAATTCGACTAAATCGTTCAATTGATAGAATCCATTCTTCAAGTAAAGAATCCCAATGCCCGAGATTCTTTTTGTTTTTAATTAGGTAATTGGCAATCGTTTCCATCGTGTCCCTTGTTTTTATTTTAGAATATAAAACCTCAATACATATAATAAACAAACTATCTAGTTCCCCCTAATCAAGTAACGCGGGAGACTATAAATACATGCCATTCAGTGATGTGGCGGGAGCCGCAGCAGCAACTCATTGCGAACAATTCCATCAATCCGGAACGAACTTCAACACATTACCATTGATGCAGTAGCGCTTATGGCTCGGTGGCGGGCCGTCGTCGAAGACATGGCCGAGGTGGATGCCGGAGCTGGCGCTGCGGACTTCGATGCGTTTCATGCCGTGCGAATGGTCATCGTGCAGCGTCACTGAGCCTTCGACGGGATCGAAAAAGCTGGGCCAGCCGGTTCCGCTGTTGAATTTTGTCTGGCTGAGGAAAAGCGTGGCGCCGCTGATCGGGTCGACAAACCGTCCGGGACGTTTTTCATCCAGATTGGACGCGGTGAACGGCGGTTCGGTGCCTTGCGCGAAGGCGATCTTTTGTTGTTCCGGCGTCAATAATTGAAATCCCAGCCATTTCCAGAAATTGGCTTGCTCCCCGTTATACCCGGTGTACCGGGTGACTTCCTGGCCGTTCCGGAACAATACGATGGTCGGTGTTGCGAACAGCGGTTTTTCCAGTGTCCAACCGGCCGGTGGATTGGTGTTCATTGTCGCTACTACGGGTACGGCTGCCTGCCATTGATTGAGCACTTCCTTATCAAAAAGCTTGCAGTATTCGCAATGTTCGGCCTCAAAAATCACCAATTGTTGCGCAAAGTTCAGGTCCTTGCCATCCAGCGGTTGAGTGAGGTTGCTGCCGGTAGCGGTTTGCGTTGTAGACTGGCCGGATGCCGGATATTTCACCCCCGTGCCGCCCAGGCCGCAGTAGCCGTTCGGGTTTTTCTGCAGATAATTCTGATGATACTCCTCGGCTGTGATGTAGTTCTTCAGCGGCAGGGTTTCAGTGGTAATCGGACCATATCCGGCAGTGCTCAATGCTTGCTGATAAGCTTTCTGGGTATTCAGCGCCACATCTTTTTGGGTATCGTCGTGATAATAAATGGCGCTGCGGTAATTGCTGCCGAC
>MSXT01000039.1 GCA_002083595.1 Proteobacteria bacterium ST_bin16 | reverse complement strand
TCTTTGGGGCATTCTGTTGTGGAATGATGTATTGCCTCCCGTAGCCTGGCTCGGGATGGGATTGATTGTTCTGGGCGGTTCATTAAGCGGTATCCTGGGTATTAAGCGCGCTTCCACTGTGACGTCCAAGTGATTTTGCTTTGATGCGGGTAGCGGCAAAATTTGCACCATCCGGTTTAATTCCCTATGATGAGCTAATTATTTGATGAGGAGGGAGTCATGATAACTATTCAAAAGAAAGACAATCTCGTAATTGTTGCAGTTATTGGTGAGTTTACATTAGCCGACTATAATGAATTTGAACAACAAGTGCTGTATCAATCCCATTTTGACGGTAAAGCCAATCTGCTGTTTGATTGGCGCGACATGCTAGATTACACCGTTGATGTAGCCTGGGAAGAAGTTAAATTCATGCGCGATCACGGTAGTGAATTCAACCGGGTGGCGGTTGTGACAGACGATGAATGGCAAACCTGGGGCGCATGGGTTTTCAATTTATTCATTCATGCTAACGTAACGGTTTTTCACGATTATGAGAAAGCCGAAATTTGGGCCTCTGAGACTGAATAACCGATTACCGGTTGAATGATTGTGACGAATTAACGCGATCTGTGTGTCACGGCACATTGTATGAAATGTGCATGCGTAATATACGACAGAGTATTTGCTATGATTTCCAAGTTTGTTCTTAAGCGGTAAGAAAAATCGAATGGATGATTTTGTTTTAGCCCGAGTATTGCACGTATTGGGCATCGTGCTTTGGATAGGCGGCGTTGCAATGGTGACGTTTGTGTTGTTGCCAACTTTGGCGCGCATGCAGTCGGCCACGGATGCAATGGTATTTTTTTCCCGTTTCCGGCAGCGGTTTGCCGCGCAAGCGCGTTTTTCTACGTTGATCGTTGGGTTGAGCGGTTTCTACATGGTTTATGTGCTCGATGCCTGGCAACGTTTCATGCAGTGGCAATACTGGTGGATGCACATGATGGTAGCGATCTGGCTGCTGTTTAGCGTGATGTTGTTCGTCATGGAACCGTGTGGACGCCGCAGGCAAGGCGCAACCCCGGTACAGCAAGACGTTTCACCGGAAACATTTGCCAGAATTCAGCGCAAGCACTTGTTCTTATTAATACTCAGTTTAATTACCATTGCCGGTGCCGTGGCAGGCAGTCATGGCTGGTTGATAGCCGGGAGTTGAATGTGAGTTACGCATTGTTGAAAATGATTCACGTCAGTAGCGTGATACTCAGTTACTCATTATTTTTCCTGCGTGGAATCTGGTTGATCCGGGATTCAACGAATTTACGCCAACGCTGGGTCAAGATTCTGCCGCATATCATCGATACCGTTCTGCTGACCAGCGCGGTCTTTCTGGCGATGGCCATTCAGCAAAATCCGCTGCAGGATTCCTGGTTAACCGCCAAAGTTGCCGGTTTGCTGCTGTATATTGCTCTGGGTATGGTGGCGATGCGCTTCGGCAAAACCCGGCGGGCAAAAATTATCGCCTGGGTGGCGGCACAATGCGTGTTTATTTACATTGTGCTGGTTGCAATCACCAAAAGCCCGGTATTAGGTCTCGGTTAGAATCCTGCAGCCGTATCACCCGTAAAATTCACTGATAGCGAATGGATTTCTCCGCTTTTCGTTTTGAAAAAGCCAGTGTTGATCAAGCGCAGGCAATCAGCGATCTGATCAATCTGACGTATCGCGGAAACGCCGGTTGGACAACCGAGGCGGCGATTATTCAAGGCGATAGAACCAACCGGCAGGAAATCGAAACCGCCATGCAAAATTCCGGTGCGCATTTTTTTGTCGTTAACCTGCCTTCCATGCTGGCGTCGTGCATTTATGTCGCACCAGAAAAAGAGCATGCGTACATCGGTTTTTTTTCGGTTCATCCGGATCTGCAAGGACAGGGACTTGGAAAATACATGCTCGAACAAGCGGAAACTTTTGCCAGCAGCGTTATGAATGTGCATCAATTTGTCATGTTCGTGATATCACAGCGCACCGAATTGATCGAATTTTATCAACGCAGGGGTTATTACTGTACCGGCCGGATTGAAACTTATCCGGCGTATCTTGGCACGCCTAAAATTGCCGGATTGACGATTGAATATCTTGAAAAGAAAGATACGCGTTGTTAAGAAAGCTGTGAAAAACTAGCGTGGCTCGATCATGTTGCGCTGAAATTAAGCATCAAGATGCTCATTCATCACGCGTAAACCGGGTCTGATTTCACTTTGTCTGGCCATCGTTTGCGATCTTTATCAGCGTTTTTTGATTAAAGAAAAAATTATCACCAGATTTTTATCCTCATCCTTCCCTAGCTGGTCAATAGATATTAGTTTTCCTTATGGCGGTTTTACGGGCTAATTCTTAACCTAATTTATAATAACATTACTACTAACAGTTGTTTTAATTAACATATTTTTCACAAAAAACGTATTTTTTCTTGACATTTTATTTACATTTATCATGATATGGTGCCCTTTCCTGCAACGGAAAGGGTAACGAAACTTCTTTATAAACGAGGAAATTATGCTGATAAAAATATTTTTGGCTATCGCCATGAGTTTAAGTGTTTCGTGTTTTGCGGAATCCGGATCGAACAGTTCAAAATCATCTGCTGATTCCAATCAACAAACACAAACTTCACAATCGAGTTCATCGACCAAAAAGGAAAATTCTCAATCGGTACAAGATTCCGATAAGGACAAGAAACCGTCGATGGTGGATTATTGCAAGAAACATACGTGTTAATCGAATAGCGATTTGCAAATTGGAGATAACCAATGAACAGAAAAGTATTGAGAAATCTGGCTTCAGCAATTTTTGTATGTTATGCCGCGGCGGCTGTTTCGGCTCCGCACTGGACTCATGAGGAACAAGCAACTTGGGGAGCGATTCAGGATCCATCACAAACCGTCGTGCCGTTGAATTATCCGTACGCGGAATGCAGTATCGGCTCACACCAGTCGCCGGTCGATTTAGCCGATGCGAGAATTGATAATACCCGTAAATTGAATAATCTGGAGGTTTGGTACGATGTGGACACCCCGGTATTCTTCAATACCGGCCACGCAGTTCAGGTTAATACCTCAACGCATTATAAAGGCGAGCTGAAAATCGGGGAGGAATCGTATCCGCTGGTTCAGTTTCACTTTCATGAGCCCAGCGAACATGCAGTAGGCGGCGTGAAGTTTCCGGCGGAATTACATTTTGTTCATGTCAGCCCGGATGGGCGGCTCATCGTTTTGGGTGTTGCGTTAACCGTAGGGGAAGAAAATGCGACATTGCAGACTATTTTAAACAATATGCCCGCTACAGGGGGTGATCAAAATGCTAATCCCACCGGCATTCGGATTGATCCAACCACATTATTACCACCGCTTGGTCATAATACGTTTGATTATGTATCGTTCGCTGGCTCTTTAACAACGCCGCCTTGCAGTGAAGGTGTGCAATGGTACCTTTTGTTGGACAGCATTTCGATATCTGCGGCACAGCTTTCACAACTCAAGGGATTCTATACGGATAATGCCAGATCACCGCAGAATCTGAATGGCCGAGTTATCTCTTCGACCAAATAATTTAAGTAAAAATCTAAGGTAAATCAGTGTACTTAACGTGATAAGTTCAGGTTAATGCACGATTTGCCTTATGATTTCTTGCTTGCCGGTCTGAGTTTGATCGTTCTGTTGTGAGTCCTGATACTGTTTCCCAGCTTCTTCACGCTTAACTTCCTGATTGCCGAGTTTATCGTTAACCGGGAATTTCATTGCCTTGGAATCAATAGGATAAGGCTCGGCAATCCAGTAACCTTGGGCATAGTCGATGCCCATATTTTCCAGCAGCTGTAAAGTCTGATCGTTTTCGACCCATTCGGCGATGGTTTTAAGCCGCATCACGTGGCCAATGTGATTGATCGATTCAACCATGGCTTGATCGACCGGATCGGAAAGCATGTTTTTGATCAACCGGCCGTCGATTTTCAGATAATCGAGCGGAATATTTTTCAGATATCCGAATGATGACAAGCCGCCACTGAAATTGTCCATCGAAAAACGGCATCCGAGTTCTTTTAACGTGGTCACAAAACGTACTGCGTGGTTCATTTCAGTCAATGCGATATGTTCTGTGATTTCAAAGCAAATACCAGCAGGACTTAACTTGCTGGCTTTGATGGTGTTCACGGTGAAATCGAGAAAATCCGCGCTCTCAAGTACTTGCGCGGATAAATTGATGGTATAGATGACGTTGGATTGGTGGTGCGCATGTGCCTTGATTAATTTAAATGACTGTTCCAATACCCAACGATCGATGATCAGCATATGGTCATGCCGTTCAGCAGCAGGTAAGAATGCCCCTGGCATGACGAGATGGCCGTGTTCATCTTCCAAGCGCAACAGGATTTCACCGTGTTTCTCTTTGCCATTGCTGCTGGAAATCGACTGAATCGGCTGGAAATATAAACACAGCCGCTGATCGATCATGGCTTGCTGGATGCGCGGCAGCCATGGCATCTCGCCGGATTTTTGCTGTGCAGTATCGGCTCGATATACATGCACTCGATTACGCCCTTGTTCTTTTGCCGCATAGCAGGCGCTATCGGCTGCATTTAATGCAAAAGCGAGGCCTTCATTGGCGTGCGTGATGGGGAACAATCCAATACTGACTCCAATGCTGAATGTATTACCTTGCCATTGAAAACGAAAGTTTTGCACCAATTCGCGTAATGCTTGCGCAACCTGCAGCGCCTCGTTCTGCGGGCAGTGCTCCAGGATGACCCCGAATTCATCGCCGCCAAGACGCGCCAAGGTATCGCGTGTGCGCAGCTTGGCATGCAACAATGCAGTAACTTGACGCAGCAATTCATCGCCGGCGCTGTGTCCGCAAGTATCGTTGATGATTTTGAATTGATCCAGATCGAGATACAGCAGTGCATGTGAATCGTTTTTGCGTGTTGCCGCCAGGATTTTGCCGAGGCGGGTTTCAAATTCCTTACGGTTCAATAAGCCGGTCAATGAATCATGCGCGGCCTGATAGGCTAGTTTTTGCGTCAGCTTACGTTGCTCCGTGACATCGCGGAATGTCAGGACGGTTCCAATGACATGCTGTTGCTCATTCTGAATCGGCGCTACAGTGTAATCGATAATCCATTCTTGCTTATCCTTGCGGATTAACAAACACTCATGGTGTTTCTGCGGATCTCCCGATGTTCCGTTATAACATACCAGCGGGTCGGCAACAGCCGACCGGTTTACGCTATCGAGAATGTTGAATACTTGTTGCAACGGTAAGCCATTGGCATCCTGGTTGCGCCAGCCGGTAAATATCTCTGCAATCGGATTAAGGTAGGTGACGTTGCCACCGGCATCGGTCGTGATGACCGCATCGCCGATACTGGCCAAAGTGACCTGAAACAATTCTTTTTCCTGGTGTAACACAGCGTTGGCCAAAGCGAGCGCTTGAGTGCGCTCCGTGACACGTTGCTCCAGTTGTTCCTTAACGTTTTTCAATGCTTGTTGCGACTGATCTTTTTCGGCGATTTCAGCTTGTAATGCCTGATTGATCGCTTGTTGATGATTTTTCGCTTGTACCAGCCGTTTCAGCAAATCGAAATTATCAAAGCGGAATTTAAGTGATTCCGCGACAGTTTGATACAGCCGATGGGAAATACTGCCCATGGCAAAGACAAAAATAAGATAAGTAAAGGCAATCGCGAGCTGTATATCGCTTTCGTGCGTGATGACCTGATAAGTAAAAGGAATGACTGCGGGAATTGAAAAAGCCAGGAATGCGCCCCGGTAAGATGACAAACTAGCCATCGCACCCGCAACCATGCCACCCAATAAGTACGCGAGAAATAATTGGTGTGTGGCGCTGCCGTTGACAAAGAAAATGCTGCCCGTTGAGCCCCAAAGTATGCCGGAAAATAACGTACCGATTAGAAATTGCCGGCCCCAGCGAGCGGATTCGGCAGTGGATGGCTTTTTACGGAAATAGGATCTGACCAACAGAAATCTGATGAATGTCAGTGAATAAATTGCGGCTAACCATCCCAACAGCCAAGTCTTGGCAACATGATCCCAGAAAATAAAAACGAGCGCGGCGGAGGTGATCAGTGTAACAACCAGTGCCTTGGGAGCTTGCTGATACAGTAATTTTACTTGTTCGGCCAATAATGCCGTGGAATGATTGCTTTGCTGCAAGGAGGAATTTACAGTGTGATGATTAAGCTCTGACGCCCGGTAATCATTTTTCATTGCGGACAAATGATGAAAATCGTACGCAGTTTGTCGGATGATTTTCCAAAGAGTTTAGAACTATTTGCGAATTGCGAGGATAACCAAAATTTAAAATAAACAACTAGATCGCTGAGGAATTGTAAGCATTTTATTTCAATGACATAATGCAACCTGGATTGCGAATGAAAAATACTCATTGCTACACACGTAAGAATATTCTTATTGAGAATCAGAAAATTATACTTTGAATTTTATGTAAGTAAAGAAAACCTTCACAGCGGTAAGGATCACCCGGATTAAAACAGTGAATTTTCAATCGATCGAGAAAATTATGGAGATTAATCTATTAAAACGCTATCTATAACTGATCGTTCTTTGGAGCGAAGTATTTTCTGGCTTGCGGGTTTGGTTCTGTTGATTGTCTCTACTTCGATACGCGGCGCGGGCATTGCCGTGATGGAACAAAGTGTCAAGGAGCTGGGACAAGCGTTTTCCGGTGCACCCACTAACACGGACGACGGCAGCATGGTGTTCTTTAACCCGGCTGCGATGAGTCAAGTGCGCGGTCGGCTGGTTTCGGTCGCGGGATATGTCATTGCACCTTCCGCGGTTTTTCACAATGACGCCTCACATCTCAACCCATTCTTGGGAGGCGCGCCGTTGAAAGGTGGTAATGGCGGCGATTCACCCAGCCTGGCTTTTGTACCGAATATTTATTATGTGCAGGAACTGACAAAACGGGTAGCCTTCGGCTTCGGGTTCAATACCCCTTTTGGTACGCGCAATAGCTATGATTCAGATTGGAAAGGACGCTATCAAGCGCTCGATTCGGAGATTCTGACTTTTAACTTCAATCCATCGCTTTCCTTTAAAGTAACCGATAAATTCTCGCTAGGCGCGGGCTTCAACGTCCAGTATTTGCAATCCCGGTTGACCAACGCGATTGATCTCGGCCCCGCCTGCTTTCTAGCATTAGGACCGGCACCTTGCGTCAGTCAGGGGATTCGACCACAAGCCGCTGATGGACATGTTTCCCTAAAGGGTGACAGTGTTGGGTTTGGTTACAATTTCGGTGCTTTTTATACATTGAATCAGAACACTCGGCTGGGTGTCAGTTATCGCTCCAGAATTACACATGATATACATGGAAATGCAAACTTTACGATACCGGATAAGGCCATTGCGCTGACACAAGGTAATATTCTCGTTGACACCAGCACAAGCACGACGGTTACGCTGCCGGATTCGGTATTGTTCGGTTTGTCGCATCGTCTCAATCCGCGCTGGGCGGTTTCCGCGGATGCATTGTGGACACATTGGAGTTTGGTGCAGCAACTACGGACCAATTTTGCATCGGCACAATCGGATGACGTGCAAAACCTAAAATGGAACGATACTTGGCGTTATGCTTTTGGCGTCAATTATTTTTCCGAGAGCAATAAGTGGACCGCGCGGATGGGTTTTGCCTACGATCAGACACCGGTTCCGAATGCCCGGGACCGCTCACCGCGTATTCCCGATGCAAGCCGCTATTGGCTGACCGCGGGACTGACTTATGCTGTCATGAAGAATGTCAATATCCATGCGGCATACGCGCACTTATTCATGAACGACGCCAGCATTAATCATCGCGGTACGACAGCCGATGTTCTCGCCGGAAAGTATGCCGAGCAAATCGATATCGGCGGTCTGCAAATGGATTGGCGCTTCTAACTCGCGTAGTATCCCCTGTGGTTTGCTGAAACTTATGCCGGTTTGAGGTATCTTATGACGGCGTTTGTCATGGCGCTATCAAGAATTCTTCATACCCATAAATCGAGGTTGAACAATGGACAAAAAAACACATGTTAACTTCTGGTATGTCATTGTGGCATTGTTAAGTTTGCTGCTGATCCAAAATCTCTATTCGCAATACACTCAAGTAAAACCCATTCCGTATAGCCAGTTTCATCGTCTGCTCGAGCAGGGCAGCGTGGCTGAGATTGCGATAACGCAGAATCAGATTTTTGGCACGCTGAAAGAAAAAAATGCCGATGGACTAAAAGATTTTGTGACCACACGAGTGGAGCCGGAATTGGCGGAAATACTGGATAAACACAACGTGGTATATACCGGAGTGGTGCAAAGCACTTGGCTGCGCGATTTGCTGTCGTGGATCGTGCCAACGGCGATCTTTGTCGGCATTTGGTTGTTTGTGATTCGCCGAATGGGCGGCGGTATGGGAAGCGGCTTGATGTCGATCGGTAAAAGCCGCGCCAAGGTTTTTGTCGAAAAAGAAACCAAAGTCACCTTTGACGATGTTGCCGGTGTAGATGAAGCCAAGGAAGAATTGGTGGAAATTATCAATTTCCTCAAAAATCCCGTGGATTATGGTCGTTTGGGCGGGCGTGCACCGAAAGGTATTTTACTGGTGGGACCACCTGGCACCGGAAAAACATTGCTGGCTCGTGCCGTAGCCGGAGAAGCGGGGGTGCCGTTCTTTTCCATTTCCGGTTCGGAGTTCGTGGAAATGTTTGTCGGTGTCGGCGCAGCCCGGGTGCGCGATCTGTTTGAACAAGCGCGGCAAATGGCGCCAGCGATCATTTTTATCGATGAATTGGATTCATTAGGGCGTGCCCGCAGTGCTTATGGTGGCATGGGTGGCGGGCACGATGAGAAGGAACAAACCCTGAATCAACTCCTGGCGGAATTGGATGGTTTTGATTCCAGCAGCGGCATCGTGCTGCTGGCTGCAACCAACCGGCCGGAGATTCTCGATCCTGCATTGTTGCGCGCCGGACGGTTTGACCGCCAAGTGCTGGTGGACCGGCCCGACAAAACCGGGCGCGAACAGATTCTTGCCGTGCATGCGAAAAAAGTGAAATTGAATACCGATGTCAAAATCGAGCAGATCGCTGCGTTGACTCCCGGGTTTACCGGTGCGGATCTGGCGAATTTGATCAATGAAGCAACGTTACTCGCAACACGCCGCGCAGCGGTATCGGTAACGATGGACGATTTCAATAACGCCATTGAGCGTATCGTGGCCGGATTGGAAAAACGTAATCGCCTGCTCAATCCCAACGAACGGCGTGTCGTCGCTTTTCATGAACTCGGTCACGCCATGGTAGCGCTTGCGTTACCGGGCACCGATGAAGTGCATAAGATATCGATTATTCCGCGCGGTGTCGGTGCTTTGGGTTATACCATCCAACGCCCTACGGAAGACCGCTATCTCATGACGCGTGTGGAACTGCTGAACAAAATGGCGGTGCTGCTGGGCGGTAGAGCGGCCGAACAAGTGGTGTTTCATGAGGTTTCCACGGGTGCTGCGGATGATCTGGTGCGCGCCACCGATATCGCGCGTGCCATGGTGCTGCGTTACGGCATGAGCGAAGCACTGGGTAATGTGGCGTACGACCGTGAGCAGTCAGCTTTCTTGCAACCCAATATGGCATTGCCGCAAAGCCGAACTTACAGTGAGGAAACCGCGAACAAAATCGATATTGCCGTGCGCGTGCTGGTCGATCAGGCTTTGGAGCGCGCCATCAATATCCTGCAAAATAACCGTGCCTTGCTGGATCAAACCGCGGAAGCGCTGCTCAAAACCGAAACCTTGAATCAACCGGAAATCCTGCAATTAAAACAGGCGATTCATGCTTATGCGCACCAGCCGTAAGCGCCAGCGCGGGAAAACAGGAGGATTTAACTGTCATCATCCTGTTTTCCCGAGGATCTTAACCGGATATCCGAATTAGGCAGCCCATCTTTTAATATTTGATCAATTTTCTGATTGATTTCTTCCGGTGTTGCGCCGCTGTTGATCACTTGCTGGAGATCAATCAGATAGGAAGCCATGTTGATGTGTTGCTGGTTTTGTTGCGCGGCAAAATCCACCTGCATGGCTTTCCTCTTGTTGGCAAGCTGATCTTTCGGACTGCCGGTGAACAGCGACCGGATGGTTTCAACCAAGCGGCTTAAAACCGTGTGTGTAAGATCGGCGGAGAAGCCACCGAGCATGGCCAGTAATGGCCGAATAATGCCCTTTTCCAGGAAAGGCGTTTCACTCAAGTGTTTGCTAAAGTACGCCTCGGAAACCATGATGGCGAGAATCAAACCGGCAATCAGGCCCAGAAAGAAACGGATCCAATAGGAGGCATGATACGTGGGGTCAAAAGTGCCATTGGCGATAAACGTATTGGCTTTATACAATGCGGCAAACGAAGCACCCAATCCGGCCGCCGCCAGATAGAACATCAAGTTAAGTAGCAATTCCAAGCCATCTTGCATCATGATATTGCCGCTGTCGTGGCTTACTTCTTCGGTCAATGTCAGTCCGATGAATAACATTAGCGATACGATTGCCGCGATCATCATCTGGCGGATCAATGAAACCGGGCCGAGAAATTTCATGAATCCGGTGACCCCTTGTTCGATATCCAGCAACAGAATGGTATTGGGTTTGGCGGGTTCCACTATTCTCGCCAATGCGCAGTGCGCGGCAAGCAATTCACCAATATCCAGATCCGCCCGGACATGAATCCGGTCATTTAAACTGGTTTCGCTCTGTACCGTAAATGTATCGATAGTACGTATCACCTTATCCGGCACCGTTTTGCCGTTGGCAAGCGCGTATTCGGCCATGGCCCGCGCTTCCCGGTAGAGTTGATACCTCAGACTCGTTTGTTTGTAAGGATCGGGCGATTGATTATCTTCCATGGTTGCTCCTGGTATCGTGGCACTGAAGGCAAGCGGTTAAAATAGAATGGCGGTAATGGTAAAAATCCAAGTCAGCAAGATCGGCCAATAAATCAGTTTTGGAATGAAATTGTCCTTAAATGCCAATATCCCGAGCGGCGGATCATATGAAATCAGCACGGCATTGACGGTTACCATCAGGATAGTAATGTAGGAAACAAGGTAGAAATATTCCAAATATACAATGGTATTTACCGCCAGTTCGTCTCTCAGCTGCACATGCATAATCAATAAGATGAAAAAAAGCGCCGAGCACGCGGCGACGATGGTCGATACATTGAAGCCGGTGAATGTCAGCTTTGCTTCCTGTTTGGAAATGGTGAGAACGAGTCCGTATAGCATCAATAGCACCACGGCCAGAGGAAATAAATGCGCAATGAATGGATTTACAATATTGCGCGAGATCTCCAGGTTGAAATACAGTTCCGGCATCTTGTCGTGGCTGGTGAATTGACGATCGCCGAAATTGCTGTTGTATTTATTCACCTTGATTCCGAAGAAAGCACGCGATGGGTTCCACTCGGATAAAACAAAATCCTGCTCAACACCCGGCAGAGTATTGGGATTCAGGCTATCGAAGGATTTAAAATCCGGCACGAGAATGACATTTTTGGAAAAACTGGTATGCCAGAGACGTACCCAGAGGAGTTGCCGGTCGAAAGGATATATTTTGTAATCGAAGGTTTCTCGCAATGTGGCTTCAAAATACCAGCCTTTGACGATTTCATCGCCTTCCTCGTGCTCATACGCTTCGGTTATGGATGTTTCTATGGCTTCGGGAAAAATCACGCCATGCTCGATATCTTCTTCAAAGTGCTTGGGAAAACGCTGCCATACATAGCCGGTTATCGCCACGTTGGTGGCATTCTGAAATTCAATTGACTGAATGAACAAACCGGTTGGAACAAAAAAAGGTGGTGTTTTTGATTCCTGCAGCGCAGCGACGGCATAATCGTTCTGAAATTGCTCGACGATGGCGCGATTCGATAGTGTCAGTGACTGATTGTGGGTCACTGAGGGCGTGTAATATTCCGTGATCCAGATCGACACGATGCCTACGGTCAGCAGCAATGACGTGATAAATGCATGCCGCAGCAATTGCGCGACTGATTGCTGCTGTTTGATGAATGCGATCCAAATATAAATCAGAAGGCACAATACAACAGCATTGACGATCCAGCTGATCAAATCGGATTCGTGAATTACCCGGGTATCTTCGCCATTTTCGTTTTCGTTGTCGTTCTCAAACAAGTGCTTCTTGCCGATTTCCGCATTCATCACAGTCAGCACGTACCATCCGGTTTCGCCAATGGGATAGCGGTTGAACCAGGCGGAGCGGCCGGTGAGCTCGTTAGTCCCTAATTTCCCCGCAGTGAATTCGGCAAAGTAAGCCGGCGTAATGGCTTGATTCAAATCACTGACGATTTTCTTGAAACCCATGAGTCCATGATAGATAATTTGGTCGAATTCATTGACGACGATGGCATAACCATTATCGCCTACATCGTGATTCTCTACTTGCTGCCTGACCCAATCCAGATCGATATCCAAAAATACTACGCCAGACACTTTTGTGGCACTCGTATTTTTTTGCAATGGCACGACATACTTCAGCGTATGCTGCTGATAGGCCATATCAAAGTAGGGCGCCAGCCAACCACTTCTTCCGCCGGTAGCTTGCAGATACCAGTCACTATTCTTGCTGTTGCCGTTTTTCGCGCTATACGCCGCATGACCGGTATAGTCATAATACTGATCGATCCGGTCCATTTGATAGGCCGTGCCTTGCTGGCGGATAAAGGGCGCAAACAGACGCAGCTGCGGGTCGGCTTGGTATAAATCGAAGGCAACACCCAACGCATTGAAACCAAAATGATTGAGCGCCGCTTCGTTCAACGCAGTATCAATTGTTTTCTGGTTCCAAGAAATTTCCCGCAAGTTTTCTGCAAGTTCATTGGCGGCGGAAGCCAGCGCGGTTAATTGATCGTTAATCGAATCGGCAATGGTTTGCGTGGTGGCCAGTGCATGTTGTTGCGATAGTTGCATGGTGGTGCGGTATTTCTGCACCATACCATTGGTTGACGCAATAAAAACGCACAGGAAGATGACCATGCAAATACCGAGAATTCCCTTGATCCAGGAAATGAATGTCCACTTCGCTTGTTCCGGCGATTCAAGTTGCTGGGTTGCCTTCAATTATCTTCTCCGGTAGTTTTCACGCTATTCCATTGACGGGTTTTATCCAGATGCGTCAGCCAAACATGATCGCTTGCCTGATGATCGCCGGGATTTAAGGTGATTGTGCCAAAACCTTCCAAATTAACCGATCCTAACTTCTCCAACGCTTGTTTCAGACTGTCGCCGGTGATCTCACCGGGGATGCTTTGCAACGCTTTAACTAGAACCTGCGCCGCAAGATAGCCTTCGCGCCAGATGAAGTCTTGCTCCTCGGAACCGGTTTCCGCGGGCGGCACCACCTGGGTCATATAGATTCGTCCATGGATGCTGGGCAGGGCATCGGCCAATAACGAAGCAGCGGAAAAAGATAAGTTATAAAACCGTGCATTGGGGAAAATGCGGTGAGAAAAGCGGATAAACTGCGCGGCGGGTTGGTATGCGCCCACAATGATGATCGCTTCAGGCTTCGGTGTTGCCTGTATCATCGCTTTGACCGCGCTTTGTATCGCTAAGGAATTGCGCGGGTAATGTGTAATCAGCAGCCGGTCGGTATGCTTGAAACCCGATTGCTCCAAGACGGCTTTGGTGATGTCAAAACCGGTCTGTCCCAGCGTGTCATCTTGCAAAAAGAGTGCAATACGGTACGGAGAAATACCGCGATCCAGAATATCCTGCACGATCAACTCCATTTCCTGCCGGTAGCTGGCGCGGAAATTGAATATATACGGGTCGGGTGGGGTCTTGCGCAATAAATCGGCGCCGGTGAAAGCGCCATAAAATACTACGCCACGTGCATTGGCGATGGGCGCGGCAATTGCGGCCGTCGGCGTGCCGGCGTTACCGACAATGGCGATGACTTTATGCTGATCAATCAACTGCATCGTGTTCACCTTGACACTATCCGGCTCATAACCGTCATCGAGTACGGTCAGATTGATCATGCGGCCGCGAATACCGCCTTGCTGATTGATCTCCTCGAACAAAGTATTCATACCCAGGTACATGGCACGCCCCAATAACTGATTGGGGCCGCTGAGCGAAGTGCTCATGCCGAGCGCTATGGGCTCTTCTGCATGCACAAGATTGAAACAGCAGAGAACAACGATATAGGCGCAACACTGTGTATAGAAAAGGGCTATTTTCTTGATCGGGATGGATTTAAACATGCTGGTCATTCAGATGAGAAGGATTGTGCTGCCGGTATTGTTCTGGCTTGATCGATGGTTCGGTTTAATTTCGAGTGTATGATTAACTCTATCGACTAACATTATGTATCTTAGATTGTTTCAACCTTAAATGCGATACCATATCATATCTGTCGCGACATAGAAACCATTCCAGTTGTTTTATCGATAGCATGCATCAAAGCCATTCAACTAATGCCAAAGGCTTCAGCAGCGGGTGGAATCATTGAATCCAGCTTGTGGTATTGCTGGTAGTGCTTGCACGGTATGGGGGGAATCCCGTGAACCTGGAATTCCCCTTGGAGAACAATCAATTGCAAATCTGTCGCAGTAAAGCCAATGGAGCGAGGAATTAGTCGTTACTGACGTGCAACGCGGTTGTATTCAAAGCGGGCGGAATTAAGACCCGGATGGGCCGTTGACTGACACTGAATACAACGGTGCTTTCGGCCTCGATATCGCGATTGCGGAAATAATCGCCGTCGACCTGAAGTGGATAAGCCTTGTCGTGCAACGTGCAAGCGATTTGCTTACCGCTGAAATACTGCATGGGAAGGTTTGCGGGTTTTTGTTGCAGAATGCGCATGGCTTTGACCAATTCATGCTGCGGCCGGGCGCCCGGCAGAAAACCGGCGACCAATTCATTCTTGGACGGATCGGCGCTCGGCACGAGTTGCAGGTTTTTCGCATACGCCGAATTGTTGGCCACGATGACATAACCGGAACCACGGTCGACAACTTGTTCGCCATCGACACTCACCGAGACGGTAGGGTGATGCAGTGAACACAGTGCTTTCAGTCCATGCCAAAGGTAAATCGAATCATTGAGCGGGCCTTTTCGCTTACCGATGTTCTTGACTGTTAAAGAATCCAATCCCATCGAAGCCATATGAAAAAAAGGTTTCTCGCCGCGAATGCCCTTGCCGCTGATCAAACCGTAAAACTGCTGCAAGCAAAGGCCGGAAGCAATGGCCTGGAGCAAATCATCCGCCGCAGTGCTCATGGCGTAGGAGCGGGCAAACAGCGACTCGTTTCCGCCTGGTATGGCATATACCGGCGTGGTTGTTTTATTGAGGAGGTCCAATAGCTTCCGGATAGTGCCGTCGCCGCCCACCACAACCACCAGATCACTGGCCGCGATGTTATCCACGATGCGGGTATAGCCCTTCATTTTTTTCTCGGAGGGACATATTTCAGTATGCTTGCCTTGCTGGGAGAGCGCTGCTGCCATTTGATGCGCGAGCGATTCCGTATTGCCTGCGCTGGATATCGGGTTAAAAATGATCAGGATTTTTTCCGGCGCCGGTATTTTAAGGAGCAGCGGATTGGGTTGAAACAAATGACTGTCGTTCATGGATGAAATGTGCGGGTTAATTCCAACTTGTCTGTTCAAATTCACGATAATTCAACCGGGGTGATATTGACCTCCGACCAGATTTGATTGCACCATGACTGATCGACGGGCGGCATACCGTCCTTGATCCATTGCACCAGATGTTTGGCAGTGTTCGGGTAAATGACACGGATCGCTTTGGTTTCATAGAGCCATTGTTCAATACGTCTGGCATCGACGGTTTGCATCATCTGCCCATAACCCAGCAGGTTGAGCGCTGCTGCATTAGAAGCTTGTTCCATTTGTGCATGCACGGGTTTTACCAGGATTTTTTTGCCTAATTGCAATGCTTCGCTGGCCAATTCAAAGCCGGCATTGCAGATGATACCCGCGCAATCCGACAAATCCTGCTGAAATCCGGTCAACGATAAGAGTTTACAATGGATATGCGCATGATGAGAAGGTGAGGCTTCCGGGGAATAGATGAAGAATTCAAAATTTTTGAAGCGTGCGAAGAGTTTAATAATTTGCTGCTGATCTTCAAACGGCAGATAAACGACAATTTTGTTTTTCTGAATCCGCTCGGGAAGAAAAGGTGTCTCAATTACCGGCGGCAGAATGGGCTGATCGAAATGATGCCAATGCAAGCCGATGCTTAAACCCACCGGTGCGAAATTTTTCAATACGACTTCGGAAACCGGATCATGGCCTGCGCGCGGTATGTCGTGCTGGAACGCGTATTGATGACAGATGCCGACGGTTTTTTTGTTTTGCCTGCGCGCTGCCCAAGCGGTTACCGGTTCAAAATCGCAAATGACCAGATCGTAAGCACTCAAATCCAGTTGCCGGATGTCCTTGAGAAAATTGAGCGGTTTGGATTGCCATATGGTTTTCAGGTGATTGATTTTGCCTTTATGGGTAGCGAATGTCAGTCCTTCGCGCCACTGATGGCCGTTGAAAACGTCCATAGCGAAAAACTTGTCTTGCGGCCTGCCCGTGAACAAATAAGTGACTTCGAGATCCGCTGCTTGCAACTCACGCGCCATGATCCGGCCACGCGTGATATGGCCATTGCCTGTTCCTTGGATGCCGTAAAAAATTTTCATGGTGCTCCAGTTCCTCAATGGATATCTGCGATGTTGATTTGAAACCTGGATGTGTCAGGGTTTTATTAAATCGGGCAGAGTGTAGCAAGCTGTCATGACAGAAAAATGACAGCTAGGTGGATTACATCGGACGTGCTGAAGGGCTGGAAAACTTAGAAAATTACAGATAATCGCCGCTTATACGACGGTAATATCGCGGCCAAGTGTACGAATGGAGAGTTTGGAAATTCTTGGGTTGGAATGGAAATCGCGCATGGTCATGCCATTGCCATACACATCCAGAAGATTACCATGCGTATCCACCAGATGTTCACGCAAATAACTTTCTTGCGTAAATCCGAGCGCTACAATGTTTTTCTGGGAAAAGGTATTGTGCGCGTAAACATGGGCGATCAATTTGTTTAATTTAACCTGGTTGAATACATAATCCAGTACCAGTAAGGTCGCTTCGAGTGCGATGCCGCGGGTGCGATCTTCAGAATCCGGTAATCCAATCAGAAATTCGGCCCGGCGATGCGATAAATTGATGTCGACGAGATTGGCGATACCGGCCGGTTGCCCGGTATTCTTGCGGAAAATGACCCAGTCGACGGATTTAGTCTGGCAAGGATGCAATGCTTGCGTCTGATGCAATTTCGCAGCCAATTCGCCGACCGATTGATGGCGCGGAATGTATTGGTTGTACAACGTCATGAAATCATTATTTTGGTGGCAATACCGCAAGTAGGCAGCGTCTTGCGCTTCGTAACGGCGCAGGAATAATTTTTTCCCTCTAGCGGTTCCAGCCAACAGGAATCAACTTCGGCAAGATTGTTGCGCGCCTGATTGAAGTTGGGGGTGAGCTGTAATGCTTTATGAAACTGGGCTCTGGCTTCATCAATTCTTCCCAAGTTTTTTAACGCTTGTCCCAGATTATTGCAGGCTTCCGAGTAATCCCCTTGTAATTCGATCGCTTGCTGATAGCAGGGGATCGCTTCTGCGGTCTGGTTCATTTTTTGCAACGCATTGCCCAGGTTGTTGAGCGCATGCGGATAACGCGGACGCAATTGTAGCGCCCGGCGGAAACATTCTGCCGCTTTCTCATGGCAGTTTTGCACCATCAGCGCATTGCCCAATACATTGAGTACTTCGGCTTGATTCGCATTGATGGCGAGCGAGCGTTCGCAATAACCGATGGCCTCTT
This sequence comes from Proteobacteria bacterium ST_bin16, assembly GCA_002083595.1. Classification (GTDB taxonomy): domain Bacteria; phylum Pseudomonadota; class Gammaproteobacteria; order Burkholderiales; family Nitrosomonadaceae; genus Nitrosomonas. The sequence goes on along the minus strand of MSXT01000039.1, from coordinate 27,103 downwards.
CGATCGAACCTTGTTCCCATAATGCATTGGCATAATTGCCGATAAAATCGGCGCGCGCAGGGGCTAGGGTGATCGCTTTGCGGAAATTATCGTTCGCTTGCGCAAAACGCTTGGTCTGGGCATAAATAATCGCGAGCAGATGCAGTGTGTCGGGTTGATCCGGCAGTGCGGCAAGAATTTGGCGGCAAACCGCTTCCGCTTCGAAAAACTGCCCGGATTGTTGATGGCGGACAGCACGTTGCAGGGCTTCGGAAACTTGTCGCATGAGGAGATTCTGAGTCAATGAGGCATGGTGTTGGCAAAATTGCGGGCGATTGCCTTTGCTATGTACTGTATCAGCAATGTCATTCAACCGCGATGACATTGCTGAAATGTTGCAATTTACGTGTTATAGAACTGGAAAAACCGGATCGCCAATACCTGCCACACCTACAATTGCTGGTGTAACAAGCGTATCGGTTGTCGTGAAATTGAGCGTAGTGTCATCGCTGATTCCCGCGTAATTATTTCCGGCGGTATCGGTGATCGCTCTGGCATCAATTTCAATATGGTAAGTCGTATTGGGAACCAAATCGGCTGTAGGATTGATAGCTACCTTGCTGCCGTTAAAAGTGACTTGACTGGCATCGTTAATCGCGATGGTGCGCGTATCCGAGCCGTTACTGATAACGATATTGCCGCTGCTGCCGGCTTGAACTATTTCATTGAAAAACAGTTGAATATCACCGTTTACTTGGAAATCGCTGGAGTCGTCAGTAGGATTGCTACTAGACAGACGAGGCTCGCTTGTAATGGTAGAGAAATCAAGCGTCGTGTCATCGCTGATGCCTGCGTAAGCATTACCTTCCAGATCGGTGATAGCACCACTATCGATTTTGATGTTGTAATGGCTGTTGGGGATTAGATCGTCTGTCGGATTGATAATTATCCCCGTGTATCCATCGAAAAATACTTGACTGCTGTCATTGATTGCAATAGTGCGTGTATCGGAGCCATTGCTGATAATGATATTGCCGCTAGTGCCTGGTTTAACAAATTGATTAAAAATTAAAACAATATCCTGATCAACTTGAAAATCCGTGAATCCATTCGAAGGATTACTTAAGGATAACCGTGGCTCGGTGGTAACCGTGGAGAAGTTGAGTGTGGTGTCATCGCTGATACCGGCATAAGCATTGCCGCTAAGATCGAGAATAGCGCCGCTATCGATGCGGATGCTGTAATTTGTATCGGGGGTCAGATCGGCAGCTGGGTTGATGGTCACATTGTTATAACCATCGAAAGTAACCTGACTGGCATCGTTAATGGCGATGGTACGGGTATCGGAACCGTTGCTGATGACGATATTACCGCTACTGCCCGCATGAATCCCTTCATTGAAGGATAACGTAATGTTGTTATCAACCGGAACGTCAACTGAATCATCCCAAGGATTGCTCCCGTATAACCGTGGTTCAGTACCGATCGTCGAGAAGTTTAGCGTGGTATCGTCGTTAATACCTGCATAGACATGGCCGCCTAGATCGGTGATTGCGCCATTATCGATCCGGATGCTGTAGTTCGTATTGGGAATCAGATCGGCTATTGGATTAACGGTCACTTTGCTACCGTTGAAAGTGACCTGGCTGGTATCGTTAATGGCGATGGTACGGGTATCCGAACCATTGCTGATGACGATATTACCATTGCTGCCAGCTTGAACCAATTCATTGAATTCTAGCTTAATGTTGTTGTCAGCTGGAAAGTCGGCTGAATCATCCCACGGAGTAGTCGTGAACAAGAGTGGTTCACTGGTAGTCGTGGAGAAATTAAGCGTGGTATCGTCGCTGATACCGGTGTACGAATTACCATCCAGGTCGGTAATGGCAGTGCTGTCGATTTTGATGCTGTAGTTCGTGTTGGGGACCAAATCGGCTGTTGGATTGATGATCACGCCGCCATAACTATCGAAGGTCACTTGACTGCTATCATTAATCGAGATGGTACGAGTATCCGAGCCATTGCTGATGATGATAGTGCCGCTATCGCCCGGCTTAACCTGCTCATTAAAATAGAGTTCGATATTCTGATCCTCTTGGAAACCGGCGGAGTCGTCACTGGGATTGCTATAATTAAGGCGAGGTTCACCCGTAATGGTGGAGAAATTCAATGTGATGTCATCGTTGATACCGGCGTAGTCATGACCGCTTAAATCGGTGATGGCGCCGCTATCGATCTTGATGCTGTAGTGGCTATTGGGAAGCAAGTTGGCGATCGGATTAATGACGACCCGATTGGAATTATCGAAGCTGACTTGGCTGGCATCATTAATGGCGATGGTACGCGTATCGGAGCCATTGCTGATGACAATATTACCGCTACCACCGGGCTTAACCTGTTCATTAAAATAGAGTTCGATATTCTGATCAAACTGAAATTCGGTGAAATCATCCCAAGGAATACTGCCAGCTAGCTGAGGCTCACTCGAAACGGTGGAAAAATTCAGCGTGGTGTCGTCGTTAATGCCCGCATAGGCATGGCCATTCACGTCGGTGACAGCACCGCTGTCGATCCGGATGCTGTAGTTCGTGTTGGGCACCAGGTCAGCGGCCGGGTTGATGCTGATACCGTTAAAACCATCAAAAGTGACTTGACTAGCATCGTTTACCGCAATGTTGCGTGTATCTGAACCGTTGCTGATGACAATATTACCGCTACTGCCAAGCTTAATCTGCTCATTAAAATACAGCTCGATATTTTGATTCACTTGGAAATCGGTGGAGCCGTCACCAGGATAACTCCCATCCAGCAGGGGTTCACTCGTAACTGTGGAGAAATCAAGCGTGGTGTCGTCGCCGATTCCGGCGTATGGATTGCCGCTCAGATCGGTGATAGCGCCGCTATCGATCTGGATGCTGTAATGCGTGTTGGGAATCAGATCGATTGTGGGGTTAATCGTTACATCATAATAACCATCAAATGTTACTTGGCTGCTGTCATTGATCGAGATGATGCGCGTGTCAGTGCCATTGCTGATGGTGATATTGCCCGTGCTGCCCGGTTTAACTATCTCATCGAAGGATAATTCAATCGTGTTGTCTATCTGAAAATCAGTGATATCGTCCCCAGGATTGCTCCAAGATAAAAGCGGACCAGGGCCAACCGTGCTAAAGCTCAGTCCACCAGTGATGCCTTCCCAAGCATTGCCCGATGTATCGGTAATCACACCAGTAGCAATCTGGATGCTGTAAGTAGAATTAATAATCAAATCTTCGGTAGGATTGATGGTGATTGAACCGTAATTGAACATGCCCAAGCCGGTAGAGTTATTGATGGTTACTTGACTGGCGTCATTAATCGCAATGATTCTGGTATCGATTCCATTGCTGATAATGATGTTGCCGGTACCCGCCATGATTTCTTCATTGAAATTCAGGGTTATACCGCCATCAATCTTGAGTGGTTGCCCCTCTGGCCAACCCAAATACATAACCGGCGGTACGGTATCTGGGGTTGTTGTAAAGTTGAGTGTAGATGGATCATCAATTCCAGCGTAAGGATTCCCGGAATAATCGGCAATCACCCCATTAGCAATCTCGACATGATAAGTGGTATTGGGCACCAGATTGGTGCTGGGATTAATAATTACCTTGCTGCCGCTGAATGTGATCTGACTGCTATCATCGACAGCAATGAGGCGGGTATCCGTGCCGTTAGTGACGACAATGTTGCCGGATCCTGCTGTGACTGCTTCATCGAAGTGTAAAACAATATTGTTGGTAACCGGAACTTCAGTTGTGTCGTCGGCAGGCTCGGAATAATAAAGTGTGGGTGGGGTAGTGTCTATGAATGCAGGCTCAAGTGTGAATTTAAGCGTCGCGCCCAGGCTTCCGCCATGTCCATCCACAATGTCATAGCTTAATTCGACATCACCGGAAAAATTACTTTCCGGTGTGAAGGTCCAGCCGGTTGCGGTTTCTGTTAGCGTACCATGAGTAACCAACAGATTCTTGATTGTTATTTCATCCTTATCGGCATCGGTGAAACCCTTCAGTAAATCGCTTGTTAGGATTTCATAGCCGGTGTTTTCCGTTCCATTCGGCAGAATGGCAGTCGTTCCAGTTAGCTCTGGCGCATGATTCAGTCCATTGAGCGTCACTGTTGCCTTAGCCCAGCTCAGCGGGCTATTGCCTTGACCGACCTTCATGGCGTAGATAAAAGTATCGGTTAAGCTCTCACCGGTTGATAGATCTTTAAGCTTGGCTTGCAATTCAGGTGTGATGACGTAAGAAACCTTGCCAAATTTGGTGATCGAAATTTGTGCACCTAATTCGCTATAGTTGATCGCGTCGTAATTATCACGGGTCAACAAATCATTAGGTTCGTTCCCGGCGTCGCTGCCTTCATCCAGAGACCATAATACTTTTAATAGACCGCCTTGATCATTCGCCAGCACATCCAGTATGAAACTGTCACGGCTGCTACTTAAATCCGTGAAATTATCATTCTGAGCTTTGGAGTTTTGCGCAAATGAATCTGCCTTCTGGATTACTGGATTAACCGCCATTATATTTTCTCCCCGAAATGAATTGCCGCGCGTTTGAAAAAGTTAATTGGTTGATTGTTATGAATAGCGGAGCGAGTATAACTGATGAAAAGAGATATGATTGTGATAAAAATAACATTTTATATTAATTAATTATAGTGATTAATTAATCTAAATTATAACAATTGCAATCGTGTGGCCAGCGTGAAAATAAGTAACCAAACAGCGATTAATTTTGCTTGCCAATATTTATGGATAATGATTTTCTTGTGCTTTGAGTAAAGCGCTGAGTGATTACTCGGGTTGCAGCCATTGCTGAATTTGGCCGCGATGCAGGGCGTACCAGCGCTGACCGATATCCAGTGCTTTCTGCTGCACGACTGCGTTATTGGCGGAGTCCATGTGATCCGGCATGTCGTAGTCTTTCAAATGGTGATTGATGTACAACACTTGATCGCCTAATATTTCCGCAGTCGTTTTTACATTGGTCATCATCTTTTCTCGGAGTATGATCGATGCGATGCCTTGCGCGGACCATTGCACGCCGCCGTAGCCGCAAGCTTTCGTGCCGTTGATCGCAAAACTGCGCCAGCCTGAGCCGATCGAAAGCAGTTTGATGCGATGCTGACTCCAACAGCGTTGCGCGTAGAGATAAGCATTGAACCCGGGATTATTCATGCCGACACCGCCATCGATACGCCAGCCACCATCCTGCATTTGCACCGGCGGGTAATACGATGGCGCGGCCGTGCAGGCATCGGCGATTTCGCTGAGTAAAAAATCCGGTTGGCTGTCGTTGGTGAAGATTTCCAATTGATCTTGATTGAGATTGAAGCAAGGAATAAAAATCTGTTTGTCGAGCGAGGACAGCTTCAAATCGCCCAACTCGTTTTGCAGTGCCAGTTTTTTCGGAATTCCCTGGTATTTGGGGCGAACTTGCAAACGGTTCAGCAACCGGCCAAAGCGATGTTCCGTCATTATTTTTTCCAGCAATTTTTCTTGCAGAATTTTCTCGATGATCCGCTGTGCGCTCAATTGCCGCCCCAGGATCAAACAGGTGATCAAGCCGCCGGAGGAAGAACCGGCAATCAGATCGAACAAATCGTACGTGGCAACGCCGGTATCCTCTTCCAGACAAGCCAATACGCTTAGTTGAATCAACAGATGACTGCCGCCGCCATCCAGGCTTAAAATGGTTTTAGAATGCAAAGCGTGTTTCAACGGTGCGTTTAAGCTGCCCGCTTGCTGGCCAGCAATTCCGCGTGCACGAGATTTTTGTGCTGCTCAAACCTCTCAGCCCAGAAAACCAGTTCCAGAGAACCATCGAGATGCTCAAACAGGGTAGAACAGCTTTCCACCCAGTCGCCGTCGTTGCAATACAGCACTGAATTGATTTCCCGCAATTCCGCGTGATGGATATGACCGCACACGACACCGTCAACGCCACGATCTTTAGCCAAGTGCGCCAAGGCTTCTTCAAAACTGCTGATGTAACTGACCGCGTTTTTCACCTTCAACTTCAGATAAGCCGCGAGCGACCAGTACGAATAACCAAAGAATTTACGTAACCTATTGATATAATGATTTAGATCTAGCAGAGTGTCGTAAGCGATATTGCCTAATTTGGCGAGCCAGCGGCTGTTCTTCACGATCATATCGAATTCATCGCCGTGCATGACCAGCAGTTTTTTACCATCCGTGGTGGTGTGTACATAATCCTGATGAATTTCCACATTACCGAACACATGGCCGATACAGTCCCGCAAGGCTTCGTCATGATTGCCCGGCACGTAAATTACCTTAGTACCGTGCTTGGCTTTGCCCAGGATAGAGCGGATGACATTGGTATGGTGCTGCGGCCAGTAAGGGCTCTTTTTGATGCTCCAGAAATCGACGATATCGCCGACCAGGAAGAGATAATCGGTTTCAACCGAGTGCAGAAAGTGCAGTAGCGCTTCCGCCTGGCAACCGCGAAACCCGAGATGCACATCCGAAATCCAGACGCTTCTTACTTTGATGGGGGCTTTATTCTTCACCATAAATGCCTTTTTAAGTGGATTAGTCATGGCAGTGCAGCATAGAGTGTGTTTGTTAAGCTTCTTTGAAGCATTTGTTAAATATTGATGAATTCTTTGTGAAAAAAGGAAAACAGCTCAGTATTTACGGCGATTCTTTGCTGCAAAAGAAAAGTTTCGAGTAACATCTGCCTTTTACCGCAACCGGCACTCCGGCAACACTCAACCCTGCAAAATGCGCGCTCCGTCAACGATCAAACAATCCTTTCCCGAGCTGGAACAAATCGAGGCTATTCTGCGAGAGCGCAATGAGGCGATCTTGCAGAGCCGAGTGCTTTGCCAGGTGCCGCACGGCGATGATCTGTTGCCGGTGTACGCGCTGACACTCGGCAACCGCGCGCCGGATGTGCCGTGTGTAACGTATGTCGCCGGTATTCACGGCTTGGAGCGTATCGGCACGCAAGTCGTCATCGCATTCCTCGAAGGCTTGCTGGAGCGGCTCAAGTGGGACCGGGTATTGGCAGAGATACTGCAACAAGTGCGCATTCATTTCATACCCCTCGTCAATCCCGTTGGCATGCTGAACAAAACCCGCGCGAACGGGCAGGGCGTCGATTTGATGCGCAACGCGCCGGTCGATAGCCAGGAAAGAACCATCCTGCTCGCCGGCGGGCACCGGATTTCATCCACTTTGCCTTGGTATCGCGGAAAAACCAATGAACCCATGCAATCCGAAGCGCAAGCACTGTGCGATTTCATCACACGGGAAGTCTTACCCGCGCCATTCAGTCTGGTGCTGGATTGCCATTCCGGTTTCGGTTTCCGCAATCAGATCTGGTTTCCTTATGCCCGCAGCCGCTGCGAGCCGATCAAACATTTGAAGGAAGTTTGTTATTTGCGCAACCTGTTCATGCAGACTTATCCGCATCAGGATTATTTGTTTGAACCGCAATCGCAGCACTATCTGGTGCATGGCGATTTGTGGGATTTTTTGTACTTGAAGTCATTGGAACAGAACAATGTTTTTCTGCCATTGACGCTGGAAATGGGGTCATGGCGCTGGATCTGCAAGAATCCGCTGCAACTGCGGCAATTGCTTGGCCTGTATCACCCGATCAAACCGCACCGGCTGAATCGCGTGCTGAGGAGCCATTTGATCCTGATGGAATTTTTGCTGCACGCCACGCTATCGTACCAAACTTGGATCAATCAAAGTGACGCGGAAAAACTGGAACAACAAGCGCTGGCGCTGTGGTATCCATGAATCATGCGCCGCATTTCGTGCTGCTGCGCGGCTTGTGGCGCGAAGCGCGGCATTGGGGGAAATTTACCGGTCAACTGCAACAGCAATTTCCCGCTGCGCTGATCAGCACACCGGATATTCCCGGCAATGGTTTGCGCAATCATGAAACCAGCCCGGACACCATCGCCGCTATGACCGGCGCGTTGCGCCAGCAAATCAATTCAAATCAACCAATCCGGCTGATTGCTTTGTCGATGGGCGGCATGATTGCGGTCGATTGGATGACACGCTACCCCAAGGAGATCGAAGCTGCGGTGCTGATCAACACCAGCGCCAGACCGCTATCGCCGTTTTACCACCGTCTGCGCTGGACGGCTTATCCGCATGTTCTGCCGCTGATTTTTCAATCTGTTGCGAAAAGGGAAGCGGATATTTTGCGGTTGACTTCCAATCGCCATCAACACGATACAAAACTGCTCGAATCCTGGCAGCAATGGCAACAACAGAATCCCGTATCGCCAGCCAGCGCCAGAAACCAATTGCTCGCCGCCATGAAATTTTCAGTCACCACAAAACCGCAGCAACCGCTATTGGTCGTCACCAGCCGGGCGGACCGGCTAGTGGATTACCGCTGCAGCCGCAAATTGGCACAAACTTGGAATGCGGATTATGTTGAGCATGAAACCGCCGGACATGATTTACCGTTGGATGAACCGGAGTGGTTGGTTCAAAACATTAAGCAATGGCTTGATACAACGATAAACGAGCTATCCAGCCAATAACAACGAGTGAACGATATGCGTATTCTATATTCTATGTGTACAATAGAGTGCAACCATACACATGGAGGTATGATGAGAACCAATATTGTTATTGATGACGAACTGATGAATGAAGTCATCAAGTTGACCGGCGCAAAGACCAAAAAAGAAGCCGTAGAACTTGGCTTGTTAACTTTGATAAGAATAAAGAAACAAGAAGAGATCAAGCAGCATCGGGGTAAATTGAAATGGGATGGTAATCTCGATGACATGAGAACGGATTGATGGTATTGATCGACACCAGTGTATGGGTGGATTTTTTCAACGGTAAAATTAGCGATCAGACCGAAAAACTCGATCATTATCTGTCCAGCACGGTGATCATTGTTGGAGATTTAATTTTAGCTGAAGTGCTGCAAGGATTTAGAAACGACAAAGATTATCAAATAGCAAAATCACTACTGACAGAGCTTGAGCTCGTGCAACTTTGCAACAGTGATTTGGCAATTAAATCGGCCCAGAACTATCGCATGCTGAGAAAGCAAGGCATTACCATCAGAAAAACCATCGATTGCCTCATCGCCACGTACTGCATCGAAACCAAAACACCTTTGCTTTTCTCAGATCGTGATTTTGTTCCATATGTTGAAAATCTGAGGCTGAAAGATGCGTCGGTTTTGTGATTTTTAACGTCAATATTCCACTGCTTGGCATACTTTCATTAAACCGATCCACTGGAATGACTTGTTAGAGAATCTTAGGCTAATTGTCATTTCGAGTGTGGCGAGAAAGCAATATCGAATGAAAACGATTGAGCTCTTGATGCAATAAGCTCTTCTTGTAGATCTTATACCTTGAGCGCTAAGCATTTTTCGCTCTATCATCTGGAACGCAGAAGTACGGAATACTAACTTCTGAGAACTTGTGAGTAGGCAGAATGACTTCTTCTTGGCCGATGCCAGATAGGCCGGAACCGAATTGTTCTTCAAGGATTGCGACGATAGCGCCTTCTAGAAAATCTGCAAATTGCGATGCCATTGATTGGGTATCGTTGAAGAGTGAACCAAGAGCATCTTCAAGATTTATTGGGTTGATATTACTAAGCATTGCAGTATTAGCAACTAATTCAGATGCCAGATAAAGATTGTTGCCAACGGTTCCACCAGCAATAACTTCAAACGATGATTCGTTGATAGCAGCCTCCCAATGGAGACTGAACTCATCAGCTGAATAGTGAAAGGCAAAAGAGTTTCTGACTTTATAGATGGTATTGGCGCGTCCAAAGTAGCGCTTTATTCTACTTAGCGCAGCTTGCGCATTGGGATGCAAACGCGGTTCAATACGATGAGAGAGCTTTGTGCCAAAGAAAGAAATATCCAGAACTTGTCGTGCTTCGCAGAGCTTACCGGCAAGTAAACGAGCATAGATCATCGCTTGTGCTCTACTAGCAATATTTTCGATTGTTGCTGAATCCTCTAAAGAACGGTTTTGGAGGCACCAAGTAAATACTTTATGAAGTGAATTCAATTCATTTTGAATATGACCTGCCAATAATAGAAAATCTCGATCGGGTGGCGCCATCTTGAGCAGTGCTTCTTTTGTAAGTGAAATTCTTCGAATTTTCATGAATGAATCGAATGCCCAGGGAGATGTTTTATGATAACTTTTTGATTTGGCTTTCATCATATCAATCTTCATAAGATTCACAAACATGAGATGAATCAATTAGTAAAAAAACTCACTGTCATTTTCTTGTCACATTAATCCTATATCCTCATCAACATTCAATTCCCGTAATGGAGTCGGTTTTATGCTGGATGTCGATGCAATGCTGAAAGATTATTTCCCAGATTCGCAGGCGCAGAGCGATAAGCCGCTAATGAAAGCGGCGTCTTCGTTGTTGAAGAAGCTGTTGCATCAGGAAGAGATCAATCGTTTTATCGTGACGCATCGGCATTTGGAAGGACTGGAATTCAACGATGCGGTGCTGGAGCATTTTAATTTTTCGTTTCAGGTTTCCAGCAAGGACCGGGCACGCATTCCGGATCAGCGCCGGGTATTGATTGTAGCCAATCATCCGCTCGGTTCACTGGATGGTTTGACGCTGTTGAAATTAGTATCGGAGATTCGCACCGATGTGAAGATTGTGTCGACGAGCTTGCTGGATTGTATCGATCCGCTGAAAAGTTTGTTTCTGCCGGTGGATAATTTTTCCAAGGTGGCGAAGCATCGCGACAATTTGAACTTGATTGTAGCGGCGCTGGAGGCGGAGCAAGCGGTGATTGTGTTTCCCACTGGCGAAGTGTCGCGTATTTCTCCGCTGGGGGTGCGCGACGGTAAATGGAAATCCGGATTTATTTCGTTGGCCAAGAAAACCAAAGCGCCGATTGTGCCGGTGCATATCGGCGGCAAAAATTCCGCGATGTTTTATGGTTTATCGAGCATTTACAAGCCGCTTGGTACGATGATGCTGGTCAATGAAATGTTCAACAAGAAAGGCGGTGAAGTTTCGTTCCGCATTGGCAAACCGATTCCGTGGGAATCGATCGCCGCGATGGATTTATCCAAGAAAGCGGCAGCAAAGTTGATGCGCAAGCAAGTTTACTGGCTCGGCGAGAAGAAAAAGAAGGAACTGTTTAAGCCGATTGAAAATATCATTCATCCCGTCCGCACCAAGTTGATCCGCAAGGAACTGAAAGCGTCGCAGTTGATTGGCAAAACGCAGGACGGCAAGCATATTTATCTGTTCGACTATCTACCGAATTCCAGTGTGATGCGCGAAATCGGGCGGTTACGTGAATTGTCATTCCGCCAGGTTCAGGAGGGCACCGGTAATGCCCTCGATGTCGACAGTTACGATCGCTACTACCGGCATCTGATTCTTTGGGATGAAGATGAGTTGGAAATTATCGGCTCTTATCGTATCGGCGAAGCGGCGAGAATTCTCAAAACGCGTGGTGCAGAGGGACTATACACGCACAGCTTATTTGCATTTAATCCGGCATTTCTGCCATACTTGGAGCAATCGATCGAGCTGGGACGCAGTTTCATTCAGCCTCGCTATCAAAATAAACGCAGCTTAGATTATCTATGGTATGGCATCGGGGCTTATTTGTATCAGCATCCGGAAGTTCGCTATATGGTCGGGCCGGTGTCGATGAGCACTGCGCTACCGGAAGCGGCGCAACAAACGATCGCAAATTTCTACCATCAACTGTGCGGCAATGACCAGCAGCTGATCGCTCCCAGGATTCCGTTTGAGTTTGATGCAGCAGCGGATTTTGCAACGTACAACAAAGCCGCTGATGAAACGGAATATAAGCACGCGTATGTACTGCTAAAAGAGAAACTCGATGCATCCGGTGTTAAAGTGCCGGTGCTGTATAAGCAGTACGTGGAATTGTGCGAGCCGGGCGGTTGCGAGTTTCTCGGTTTTAATATCGATCCGCAATTCTCAAACTGCGTGGATGCGTTGATTCTGGTGCATGTCGGCGCAATCAAGGAAAAGAAACAACAACGTTATATTCAGAGCCATGCGGTCATCATGCAGGAACGGAATTCTGCGTAGCAGCCACAGTTTTTTAAACTTGATCTGCGCTCCACAGGTTCTTTACGATTGGTGCACGAAGATTCGATTACAGCCAGTTGCTTTAGCCCGGTCGACTGCTTCTGTGGCAGTTTTCAATAAGCCGGAAAAACCATCGGGTGAGTTTGGTTGTAATTCTGCGACACCCAGGCTTGCGGTGACTTGAATGCCGGAGGGGTGCAGATGCTCGATGGATTGACGTATTTTTTCGGCGATCATTGCCGCACCCGCAAGATCACAATGCGGCAGCAGCAGGGCGAATTCTTCCTCACCATAACGTGCTGCGATGTCTTCTCTGCGAATGGAGCCGGTAAGTGTCGCGGCAACTTCTTTCAATACTTTATCTCCGCTGGCGAGACCAAAATTATCATTGATGGTTTTGAACCGGTCGATATCCACCATAATCAAACTGCATGAAATGCTGTGCCGAGCGGCCTCACTCAATTTCGATGGCGCCGTTTCCAGCAGAAAAAAGCGATTATATAAACCGGTAAGTGGATCCTTCATTGCCAATTCGAGCATCTGGCCCTGCTGCATGATTGCTTTACTTAACAATTTCTTGTTACTGATCAGCATGTTGATTCGTGTTAGTAATTCTTCCTGGATCAGCGGCTTGCTGACGTAATCATTGACACCGGAGCGCAGCAATTCCACTTTACGCTTTGCATCGTCAAGAACCGAGAAGACCAGTAGCGGTACATCTTTTTTGTCATCCTCAAGACTGCGAATGGCTTTTACAATCGCGTGACCATTGAGTCTGCCTTTCAGCAAAGTATCGGCTAACACCAAGTCATAATCATTGTTTTGCAACGCCAGCAATCCTTCTTCACCATTGCTGAAATGATCCACGGTATAACCGCAATCGGTCAGCAATGCAGTCACTGCGCTTGCCGTGGAGGTGCTGTCCTCAAGATACAAAATATGACCGCTCATCGCTTTGTTGCATCGTTTTCTTGAGAACTGCACGGTATAACTGGTGATTTTATCCAATTCGTGCTTGGAAAATATTTCTGTCACACCGGCTGAAAATGCTTCGTCCTGAAATTCCTTATCGTCGTTGGCGGTAATCATGACCAGTGGAATTTGCCGGGTGCGCGAATCGGCGCGTAATTGCGATGAAAACATCGGGCCATCCATGTCCTGCAAGTGAGTGGCGATAAATACCAGGTCAAAAGGTTGTTTCCTTAGTAAGGTGAGCGCTTCACCACCCGTTGAAACTTGTCTGGTACCCAATCCGCCTGATTCGATCGCGGTTGATAGCAGTTTTTGATAAGTTCTGGATGGTTCAACAATCAATCCTTCCATATTATTGCGCTCCTTTTTACCCGAATGGGCCGGTGTTAGCGGAATCGAACATGCCGCGAATACAAATTGAACTGCTATAGCGACATAACTCTCGATTCTTTTAGCGGAGCTGCTGGAAAGACACTGGGTGTTAAGGAAGCGGTAATCGTTTTTTGAGGCTGCGCAGAGGTTTTATCAATAACGACAGGCTGAATACCAACGCGCTGAATAGTACGATGGTTGTGCCGGAAGGAACGTTAAGAATATAGCTGAGATACATGCCGGTTACGCCGGTTATTGCACCCAGGCACATGGAATACATGATCATTTTGCTAAAGCTATCGGTCAACATTCGCGCCGTTATTGCAGGTGCAATGAGCGTGGCCGCAACCATGGTGACGCCGACTACATTCAAGGATGCGATCACGGAAAGTGTCAGTAACAAGGAAAATAGCAATTGAATCTGTGCGGTCTTGATGCCGGATACCTGTGCCGCTTCACTATCGAATGTGGAGAAGAGCAGTGCGCGGTAGCTAAAAAACATGGTGATCAGCGTGATACCAGCCACAAGTGCAATGATCATTAAATCTTGATCGGTGATGCCGAGGATATTGCCGAATAATACTGCTTCAAAGTTCTGCTTGAAATTACGCATTTTGCTCACAATCGCCACACCAAGCGCAAACATGGCGGTTGTGACAATGCCGATAGCGGCATCGAGTTTAATTTTATTATTTGCTGTAATTTTGTTGATGATCAGCGCTGCGAGCAACCCCATTGCGCATGCGCCCGTGTAAAAATTCAAATTCAGGGTGATACCCACGATTGCGCCGCCAATTGCCGCATGCGATAGTCCATGACCGACATAGCTCATGCCGCGTAGCACGACATAAACACCGATCAATCCGCTGGATGCACCGATTATGAAGGCCGCGAGCAAGGCATGGCGAAAAAATTCATACTCAAGCGGTTCGAGCAGAAATTCCATTACTGATTCTCATCGATAAAATTGAGCGGGGTACTGTTGGCGATGAGTAAGTGGCCTTGGTATTTTACGATGACGATATCGCCGCCGTAAGTCCGGGTCATGATTTCATTCGTAAAAATGTCGTGCGGACGGCCTTGCGCCACAATTCCCCGGTTAAAGCAGATAATCCATGGCAGATGGGAAGCTACTGCGTTTAAGTCATGCGTCGTCAGCATGATGGTGATGCCTTCCCGGTTGATGTCGCTTAATAAATGCAACACTTCATGCTGTGTCTTGATATCCACGCCGGAAGTCGGCTCATCGAGTATCAGCAGTTTGGGATTGTTGATCAACGCGCGCGCCAGAAACGCACGTTGCCGCTGACCGCCCGATATATCGCTAATATGATGCTGTAAACAATTGTCGATGTTCAATCGCTGTGCAAGATCGCGCACGCGTGCGCGTTCCAGAGCACTGAGCCATGGCCAAATACGGCCATTGGTGTATAGGCCCATGGTAATTACTTCTTCGACGGTTACCGGAAAATTCCAGTCGACACTGCCCAGTTGCGGCACATAACCAATGGTGCCCGGCTTTACTTTATTTGCAGGTGTGTTGTCATGCAGTTGCACTGTACCCGCGTGCGCTGAATGCAAGCCCAAGATAATTTTGAGCAGGGTAGTTTTGCCGCTGGCTGTAGGTCCGACGATGCCGGTAAACTGACCGGCGGCAATTTCCAGCGAGAGATTATCGAATACGATATTTTGCTCATAACCAGCGGTGACGCCGGTTAATTTGATCGCATGGTGTGCTTGCGGATCAGAAGGGAATGTTGCTGGCATCGATATTAGCCACGCATGTTGGATTTCCGCCAAGTGCTTCGGTCATGACGGTCATGTTATGGACCATCATGCCAATAAACGAATGGTTAGGCGCGGCGGGCAATGCGTCGTCGGACAATTGATCGATAAATTTGGCTTTTGATTCGCGCGCGATTTGCGCCATCACCTTACTGGGGAAAACTTCCGAACCGAAGATCGCGGGCACGCCGGATTCTTTGATTTGCTTAATGATGCTGATAACTTCCTGCGGACCCGGCTCTGAAAAATCGGCAGGTTGTATAGCCGCAATCACGGTCATACCGTAGCGTGGTGCAAAATAAGCGAAAGAATCATGATAAGTAACCAGCTTGCGACTCTTCTCGGGAATTGTCTCGATACATGCAAAAATCGCTTGATCCAATTTGTGCAGCTTACTGAGATAGGTTGCCGCATTCGCCTGATAGGCCGCCTTATTGGCCGGATCCAAGGCGGTAAGGGCTTCCCGGATAATTTCCGCATACCGCATCACTAATTCAATATTGAGCCACACATGAGGGTTAGGGTGGCCGTGCTCGCGCGGGAAACTGAAATCATAACGCCAGTCTTCTGCTTTCAGTGCGCGGTTTCCCAATTGCAGGATTGATGTTGCCGTTTTTTTGATTTTTTCCGCCAATGTTAAGGTGGGCAATTCCAGATCGAGACCGTTCATGACGATCAGGTCGGCCGCTTGCAGCGTTTTTATGTCGGAAGGAATGGGCTCGAAGGTATGAGAATCGACGCCACCGGGAACGATTCCCGTAACCTTGATATGGGTTCCACCGATGTTTTGCACCATGTTGGTGATCGGAGAAACCGTAGTCACAACATTCGGCTTGTCACGACTGTCCGAGGCAAGTAGCGAATGGTGAAAAAAGAGTGTCAGCACTCCACATATCAGCATAACCGCGCTGTTCATGAATTTTTTCATAGCATGCCCGATTTCAATAAAAAACTGATTCCATTCTACCCCATCTCCGGTATTTCATTCGCTTGAGCAAATTAATCCGCATTAAAGCGGTTATTGCTGCCTATAAAAATAAGTGCTAACACTTATTTCGTGTGAAGAAAAAAGAATTTATCATACAAATATCAGATTTTTCCTTATTGTGAAGTAAGAAGCGCCATCCAATCTAAGCATGGCGCTTACAGAAACATAATCCGAGATGCATGAAATGAATACATTTTTCTAAAGAATTAATACGTAAAAAATGACCAAGCTCGATGCATCACCGCAGCGGACATTTATCAGCTGCACATTGCTTTCATTGATCTGGCCGCAGGAGCCAGCCAACGCGGCCGGTGTACCGACACTGAAAGAAATGACTGTGCGCGCCAAGGCAAGAGAGTTGATAGGCAGTGCCGATTCCGCCAATGAAGGTACGGTGCTCAAGCAGCAACTCGATCTACGCACCGTTTACCGTCCCGGTGAATTGCTGGAAACTGTGCCGGGTTTGGTCGTGACGCAACATAGCGGCGAAGGCAAAGCCAATCAGTATTTCTTACGCGGCTTCAATCTCGATCATGGCACGGATTTACGGATTACCGTCGACGGTATGCTGGTCAACCAACGCTCGCATGGTCATGGTCAAGGCTGGTCGGATACCAATTTTCTTATCCCAGAGTTGATTAGCAGCGTTCAGTACATGAAGGGACCCTATTATGCGGGACAGGGTGATTTTTCCTCGGCGGGCGCCGTCAGCCTGGGTTACGTCAACACGCTGCCGAAAGGTATCGCCAGCTACGGTCTGGGAGAGCAAGGCTTCATGCGCGGATTGGTGGCGAAGTCGCGTAAAGCGGGAGGCGGTAATATTTTGTATGCGCTGGAATTGCTTACCAAAGATGGTCCGTGGATCAAACACGAAGATTTCAAAAAATTTAATGCAGTGCTGCGTTACAGCCAGGACAACGGTCCTACCAAGTTCAATGTCACGGCGATGGGTTATGGTGGAAAATGGAATTCTACCGACCAGATTCCGCTGCGGGCGGTTGCAAGCGGCTTAATTCCCCGGCTGGGCGCCGTCGATCCGAGCGATGGCGGCAAGTCGCACCGTTTCAGCCTGTCCGGCGCGTTAGAGCACGCCGGGCGCTTCGGTAAAACGCAATTGAATTTGTACACCCTACATACCAGCACGGCATTATTCTCGAACTTTACCTATTTCTTGGATGATCCCGTGAACGGCGATCAATTCTCGCAATTCGATAAACGCTTTCAGTCGGCGATGAATTTGAGTCAAGCCTGGGTCAACAAAATAGGCAGTTTTGAAGTTGAGAATACCGCAGGCGTCCAGTTTCAGAACGATATCATCGACAACGGATTGTTGAGCACAAAGCAGCGACAGACTTTGTCGACCACCCGCAAAGACCACATCAATCAGAACAGCATCGGTATTTATTATCAGAACGGCGTACAGTGGCTGGAAAAATTCCGCAGCGTAGCGGGCGTGCGTTCGGATTTCTTCTGGTTTGATGTCAACAGTAATATCAGCGTGAATTCGGGCAATCGCTACGACAGCATCACCAATCCCAAGCTAAGCTTGATCTTCGGGCCCTGGCAACAAACGGAATTTTATTTCAACTATGGCGGCGGTTTTCATAGTAACGATGCGCGCGGCACCACATCCACCATCGATCCAAAATCCGGCGATCCGATTCAGCCCGTCAACCCGCTGGTGCGCTCAACCGGCTACGAAGTTGGCGCAAGAACAGCGATCATTCCAGGTTTACAGGCATCCTTTGCCTTATTCCGTTTGGATATGGCTTCGGAGCTCCTGTTTGTTGGTGATGCCGGCACGACCGAACCCACCCGTCCAAGCAAGCGGGAAGGATTTGAAGTTGCGCTGTTCTATAAACCTAACGATTGGCTAACAGTCGATGTCGATTATGCGCTTGCGCGGGCGCGTTTTAGCGGCT
This sequence comes from Proteobacteria bacterium ST_bin16, assembly GCA_002083595.1. Taxonomy (GTDB): domain Bacteria; phylum Pseudomonadota; class Gammaproteobacteria; order Burkholderiales; family Nitrosomonadaceae; genus Nitrosomonas. Next base: position 8,952 of record MSXT01000039.1, on the reverse strand, counting down.
CCGATCCGGCGGGCAATCATATACCCGGCGCAATCCGGGGGGTGGGCAAATTAGCGGTCACTGTGGACGATGTCGGTCCATTTTTTGGTAATCTGCAAATCCGTTATTTTGGCAAACGGCCACTGATCGAAGACAACAGTGTGCAATCCGATCACATTGTGACGCTCAATGGCCAGATCGGTTATAAAATCAGCAAAAATGTGCGGATGACCTTGCAAGGCTTTAATCTATTGAATACGCATGCCCATACGATCGATTACTATTACACATCCCGGTTACCCGGCGAACCTGCCGCCGGAGTCAGCGATGTGCACTTCCATCCAATTGAAAACCGCTCATTGCGCGTCAGTTGGATAGCGAATTTTTAACCGGCGCAGCGGTATGAGTCTAAGCTTGCTGCTGCAATAAGAAAAAGACTTTTATTTTCATCATCATTATCGATGACAATCGATGGAGGTTTTTATGGAACGATTTACTATTTCAATGGATGATCAGCTGTTTCAGCAATTCGATAAGGTTTCCCAAGCACGCGGTTATGATAACCGATCGGAAGCAATCCGTGATCTGGTGCGGGATTACCTTGAATCCACCCGCCTGGAAAAAGACAACAAAGGCTATTGCATTGCCACGCTCAGCTACATTTATAATCACCATGAAAGAGATTTAGCCAGTCAAGTAACCTCCGCATACCACCATCATCATGATTTAACGCTGTCGAGCATGCATGTGCATATGGATCACGATAATTGCCTTGAAGTTGCGATTCTGCGCGGCACCGTTCAGGATGTCAGGCTTTTTGCGCACCAGGTGATGGCCACCAACGGTGTGCGGCATGGCAAACTGCATATCGTTCCAGTCGAGCAGAACCAGGAACCGCATTCCCATTCCGTCACCTCGCATACACATAGTAGTCCGATGACTTGATATTGATCACTCAAAACAATAAAAAAACCCGCTCATTGGCGGGTTGAAATTTAAGGAGTTCTAATAATCTTATCTTATCAAGTATTTCCCCAATACTTGGACTTACCGGCTGCAAACAGAAACATCCACATGACCAGAACAAAAGGAAATGTCAGTGTCGGCAAACCGATTGGTGCCAGGAAGCTGGCTAATCCGGCTTGACAGATAATCGTCAGAATCCCCGCCAGCAAAGCTAGAATAGCACTGCCCGTACTGGGTTTGAGAAAAACCCAGCCAACCGCCATCATAGTCAGTACCGGATTGAAAGCGTAAAGCCCCATTTCAATAAGCGTTTTATCCGCGCCGAGAAAAACCGGAACAGCAACGCCAACGACTGCACCGGAAAACGCCATGAATGCGCCACGCAGAGAAGTTATCGCAATGCCGGTCAGGAATAAAATGCCAACGATGATACTATCGGCGAACATGACTTCACCAATCCCTTTGGTGATGGCGGTATACCAGGCTTCAGCTGAAGCTTGCGTAAAAGTGGCGAATTCGGTTGAAACTACCGAGGCTGCGGCAATATCGCTAGGGATTCCGGGAACTGGCAACACCGGGCCGCGTGAAAATCCGTCGAAAGCATAAACAGCCACCAAAAACATCCAGCATGTGAGAACGAAGGGGGAGGTGGAGGCCGGGATGTTATAAGGCTGCAGAATTCGCATCAGCGCAGCCAGTACGACGGTGGATAGAATTGAAGCCAGAACGACATACAGCCAAAGCTGCGGTGTGTTTTCAAGAAATAAGAATAAACAGGGACCTACCAGAGTGCCATTAAATCCATAAAGCCCGGCATCAATATCATCTTCCGAAAAACCTAAAAGATAAGCCGCAACCGTACTGCTGATGACTCCCACTGTCGCAGCAATTCCGGCGGTAATGCCGCCGACATACAAAGCAATAAGAAAAATAAGACCGGTCACTGCATTGCAGCAAAAAAATACTTGCCCGACTCCTCTGAGGATGACACGCAAAGGCCTTGGTATTGCTTTGTCAATTGATAAAGACCAATCCATGATGATCAACTCCTAAAATTGATATAAAAAAAGATTTGTCCCAAATAACATTTAGCTAGCGTTAAAGTTTATAACTAGCCGAGGTGCCGGAAACACGGCGAATTAAGCGGATTCCTGCTTTACTTCTTCCAATAATCCCTGTTTTACAATAAAGTCGATCACCTGATCCACACCTTCGCCTGTGTGTAAATTAGTAAACACAAAGGGGCGTTCGCCACGCATTTTCTTGGCATCCCGTGCCATTACTTCCAAGCTTGCACCCACGTAGGGAGCTAAATCGATTTTGTTAATGACGAGAAGGGCTGAGCGCGTAATGCCAGGGCCGCCTTTACGCGGTATTTTTTCTCCAGCGGCAACATCGATCACATAAATCGTCAGATCGGACAATTCGGGGCTAAATGTGGAAGCTAAATTATCCCCCCCCGATTCGACCAGAATAAGATCAAGATCGGGAAAATCGGCCGTCATGCGCGCAATGGCTTCCAAATTGATCGACGCATCTTCACGGATTGCAGTATGCGGACATCCACCCGTTTCCACGCCCATCAACCGTTCCGGTGGCAGCGCTTTGGCGCGCAACAGGATCTCCATGTCTTCTTTGGTGTAGATATCGTTCGTGATCACAGCCATCTCATAACGATCGCGCATTCTTTTGCTGAGCGCCTCGCATAACGCCGTTTTGCCGGACCCTACCGGACCACCGATGCCTACTCGAAGCGGATTGGGTTGTTTATTCATGGTCTAATACCTCGCGTTTATGATCGATAAATTCTACTGTATTGAATCTCGTGCTGCATGGACAGTAATGAAAGTCCTGGCGCCCAATTCGACAATTCGTCGTCATCAAGCGATTGGGCGTGATGTGATGCTTTCTCTATCATGGGGTGGAGTGAAAATAGCAGGCTTTGTCCGGAAACTTGTCCTAGCGGCACGGATTTAACACAGACAAGCACTTGATTCTCAATCAAGGAAAACAATAAACCAAGCAGCGCCGCTTCATGAGGCACCGCAAGCGCTTCGGCGGCGCACGCGAAAGCCGTAGGCAAGGGAATTTCCGGTTGGTTTACCAGGATTGTGCGCAACGATTCATCCGCGATGTTCAGATCCAGCACGAGTTTTCCTAAGGAATAGCCCATTTGGATCGTTTCCGCACGAAACTCAGCGGTATCACGGGCAGCAATAAAACATTCGCTCCAATAACTCACAGCCTCGGCATTGCGTTCAGAGAAAGCTTTCAGCAAGCGCCATACAATGGGTGCTTCAAAGTCGGCAACGATGCTTAAGGATTCGGAAATCCACGCACGCGCCGAGCTCTCATTATGGACAGCACCCTTTTCGATGGCGGATTCCAGACCCTGCGAATAGGTGTATGCGCCTATCGGCAAAGAAGGGCTGGCCAATTGCAGTAAACGGAGCAACGCAGCGGCTTGCAAAGTCATTTCCTAGGATTGAGGATCGGAAGGCCGGTGAATCTTTTGCCGTGCCGGTATCGGAGCAAGCGGTCCGTGCGCATGATAATGCCCGTCACCATGGTGGTGATGGTGCCCGCCGCCTGCGCCATAAGCGCCCGATTCCGGTTCAAATTGCGCGCTTTCTTCCATAACCGTGGCCCCCAGACCCTCCAGCATTTGTTTCAATACCGGATCTTGATGAATCCGCAAGAAGCCTTCGCCCACTTGCGTTTGTGTGTGCCGGTTACCTAAATGAAAAGCGCAACGCAATAAATCGTGCGGCGTTTTACATGTAATCCGGTAAACGGATTCATGCGCTGCAACAATCTGCACAACGCGGCCATCATCGCCTTTGAGTAAATCGTTATTGCGCAGTACAGTGCCGCGCGCGGTAAAAATGGCTACCTCCTCGCCCGATGCAAGTGCTGTTCTTAATCTGCTGTTTTCGCGCATTTCATAGGGAAGCACAAGTTGCGCAAAAACTGATTCTGCATGATCTATTTTAGTATTGAGCGTAAGCATTTTATTATTTTGGTCAATGAAAACGATTACCAACCGGCTATCACAGCAACGAAGCTATGATAGCCACCATTTTGTCAATGGAACAATTTCTTCTTACATCTTTTGCTGAGCATCTCCAATGCCAGCCATATTCCTAGAAGAGGAAGTATCGCTGTGCCATTGGCAGCACATCTTCGGCGCCGCATGTCAGCAATTGTCCATCAGCGCGCACTTCATAAGTTTCCGGATCGACTTCCATTTTGGGTGTTGCGCTATTGTGAATCATGTCTTTCTTGCGCAGATTACGGGTATTTTTAACCGTAATCAGGTTTTTATCCAGCTTCAATTGCTCGACTAAGCCAGCGTTCAGCGCGGCTTGAGAGGCAAATGTAAAGCAGGATGTTTTGATGCCGCCGCCGTATCCGCCAAACATGTAGCGGTAATGCACGGGTTGTGGTGTTGGGATCGATGCATTGGGATCGCCCATGAGCGATGCCGCGATCATGCCGCCTTTCAGAATCATGGATGGCTTAACACCAAAGAATGCCGGCCTCCATAGTACAAGATCAGCATATTTGCCTGTTTCTACCGATCCAACGGCATGTGCGATACCGTGTGTGATGGCGGGATTAATCGTATATTTTGCGACATAACGCTTAACACGGAAGTTGTCATTTCTGGAATTATCTTCCTGCAATGTGCCGCGTTGTACTTTCATTTTGTGCGCAGTCTGCCAGGTGCGTAAAACCACTTCACCGATACGGCCCATCGCTTGTGAATCGGAGGACATCATCGAAATTGCACCCATATCATGCAAAATATCTTCCGCGGCGATCGTTTCTTTACGGATGCGCGATTCCGCAAAAGCCAGATCTTCGGCAATATTGGCGTGCAAGTGGTGGCATACCATCAGCATGTCCAAATGCTCGTCCAGCGTGTTGACCGTGTAAGGGCGGGTAGGGTTGGTCGATGACGGCAAAACATTGTCAAGGCCTACAACCGCGATAATATCCGGCGCATGACCACCCCCGGCGCCTTCGGTATGGAAGGTGTGAATGGTACGGTCTTTCATCGCGGCAATGGTGTTTTCCAGATAGCCGCCTTCATTGATGGTGTCGGTATGAATCGCAACTTGCACATCATACTTGTCGGCGACTGCCAAACAGTTATCGATGGCCGCGAACGTTGTTCCCCAATCTTCATGCAGCTTTAATCCGCATGCGCCCGCCAACACTTGTTCTTCAAGCGGTGTAGGTAAGCTGGTATTGCCTTTGCCAAAGAAGCCGGTATTCATGACCAGTCCATCGGATGCCCGGAGCATCGAGTGAATATGCCAAGGTCCCGGCGTACAGGTGGTTGCCGCTGTTCCTACCGCCGGACCGGTACCACCGCCCAGCATGGTGGTAATACCGTTCATCATGGCGTCTTCGGCCTGTTGTGGCGAAATGAAATGGATGTGCGTATCCACGCCTCCGGCGGTAACGATCAGATTCTCACCGGCAATAATTTCGGTGCCCGAACCAATTGCCATCGTCACATTCGGTTGAATATCGGGATTTCCGGCTTTGCCGATATTAGCGATTTTGCCATTTTTAATGCCGATATCCGCTTTGACGATCCCCCAATGGTCGACTATGACTGCATTGGTAATCACCGTATCCATGACATCTGCGTGATTACGTTGCGATTGACCCATACCATCCCGGATCACTTTGCCGCCACCGAACTTCACTTCTTCGCCGTAGGTCGTGAAATCTTTTTCAATTTCAATAAAAAGTTCTGTATCGGCTAATCGGACTCGATCTCCGGTCGTTGGGCCCATCATTTCCGCATAAGTTTGACGGGAAATTTTTACGCTCATTTTTTAACTCCTGTAAAATTATTGCGATACAAACTATTTGAGTTTGCCCATCACTTTTTGATTAAATCCATAAACGATCCGGTCTCCCGCGAGATCGACCAGCTCCACAGTTCTTTCTTGCCCTGGTTCAAAGCGCACAGCTGTTCCCGCCATAATATTCAACCGCATGCCATACGCAGCTTCACGGTCGAATTTCATGGCTGAATTCACTTCGTAAAAATGAAAGTGGGACCCAATTTGAATTGGGCGATCTCCGCCATTTGAAACAGTTAATGTTTTTGTTCTTCTACCGACATTCAATTCGATTTCACCAGACTCCGTGAATACTTCTCCGGGGATCATTGGTACTCTCATGACAATCTCCTATTCTTTTAGTATCAATTAAACTATCGGATTATGCACAGTCACCAGTTTGGTTCCATCCGGAAAAGTGGCTTCGACTTGAATATCCGGAATCATTTCGGGAACGCCTTCCATTACATCAGTCCGAGTCAATACTCTCTGACCGGCTGTCATCAGTTCTGCGACTGTCCTGCCGTCCCGGGCTCCTTCCAATACCGCGCAAGTAATTAATGCAACCGCTTCCGGATAATTGAGCCGTAAACCGCGCGCTTTACGTCTTTCAGCGAGTAATCCAGCGGTGAAAATTTGCAGTTTGTCTTTTTCTCTAGGTGTTAAGTCCATAGTTTTTCTCCTGGGTAAAACAACATTTACGATAAAATTGCTGCAGCAGCTGTGATGTTATGTAGAACCGCCACGATCGATCATGTACTCCACATTCGTGGCACAATCGCGGCGCATCCGATCAGTTCCGGGCGTAGCAATCCCCAGACACGCAACATGACATGCCGAGCCACTTCGCTTGAATCTCCCAAATAACGCACCACAGTAACCGCCTTAAGCTGAGACATGCCTACTTGACCAACTCCGTGAGCGATCTTGCCAGCTTCCTCCCGGGCTAAATCCAGCAATGGTTGAGGTATTGTTTTTCCCGTCAGCAGCAGCGTGGCACACACCGTTTTGCCCGACAAAGCCAATGGTCCGTTCATCGCTGCATCCTCACCACGTAACCGGATTTGCTCTAACCAAATGATCTTGCCATTCCGCTGAATGCTGGTACGTTGCTTGATTTGACCATCGCTAAACGTTTCGCCAAACGCAGTCCGGCCAAAACACAAAATTTCACAACCAATATAAACCGCATCGTCCTCAAGTATGATTTGGTGATCAACGGCCACGTCAGTATGGTTATAGAAGATGGTTTCTTGCGGTACCCATTCAAGAGAAGCACCCTTTTTGACGCGGATTCTGATTTTTTGCCGGGAAGTGTGGCCGTTGGCTTTGTACCATTTAGCTGCACCCGGTGTCGTAATCTGTACTTTTGCAGAGGCTTCGGCATCAGCGGTAATCTCGAGCTGATCTCCGCCAACAACCCCGCCGGGCGGATGAATAATGACAGCATGGCAAACTTTCCGTCCTTCTGGATACAATGGTTTTTGTACCAGCAGCGGACCAAAATGATCCCGTTCTACTAAACGTGTTGTATCGTCAATGGCAGCAAATTTGAGTGATAATCTGGCTTGTAGCGGCTGATGATCTGGGTGGCTTTTGCTTCCGGATAGCGCGGTAATAGACGGCTTGTGATCATTCAAAACAGCAGAATCCCGTGGCTTAATGACTGGTTCTTCAGAGTAAGTGGGTAGAAGCATGATCTTAGTAACGCATTTGCGTGTTATTGATCGAATGTTGATCTAAATCTGCAATTGGAACGACATTTTAAAAACATCGACCGCCGGACTCGCTATGCCAGGCGCATAATTCAATCCTTTCATTAATAGATCGCCATGCTGATAATAAGCCGAAATGCGCGCATTAAAGCCATCGATAATGTAATTGACACCCGTTTCTATTTCTTCCCTGTTACTGCTGTGGTTAGGTTGAACACTGGTAAATCTGCCGTAGGGCTGGAATTGCCCGATACCAATTTTATGGGGTATTAAATAAAGACCGGTGACTGTCCATGATTTACCATCGAACATACAAAAACAGTCTTTATCACTAAACGCGGCAGTCGAATAATTTGCATAAAATTGCTTGTATTCACCATTTGCCGTGAAGACCCCCATGTTATTGGGAAGCACTTTCTCAAATAACGCATCGCCTACAAAACCAAGAAAATCACTGCGATGCACAGAAGATCCGGCGCCATTCTTTTGATATGACATGCCGAATGCCACCGCTAAAATATCTCCGGCTTTGCCATAATACGTACTGGAAGTATAGTAACCGGGATTTTTTTCCGGATTCAAAAAGTTATAGGTAACGCGCGCGGCTGTAAGGACCGTGCCGCTCGAATTGGGTCCGGATGTATGCGATGACTCCAAACCGCGGAAAACCCCCATCGCGTAACCAAGCGTTCCAGGTACGAAACCGGGTGCCGCATTACCCCAGAAAGTTACACCATCGTCACGGCCATATCGGCCTGCACCGCCTTCGCCGAATTTAACACTGAAATCTTGAGAGAAGAACGGAGTTTTAAATGCATCATGCGTAGCCTGAAAAAAAGGACCGCTTAGTTCTCCCCGTTCCGTAGGCGCCAACATGCGCCCACCCCAGACATTAAAGTACCGGTTATATTCAAATTTCGCTATCGCATCCAGAATGTTATAAGACATCCGGGGATTTTCACCAGTGGCGGTGTTGTTACAGAAAAAACATTCGGTATTGACTTCAAACTTGAGATGCTGATTGATTTGACCGTTTAAATAGAGACGCGCATTGTCATTACTGTAATGACCGCTGCTTAAATTGCCATTAAGGTTTTCTGTCCACAATCCTGTGCCGCGATAACCGGCGCCTAAACGGATCCATCGCGTGTCATTCGTTTTTAATACCAGCTTGTCGGAAATCGGCTTAACGGATACATCCCATGCAAATGCTTCTTGCATCGATAACAAACAAACGCTCATGAGCATGATTAGCAGGAAATTTTTCGTGCGATGATAAAAAAATTGATCGTTATCAGCGCATTTTAAACTTAACAAATTGACAAGAATTGGCATGGTTTTGAAATTCATAATTCCTATCTGCAAAGCGCAATTTCCTTTTTGCATAAAACACCCATCCTCTAAAATAGATGGCTCTAGACTAGCAGAGA